>DATIWI010000139.1:0-9716 GCA_035519475.1 Opitutaceae bacterium
AGCGCCGCATCGATCTCCTTTTCCTCCTTGGGCACCAGATTGGCGCAGAGGCTCGAGAGCATCTTCGCCCCCTGGTCCTTCACCCGGTCGGTGCCGCCAAAGCAGCCCGTGCAGGGCATGTTGCCACTGGGGCACTGCGCCCCGCAGCCCTGGCGGGTAGCCGGCCCCATGCACACCACCCCCTGCGCCAGCAGACACACCTGCGGGTCGAGCAGCTTCTGATGCGTCCGGGTGAAGCCGGTGAAGCTCAGGTCCGTGGGCTTGGAGTCGCGCCGCGGGCACTCCTCGCACAGCGCAATGTCCGGGGCGAGCACCGCGCCCTTGGGCGGCAGCCGCCCATCGAGCAGGGCCGCCACTGCCGCCTGGGTGATCTTGGGCGTGGGCGGGCAGCCCGGAATGTAGTAATCGACCTCCACCACCTGGTCCAGGGCGCGCACCACCTGGTGCAGCTCCGGCAGGTGGGGCCGCCGGCCCTGTTCCTCGAACACCAGCTGCGGCCGCGTCCGGGCCGCGTTCACCACCGAGGGCGCCTCCTCGTAGTTGAACTTCAGGATCTGTTCCCGGGTAAACTGGTTGGCCAGCGCGGGGATGCCCCCCGTGCACGCGCACGAGCCGTAGGCGATGAGATACTTGCTCTTGCGCCGCAACAGCCGCGCCATCGCCTCCTGCTCGCTCGAGCGGATGGCCCCGTTGAGCAGCGTGGCGAAGATCGACTGGTCGGCCATCGCCGCCACGTCCCGGTACTTGAAGTCCATCGCCACCGGCCACAGCACGATGTCCACCTTCTCCACCACCCCGAGAATGTCCTCGGCCAGGTCCACCACCGTCTCCTCGCACCCCCCGCAGGAGGCGCACCAGTAAAACGCGATCTTCGGCTTAGGCATGGGCCACCTCGTGTTCCACCGGCGCCGCCGCCGCGGCGGCCGCCAGCGGGCTGATCTCCCGATCCCAGTCCGCAAACTTCCCCGGCACGTCCAGAGGCCCCAGCGCCGTGAGCTTGCGCACCATCTCGTTGACCACCGCTTTGACCTTCTCGCCCTCCGCCGCCGAGATCCATTCCAGCCGCAGCCGCTCCTCCGCGATCCCCAGATCCTTGAGCATCCGCTTGAGCAGCCGGAAGCGCCGCAGCATCTTGTAGTTGCCCTCCGCGTAATGGCAGTCGTTCGGATGGCACCCCCCGATCAGCACCCCGTCGGCCCCCTTCGCAAAGGCCTCCAGCACAAACTGCGGGTCGATCCGCCCCGAGCACATCACCCGGATCGTCCGCGTGTTCGCCGCGTACTTCATCCGCGACACCCCCGCCAGATCCGCCGCCGTGTACGTGCACCAGTTGCAGAAAAAAGCCACGATCCGTGGCGTCCATTCCTTAGTCATTGGCCAATACCCCCTGAATTTCGCTGAACACCTCTTCGTCCTCGAAGAGATTCTGCACGATCGAGCCCGACGGACACGATCCGACGCACGTGCCGCAGCCTTTGCAGAGCGCCTCGTTGATGACCGCCTTTTTGGTGCCTTCGTTGAAGGTGATGGCGGTATACGGACACAGCGGGATGCAGGACTTGCAGCCGCTGCAGTCGTCGAGGATGTACGCGGTGTTGGGCTCCTGCTCGATGTGCCCCTTGTCGATGAGCACCATCGCTTCGGCGGCCGCCGCGCCGGCCTGCGCCACGCTGTCGGGAATATCCTTGGGGCTCTGGCAGCAGCCCGCGAGGTAGATGCCGTCCGTGAACGTGTTCACGGGCGCGAGCTTCGGGTGCCGCTCGAGGAAGAAACCTTCGGAACCGCAGCTCATGTTGAAGAGGCGGCGAACGGCCTGGGCGTCCGGCTGCGGCTCGAGACCGGTGGAAAGCACGACCATGTCCACCGGGATCCGCCGCACCACGTTGGCCAGCGTGTCCTCCACCCGGATGACCAGCTTGCCTTCCTCCTCGGGAATGAAGGCCCAGTCGGTCACCTCGCCCACGCGCCCGCGGATGAAGTGCACCCCCTCCTCCAGCAGTTTGTCGTAGAATTCCTCGTACCCCTTGCCGGGGGCGCGGATGTCGATGTAGAAATTGTAGATCTCCGCCTCGGTGTGCTCCTTCAGCAGGTGGGCCAGCTTCATGGAGTACATGCAGCACACGCGCGAGCACCAGCGGTTCGTCTTCTTGTCGCGCGAGCCGACGCAATGGATGATGCCGATCGACTTGGGATGGCGACCGTCGCGCAGGAGAACATCGCCTGCCGTCGGCCCGGAGGCGTTCACCAGCCGCTCGACCTCCAAAGCCGTGTAGACGTTGGGATAGCGCCCGTAGCCGTATTGCGGCATGCGCGCGACGTCAAAGGCCTGGAAACCGGTGGCGACGATGATCGTGCCGACCTTGATCTCCTGGAACTCCTCCTTCTGCTGGAAATCGATCGCCTTCTTCTCGCCGCAGGCCTCGACGCAGGTCTTCTTGCACTTGTCGGTCAGGACGCCGCGTTTGAAGTTCAGGCAGACCTCCGGGTCGATGAGCACGACCTGGGGCGTGGCCTGCGGGAAGGGAATGTAGACCGGCTTGCGCTTGCCGAGACCCTCGTTGAAATCGTCCGGAAACTTGGGCTCCCTGTATACGCAGTTGGCGATGCACTCCTGGCAGCCGGTGCAGAGGTCCTCGTTGATGTAACGGGGCCGGCGTTTGACGGTCACGGTGTAGTTCCCGACGTACCCGTCCATCTTCACGACCTCGGAGTAGCTCCACAGCGTGATGTTTTCGTGGGCGCCGACCTCCGACATCTTCGGCGTCAGGATGCAGGCGGCGCAGTCCAGGGTCGGGAAAGTCTTGTCGAACTTGGCCATGTGGCCGCCGATGGAGGGCTCGCGCTCGACGAGGTAGACCTTCTTGCCGGCCTTGGCCAGCGTGAGCGCGGCGTGGATGCCGGCGATGCCGCCGCCCACGACCAGCACATCGGGATGGATCGGCACCTTCTTCACGTCCAGCGCCCGGTGGTGGGCAACCCGGCGAATGGCGGCGCGGGCGAGGGCCTTGGCCTTCGCGGTCGCCTCGTCCCGGTTGGTGTGCACCCACGAGACGTGCTCGCGGATGTTGACCATGTGGAAGAAGAACGGATTCAGGCCGCCGGCTTCAACGGCGCTGCGAAAAGTGTGCTCGTGCAGGAGCGGCGAGCAGGATGCGACCACCACGCGGTTGAGATTGAATTCCTTGATATCCTTCTGGATCAGCTCCTGGCCCGGATCCGAGCACATGTACTTGTAGTCGCGCGAGAGGACCACGCCGGGGAGCTGCCCGACGTATTTCGCCACCTCCGTGCAGTCCACCATCGCGGCGATGTTGTGGCCGCAGTGGCAGACATAAAAGCCGATCCGAGCTTCATGGTTGCCGTTGACCTTGTCCATGGGAGTCCCTGCGTAGGAGAGCTTGTGCTGGGGCCGGGCCGTTCGCGGGCTACGCGGCCGCGGTCTGCGGCTGCGCGGGCGCCGGCCGGCGCAGGGGGGTGAAGCCGCGCTGCAAGCCCAGTTCCTTCTCGGTCAGCCCGAAGGCGAGGCCGATCAATTGCGTGAAAAACACCACCGGAATATCGAGGCGCGGACCCACGGCGATGCGGGCGCCGGCTTTCCGGGGGTCGGGGACGGTCTCGCCACCCCATTTGGCGACCATCTTGTCCCGGTAGCAGTCGAGGTTGAACTGGCACAGCGGGCAGACCGTGGCCACAACTTCCGCTCCGCGGGCGATGGCTTCCTTGAGCAGGACGTAGGCGCAGAGCAGGCCGGGCTCCGGCAGCGTGCCGGTCAGGCTGCCGCCGCAGCAGCGGGTCTTCAGCGGGTAGGTGACGATTGTGCAGCCGATCGCTTCGAGGAGCCGGTCCATCGTGGTCGGATTGTACTGGTCATCGAAGGACGCATAGGGTCGCACGATCTGGCAGCCGTAGTAGGGCGCCACCTTGAGTCCCTTGAGCGGCTGGGTGACGCGTTTCTTGATCGCGTCGATCCCCACGTTGTTGATCAGCACATCGAGGGGATGGCGCACCGGCGTGTTTCCGCTGTAGGTGAGGTTGGCCTGATGCAGCGCCTTCTGCACGACGGCCTCGACCGCGGGCGATTCGTGCAGGTAGTGCTTGGTCTTGTTCAGAACGAGGTAGCACGCGCTGCAGGGCGCGAGCAGCTCCTGGTGGCCGGCCTTTTCGGCGAGGGCGAGATTGCGCGAGGCCATGACGCAGGCTTTCACCTCGTCAACCGCCATGTAGGCGGTGGCGCCGCAGCAGTTCCAGTCGTCGAGCTCTTCCAACTCCACGCCGAGCGCCTGGAAGACGGGCAGCAGCGATTCCTCGTAAGCCCGTCCCGTGCCTTTGAGCGAACAACCGGGGAAGTAGGAGTATTTCATGGTTCAATGCGCTCCGGGGTGACCGCCGCCGTTGCCGCCGTTCTGTTGGCTGTTCTGCAGCGCGTCGATGGACAGCTTGTCCACCACCGCCATCATGCGCACGAGTTCGTCGCGGCGCTTGATGCCCTCGAGTTTGAGCGGGAAGCGTCCGCGCGCGAACAGGTTCAGACCCAGCCGCCACATGCCGAGCGCCGCGAGAATGTTGGTCTTGAGAAACATGATGGTCGCGAGGAAATTCTCGGTCACACGGCCACGCTTGTGGGACATCCGGTAGAATTCCTGGGCCAGGACGGGGATGGGGAAGCGCTTCGGATAGAAACCCTCGTGAATCGCCCGCTGCTTGAGCTCGTACATGATGTCGGTGATGCGGATCTGCTTCGGGCACTCGACCGTGCAGGCATAGCACGAGGCGCACAGCCAGATGGTCGTGCTCCGCAAGACCTCGTCTTTGAAATCGGACCGCGTCAGCTCCATCACCTGCCGCGGCGTGTGGTCCATGTAGATGCTCAATGGACACAGACCCGAACAGGTGCCGCACTGGATGCAGTTCTCCAACTGCTCGCAGCCCGGGACGCTCATAACCTCGCGCCCGAAGCCTTTCACCCGGTCGGACTCGTACTTGATCGTCCGCCTGAGATCCATCGTCGGCTCAACGGGGGAGCCGGATCTCTGAACTACTGGGGGGGAAATGCTGGATTCTTTGAGGGGCGGCGGCGGACCAGGGGGGGCGGAAACGGAAGTCATCGAGTGAACCGTAAAAGGGGGTTAGTCAGGCGGGCCGGCAGGAACGCCGCCTGAGTTGGGCGCCTCGGTGGATGGTCGAATGGAGGGCGTCGTTGCATGAAACCGCGGACCGCTCGGAGCGGTACGCTCGTTCAAGATGTGAAGCAGGGCGAATGCTGGGCGCGAGAAAAATCATCCGTCCTTATGGCAGAGCGAACACGGTTCGCCGCGCACGCCGGGCTGGGAAGGCGCCCGTTGTTGCGGGACGTCAGTCCGCAAATTACCTTCAACCCGCTGCCCCGAGTCGACGCGCGTACTCAGAAGTCTCCGCGCACCTGCACGATCCGTCGAGCCGGCGGATTCGACCTTCTCTCAATCGTGTCGTCCGTCAGCGACCGACGTGATATTCCACAACGCGCCGAGCGCCTGACCGGCAGAGATTCCGCCGTCGTTGGGCGGCAAGTCGCGGTGGTACAAAACATTAAAATCCGCCGAGCGGAGCGCGCGACAGGTCGCGTCCAGAAGCCGAACGTTTTGGAAGCAGCCTCCGCTCAGGACCACCGTTTCGATGCCCACGCGAACCGCAAGATCCAACACGCACCGTGTGAGAGCATTGTGGAAGCGCGCGGCGAGCGAACCGGCCTTGGTGCGCGGTCGGTCCGTTAGAATGCCGGCGATCGCCGGGCGCCAGTCGATCTGAAGGATACCCCCCAGATCCCCGCCGATAATGGGCATGATTAAACCCGCTTCTTCTTGTGGTTCAGGATCTGCCGCAAACTCCACCTCCATCGCTGCCTGGCCCTCGAACGAGCACCGCAGACGCAGGCCGAGCAGGGCAGCGACCCCGTCAAAGAGCCGGCCGGCGCTCGTGGTCAGCGGAGATTGAACTCCGCGCTCCAGCAGCGAGATCAAAACGGAGATCTCACGGGCGCTGAAATCCAGGGACCGGGCGAGCGGCTCCAGGCGCGCGACGTTGCCGTCGAGCAACCGGTGGAGGAGGCCGAGCGCGCTGCGGCGTGGTTCCCGCACGGCCGCCTCCCCTCCGGGCAGTCGGAATGGCAGCAACGAGGCGACCCGCCGGGCGGACTTGGCCTTGCGATCGACGACGATGAATTCACCGCCCCAGACCGTTCCGTCGGACCCGTAGCCCGTGCCGTCCCACGACACTCCCAGCACCTTGTCCGGGCCGCCTCCATGTTCGAGCAGACACGCGAGGATGTGGGCCAGATGGTGCTGCACAGTGACGACGGGCACGTCCAGGCTCCGGGCGAAGCGTGTCGAGGCGTAATCCGGGTGCGCATCGCAGACCACGCGGGTGAAGCGTTGGCCGTAAAGCGAGCCCAGCAGCGTCACTGCCCGGCGAAAGGCGTCCATCGACGTGGGGTTGGCCAGATCCCCGATGTGCGGGCTCAACACGAGATTCGTCCCCGCCGTCACGGCGATCGTGTTTTTCATGTGCCCGCCGACGCAGAGCAACGGCTCCGCGGCGTCCACCCCCTCCGGCAGCCGGAAGGGGGCCGGGGCGAATCCCCGCGCGCGGCGCAACAGGATGGGGCCGGCCGCCGCCAGCCGCACCACGGAGTCGTCGACCGGCCGCGCAATCGGCCGGCTGTGCATCAGGAAGAGGTCGGCGATGCTCCCGAGCCGCTGCCGCGCCTCGGCATCGTCGGTGCACAACGGCTCCTCCGAAAGGTTGCCGCTGGTCGCCACCACCGGCCGCGCGAGCGCCTCGAGGAGCAGCACGTGCAAGGGCGCATACGGCAGGAGCGCGCCAATCCAGGGATTGCCAGGCGCGATGGCCGCGGCCAGCGGGGCGTCCGCGCGGCGGCGGACCAGCACGATCGGCGCGGGGGCGTCGGTCAGCCAGCGCTCGTCGTCCGCGCGCACCCCCGCGGCAGCGCGCAGCGAGGCAAGCGAGGGAAACATCACCGCCAGGGGTTTTTCCTCGCGATGCTTCCGCCGGCGCAATTCGCCGACCGCGGACTCGCTCGCGGCGTCGACCATCAGATGGAAGCCGCCGACGCCTTTCACGGCTACGATCCGGCCCTCCCGCAGGGCGTGGACCGCGGCGGCGATGGCTTTGGCGCGGGTCGCCAGGGTCCGGCCCGTGGCATCCTGCAACTCCACCTGGGGCCCGCACACCGGGCAGGCATTGGGTTGCGCGTGATAGCGCCGGTCGGCCGGATCTTCGTACTCGCTCCGGCAGGTCGGGCACATGGGAAACTCCGCCATGGTGGTGCGGGGCCGGTCGTAAGGCAGCGCGCGTACGATCGAGTAACGCGGTCCGCAGTTGGTGCAGTTGATGAAGGGGTAGGCGTGGCGGCGGTTGCGCGGGTCGGCGAGCTCGCGCCGGCAGTCGGCGCACAGCGCCAGATCCGGCGTGACCGCCACCGTGCGCGCGGCCGCGTCCGCCTCGCTGTCGAGAATCAGGAAACCCACGGCGGGCACTGGCGGCAGCGGCGTCGATTCCGGCGCGGGGCGCGCCCGCAGCCGGGTGACGCGGGCGGCGGGCGGAAGCTGGGCCTGCAGCGCGGCGCCGAACGCGTCCAACAACCCGGCGGGTCCAGCCAGGCGGATCGTCACCCCGGCCCCGTCATTGCGGACCCAGCCGCGGAGACCCGCGCGCGCCGCCAGCCGTGCGACAAAAGGGCGGAACCCCACGCCTTGGACGGTGCCTTCAATCTCCAGCAGGCGATCGGTGGGGCGCGGAGCGGGGTCGTCGGCCGCCGGAGACATGGGTCACACCAGCGCGCGGAGATAGTCCAGCCAGCGGTCCAAGCCCACACCGGTGCGGGCCGAAAGTTCAAACACCTCGGCCTGCGGCGCCACCCGGCGGATATTGGCCAGGGCCGCGGCCCGGTCGAAGCCAATTGCATCCGCGATGTCGATCTTGTTGAGGATGACGGCGTGGGCGCTGGTGAAGATCGGGGGGTATTTCAGCGGCTTGTCCTCGCCCTCGGTGCACGCGAGCAGCGTGATCCGCCGGTTCTCGCCAAGGTCGAAGGAGGCGGGGCAGACCAGATTGCCGACGTTTTCGACCAAAAGCAGGCGCACGCCTTCGAGCGGGAGGGCGGCGATCCCGCGCGCGACCATGGCAGCATCCAGGTGGCAGGTGCCTCCGGTCGTGATCTGAGCCACCGGCAGCCCCGCGCGCCGGAGGCGCCGCGCATCGTTGTCGGTCTCGAGATCGCCGACGAGCACGGCGCAGCGCACCTCGCCCGCGAGCGCATCGAGCGTGCGTTCCAGCAACGTCGTCTTGCCCGCCCCCGGCGAGGAGACGAGATTCACGGCGCGGATTCCCCGCCGCTGCAGGAGGCTCCGGTTCTCCGCCGCGCGCCGGTCGTTCTCATCGAGCAGACGCACCTGCAGGTCGACAGTCCGCGCGGCGCCGGGCAGGGCGTCGCCCGGCGGGGCGGGCGGGGCCTCCGCGGGATCGCGCACGTCGACGAGGATCACCCCGCTGGGGGGCGGAGTCTTCGCGGTGGGCTGGGGGGGATTCTTCTTGAGCATCGGGTTCACAGCACTTCGAGGCGCATCAGGTCGAGTTCGCGGCCCTGCTTGATCGTGGCGCACAGGCGGCCGCACTTCGGGCATTCAAAGAAATGATCGGTGTCGGGGGTGAAATCCTGCTGGCAGTCGGGACAGTAGGCGACAGCGGCGACCGGGTCAATTTGCACCGCCGCTCCTTCCGCCGCCGTTCCCGGGAGGATGGCGGCAAATGCAAAGTCGAGCGCCTCCGGATCCACGCCCGACAGCGCGCCGACGCGGATCACGAGCCGCCGCACCCGCGCGGCGCCGGCCTTCCTGGCGTGCGCCAGCGCCAGCTCCAGGGCTGATTGGGCGATGCCCAGTTCGTGCATGATTAGAAAACGTTGGCCCGCCCGCCCGGGAAGTCCAGCCGCCGCGCCAGTCTGGCAGAAGAAGAATTAATTCAATGACCACGAGGTCATATATCAATTGCTGCGCAGCAAAATCTGCGCAGACTCCGGCGCAACTTCCGATCAACCCTCGCGCCTCCGGCGCCCGCCGGGCGGCGCGGCCACCCCAAGGACCTTCATGAATGTGCTGATGTCTCCGCCCCAAGCCGGCGGTCCGACGATCTGGGAAGAGATGCGTGCGCGCGGCGTGAGCCGGCGTGATTTTGTCAAGTTCTGCACCTGGATGGCGGCCTATCTCGGCCTCGAATCCAGTGGCGTCGCCGACGTGGTCAAGGCGCTGGAGAAGAAGCGCCGGCTGCCGGTCGTGTGGCTCCATTTCCAGGAATGCACCTGCTGCAGCGAATCGTTCATCCGCTCCTCGCATCCGCTGGTGGCGGACATCCTGCTCGACAAGGTCTCGCTGGACTACACCGAGACCCTGCAGGCCGCCGCCGGCTTCCAGGCGGAGGAATGCATGCAGCGCACGATGAAAGCGCATCCCGGCGAATACCTGCTCATGGTAGAAGGTTCGGTGCCCATGGCCGATGACGGCATCCACTGCGTCATCGGCGGCCGCACCGCGCTCGAGATTGTGCGCGAGGCCGTCAGCGGGGCGAAGGCCGTGATCGCGTGGGGCAACTGCGCCTGCGCCGGCTGCGTGCAAGCGGCCAAGCCGAATCCCACCCATGCCATGCCGATCCACGCCGTCGTCACC
>DATIWI010000140.1:0-17226 GCA_035519475.1 Opitutaceae bacterium
ACCGATCGGGCGAGCCGGTTGCCGACCTTGTCGAGGGTGTAGGTGACGGTTCCGTTCTGACCGGGATCGGCGCCCCCGGCTACAGACTCGGAGGTCAAGCGGTACAGGCCGTCGTAGGCGTAGGTCGTGGTTCGACCCGGCCCGGATGGCGCCGGGCCCTCCACCACCTGTAGGCGGTGCCCACCCGGGGAGAGCGAGTAGGTGTACGAGTGTACGGTGGCAAGGCTCGAGGCGACGCCAAGCATGCGCAGGCGGTTCAGGGTGTCGTAAGCATAGGTGTGCGTGACGCCACTGGGTGCGGCCACGGTCTCCAGGGAGCCATTCGCGTTGTAGGTGTAGTTAGTCGTGCGGACGGTGGGCGGCGGCGAGCTGCCGCCGTCAGCACCCGGGACGGGCACGCCCCCCGATCCGTCGTCCACGGAGGCGAGGCGGTTCAACTCGTCATACCGATAGCCGACATTCACGCCCGAGTTGTTCGACGACACGACATCCCGCAGCAGACCGTTGGCGAAATAGCTGTAGGCGAGCCGGACGCCGCCAGCGTCCTTGTGGTCGATCCAGCCGCGCTCGGTCCGCGGAGTGCTTTCGCCATAGAGGGGGACGTTGTCCTTGTTGTAAGTCCGCGCCGCCGTCCGTGCGCCGTTGGCGTCGTAGTCGAACTCGACGCGCGCGATGGCATGACCGTTGACGAGCGACGGGTGATTCATATCCGCCGTCTTGGTCTTGAGGCGGTTGAGAGCGTCGTAGGTGAAGACCGTCGTCTTGCCCGCGAAGTCCGTTCGTTTCGCCAGATTGCCCCACTCGTCGTACTCCAGATGCTCCGCCGCCCCGTCGGGCAGAATCCGGGCGGTCCGCCGGCCCACGCTGTCCGTGTGGTAGACCGTCACGCGGCCCAAGGCGTCGATCTGGGAAATCTGAGTGCCGAGCTCGTCGTAAGCGTAGCGCGTCGAAGCGACGTTTGAGGTTTCAGGTGCAAGGTGTAAGTCGGCATCGCCGGCGGCGAGAGACTGGTCGAGGTACTGGCGAACCTCCACGAGACGCCCGAGGCCGTCGTAGCGGTAGCGAGTGATCGCGCCCTCCTGGTCGACGACCGCGGTGCGCTGTCCCAAGGCGTTGTACTGGTTCTCGATCTGGGTGGACGCGTGATCGTCCAGCGCCCCTTCGGCTCGGCTCAGGGCAGGTGGATAGATGACGAATCGCGGGCGCCCCCACTCGTCGTACTGCGTTTCCACGGTGTTGCCACGGGGATCGGTGACATACCGGACGTTGCCGGAACGGTCGTACTGGTAGCTGGTGACGGACGGCGCGGAGGAGTCGGGCGCCACGATAACCTGCTTGCGGCGCAGGGCGTCGGCCGTCCCATCCGGGTAATAGAGGTACCGCGTGCGGTGCCGCAGCTCGTCGAAGCTGTCGGTCACCCTGCCGATCAAATCGTAGACCGTTTCCCTGCTCCCTCCGCCGGGAAAGGTCGTGAGGCGGAGGCGCCCAGCGGTGTCGTACTGGTAAGTCGTGACGTGGCCGAGGCGATCCTGCGTCCAATCGCGCCGATTCTCGGCGTCGTAGTGTGTCTGCTCGGACGAGCCGTCCGCGTAAGTGGTCGCAATCGGGTTGCCGCGGTCGTCGTAACCGTGGCGCGTCACGCGCGCGACCGCATCGTCCGCATTTTGGAAATCGGCATACGACTTCCAGAGGACCGAGGCTTCGGGTCTGCCAAAGGCGTTGTAGCGCGTCTCCGCGACCTTGCCGTCCGGCTGGAGGGTGGCGACGAGGCGGTTCTCGGCATTGTAGAGGAAACGGGTCACCACGTCCTCAGCGCCGCCTCCGGGCAGGGTACGTGTGACCACCTGCGCCACCTGGTTTTCCTGCGCGTCATACAGCGTGCGCGTCAAGCGAAGTACCGTGGCCGCCGCATTGGCGGGGTCCGAACCGGCCGCGCCGGCAGGATCGGTCACCGTAACCGCCACTGCCTTCACCGCGCTGGGAAAGCCGGCATCGTGATACGCGTAGTCGTAGGCGCGGCTGGTGACGTTGCCCAGAGCGTCGGTGGACGCGATGAGGGTTCCATCGCCATTATAGGTGTAGGTCGTGGTGGCCGGCTGGAGCCCGCCGACGCCGACGGTATGCGTGAGGAGGTGGTTGGTGGCAGGGTCGTAGGTGAACGTCTGCACCCGGCCATCGGGGTCCGTGATCCGGGTCGGCGCGCCGCGGTCGTTATAAGTCGTATGCGTCGTATAGCCCACGGTCGGGTTCGCCGGATCCTCGCTCGCGTTGGCCCCCTCGGTCTCAACCGTGACCTGGCCGCGCGCATCGTAGGCGAACGCCTTCACGTTGCCATAGTGGTCGGTCTCGAACTTTACCCAGTCGCTGTCCGGATAGTAGGTGTAGCTCGTCCGCGCCCCCGCCGGGTCGATCGCCAACACGATGTTGCCGCGATCGTCGTAGTAGTAAGTGGTTTCGTGGCCGAGGCGGTCCTTCAGCTTCTCAAAACGGCCGGTGGCATCGATGCCGCGGCCGAACACCGTCTCCCCACCCTCCGCGTCGATCTGCTTCACCAGGCGGCCGCCCGCATCAAACTCGCAACGCAGCGCCGTGACGCCGCGCGGATCGATGATCTTCGTGAGGTAATTGGGGAAGGAGGCATTCTCGTAGGCGAACTGGGTCACATTGAGCTCGCGATTGGCAAACGCGCTCAGGCGTCCCTGCTCGTCGTAGACGTAGTCGAGATCGTGTCCGGCCGGATCACGGATGTAGTCCACCTGGCCGGTGTCGTCACGGTGGATGGTGACCGTCCTGACCACGGGACCACCCGGCGCCGCCTGACTGCTCACCACGGCCGCAAGCCCATCCTGGCCATCCCGGCTGAGGACGAGCGTGTTGCCGTTGAGGTCGCGCATCTCCAGCAGGCCGAGGCGCTCGTCGAGAATGTACGCGGTGCCGTCCCTGGTGGTGAGGCGGAAGCGCGTCGGATTGAACACCACGAGGCCCAAGTCGTCGGTCGTGAGGTCGTTTTCCCCGGTGCCCGCGATCCAGAACGTGTCCGCGAGCTCATTCCGGGAATCCAGCGGCTCGAGCGTCGAGGTGGTGTCGCCCAGCGGGTAGAACCTGATCCGGCCCGAGCGAACGACGACCACGAAGGAGGCGTCGTCCGGATCGCCGGGCCGCTTCTTCACAACGGCGCCCGCCCGAAAGCGGTGCGCCTGGCCATCGGGGAAGGTGACGGTGACAATCGGCTCACGCGCCGGATCGACGCAGTAGAACTGGAGGCCGGTGCCGCTCTGAAGGGTTTGGAACCATGCCTGGCCCAGGTTGCGGTTCTTCTGGAGGCGGATGCTGTTTACCGCCATCCGCCAACCGGGCCCGAAATCCCCCACCCGGCTGTCCCGGCTGTCGTAGGTGCGGATCACCTGGATCGGGATGCCAGCGAGCGGAATTTTCAGGTCCTCAAAGGCGACCGTGAAGGCGCCGACCTTCATGCTGCCCTCCACCACGAGCGTGATCGGGCCGTCGATCAGCGTGCGGCCCGCGCCATCGACGGCGCGCAGGCGCAGTTCGTAGATGCCGTTGAGGAGCAGCGTGGGATCGAAGGTGCCAAGCGGTCCGGGAACGGAGGGACTCAGGGAACCGACTGCCGCGGTGCCGGTGGCCAGGGTGGCCCAAGCCGCGGGAGTCTCCCCTTCGGCAGCCTTCAGGCGGCACTCAAGCGCCCACGAAGCCAGGATCGGGCTCGCGACCACACCCGTCACCGGGGTCGGCGCGGAAATCCTCATGTCCTCCGCCGGCGCGGAGATCTGCGCGACAGGCGGCGTGCCGGGATCAGCGATTACCGTCACTTCAACTGGCGCCGATGTGGCGGAGATGCCCGTGTTGTCGGTCGCCCTGGCGGTGAAGGTGTAGCTGCCGATCGGCAAGCCGGCGACAAGCGCGAAACTGTAAGCGTTGGGCCCGCGCCGCGCGCCGTCGCCGAGGTTGGCGGCACCCTGGAAGAACTCGACCCTGGCAATCGTCCCATCGGAGTCGGTCGCCTCGGCTGTGAGTTCCAGCGGCACGCCGGCCACGAGCCTCGCCTGGTCGGCGGGCGTGGTGAGTGTCACACGGGGCGGCTGCGATGGAGGTTCGCTTACCGTCACCGTGATTTGGTCCGCCCCGGACCGCTCGGAGTCGCTCGCGAAGAGACGGAGCACGTAGGCACCTGCCGTATCGAACGTCGCGGTGGTGACCAGCGCCGCCGGCGAACCGAAGATCACATTGCCCGGACCGGAGACCTTGGACCATTCAGAGGCGAGCGCGGCAGGCGGGTTGGGCAGCCCGTCGTCCGCTGCTGTGCCCGCCAGCGCGATCGCGATGCCGACATAAGCCGATTGGACGGCGCCGGCATTGACCACGGGAGCGGCATTGTAGGGGACCGGGCTCTTGCCGAAGGCGCCGGCGCTGTAGATGCCCTGAGTCTCCGCCGCCGTCAGCGCGCGGTTGTAGAAAGTGATTTCATCGAGGTCACCGCCAAGGTAGTTTCGATCCGGATCGCTCCCCAGCCAGACATCGTAGCCCGTCTGCGGCGTGAAGCTCCCCAGGGCCTGCTCCTTCACCAACTGTCCGTTCCGGTAGAGCCGGCCGAGGCCGGTGGCGGCATCATAGGTCAGCGCCAGATGCTGCCACTGCTGCCCGGCAAAAACGCCTGCCGCCGTGTTGAAGGAGTGGCCCGCGCCGGCCGTATCCACCAGGTTTGCCGCCATGAGCGACCCGCTGTAAAGGCTAGACAGCTTCAGGCCTTCCGAGCCGCCGCGATTCTTGAAGACCAGCAGGACGTCGTCCGCCTCCCGGGCTCGCTTGAACCAGAACTCGATCGTGAGCGCGCGGGCGGCGCCCACGTTGGTGGCGCTCGAGGCCGGGATCCGCACGATGTCATCGACACCGTCGAGGTGGACGCCCTGCGAACAGATTCCCGATCCGCAGGCCGCGCCGTTGAAGAACTGAAGGTCGGGCCCACGCCCCAGAAACTCGCGCGGATGCCCGTTCGCGGTCCACCATGCCGACAGGCCGGGCGGGTAGCCGAAACCGACGGGCTCGGCCACGCGCACTTCGACCGAATCGGAAGTCGTGATGGCCCCGTCGTCAGCGGAGAGTCTGAGCAGATAGACGCCGGCCGCATCGAAGCTCGCCGTGGTGGCGGAGGCCGTGGCGTCCGCGAAGGCGACGTTGCCGGGGCCGGCCACCATGCTCCACGATGCCGTCAGCGCATGTCCTGCCGGCAGGCCGTCATCGGTGACGCTTCCGGCGAGGTTCGCCGGCTGGTTGCTCGCGCCGACCGTGAGCGCGGGGCCCGCGTCGACCAGGGGACCCTTGTTACCATCGAGGGGACACTTGCCGAAGATGTCTGCCTGCCAGATGGCAAGTATCTCGTCGGCGCTCAACGGCCTCCGGTAGAGCGCCACCTCGTCGAGACACCCGGCATAGCAGCCCAGGTAATCCCGCGGCCTCGCGCCCAAATAGAAATCGTACGACGTCTGTGCCGTGAACGAACCGAGGTTCTGGACGGCCGCCAAAATCCCGTTCCGGTAGATACGCCCCTCTCCGGCCACCCGGTCGTAGGTGAAGGCGATGTGCTGCCAGGCGTCTGCCGTCAGAAAAGCCGGCGACAGCAGGCCGTGGTCCTGGCCGCTGGTATCCTTGATCCGGGCCCAGATCCGCTGGGCGCCAAACGCCTGCTGCAGGCACAACCCGTCGAGGTCTCCGTTTTTCCATGCCAAGATGAAACGGTTGTCCAGCAGCTTGGGCTTGAGCCAGAACTCGATGGTGAGGCCGGCCGGGGACGCCCCCACGTCGGTGTCGGCGGACGCCGGCACATGCACCGCATCGTCGATCCCATCGAATTCGAAGGCCTCGGAGACTTTGCCGGGCGCGAAATGTACGTCGTTGAGCATCTCGGCCTCGCGGCCGCTCACCGCATCCTGAGCCGTGTGGTTGGCCGTCCACCACGCCGCTAGACCCGGCGGCGCGGGGCTCGGGTAGTGAGCGCCAAAGCGCGCTTCGACGGTGTCGGCAGTCGCGGTGGCGCCATCCGAGGCGGTCAGCCGCGCCACATAAATACCCGGCGCCGAAACCGTCATCTCGGTCGTGAGCGAGTTCGGCGCGGCCAACGCGGCGGTGCCGGGCCCGGCGAGCAGGTCCCAGGTCACGCCGAGGCTCGAGCCCAGCGGCCGGCCGTCGTCCGCGGCTTCCCCGTGCAGGGTTGCAGGCGCCGCCGGCGACGGGGACGCGACGTCGGGGCCGGCATACGCCGTGGGCGGGGCGTTGCTCTCGACCGTGATCGTCACGTCATCAGCCGCGGCTTGCTCCGTGTCGCTCGCCGCCAGCCGCAGCACGTAGGTGCCCGGCACGGAAAAACTCGCGGTGGTGGCGGGCGACGACGGATCCGCGAAGTACACCGGGCCCGGCCCGCTCACGACGCTCCAAGCGGCCTGCACTGTCGCACCGGCGGGTTGCCCATCGTCGCTCGCGCTTCCCGCGAGAGCGACGTCCGCCCGCTCGAGCGAGCGCGAATAGATCGCCATCAGGTTCTTGAAATCGAAACGATCGATCACCGCCGTCTTGGGATCCGCCGGATCGAGCACGACGACGGGATTGCCGTTCGCGTAGTAGAGCTGGTGGACGCCGGCAAAGATCGGGTGATTGGAATAAACCGGCAGCGTGCCGACCACGCCGTTGTAGGGATGACCAAAGCCGAGGCCGAAACGATTGAGGAAAGCGTTGTACCACCCCGCCTCGATGTCGGCGTCCTGCCCGGATCGCTTCGTGCCGCCACTGATATAGACGCTGCCGCCGGCGTTCACGTAATCGGTCAAGACCTGGTTGTCGACGACGTTGGCCGAAAGGAAAACCGCGTCGTAGGGCTTGAGGTTATCCAGCGTGAACGGAATCGTACTGCTGGTCTCCCAGGCATGTCCGTCCGCCTCAAGCGCCGCGCGCAGCGCAGGGCCGGTGAACGCCTCGGCGACCGATCCGGCGGCGCAGTTGGTGTACGCGAGGAAACGCCCCGGTTTCCCGCCGGTGATCCAGTGCGCGAGGTTGCGCGCGAACTTCCCGGCGTCGGCGCTGTTGGCGAACCCGGCCTCGGTCAGCGTCCATTCGTCGTGGTTGATGATGATGTTGCTGTAGGGCTTGACCGCGCTCTCGGGCCGCAGAATCGCCGTGGTGTCAGGTCCGGCCTCGACGGCCGGGGGCGCGTTCGGCGGGGGAACGACGGCAATGGAAACCAGCGCAGGCTCGCTCTCCAGCGCGCCGTCGCTGGCCCTGAAAACAAAGCTGTCCGGCCCGGTGTAACCCGGCGCGGGCGCATAGGTGAGACCCGGCGCCGTGCCGCCGATCTCGCCGTGGGCCGGCGGAGTGACCAGCGCAAAGGTAAGCGCATCACCATCGACATCCGCGGCGGCGAGCGTGATTTGGGCGAGCCCATCCGCCATCACCTCGACCGCGAGCGGCTCCGCCACCGGCGCGTCGTTGACCGGCGTGACGGTGATCGCCGCCGTGGCCGCCTTCGAGTCGAGCGCGCCGTCATTCGCCATGAAGGAAAAGCTGTCCGGGCCGTGGTAGTTCTCGGCCGGCGTGTAGGTGAGACTGGCGCCGCTTCCGCCGAGGGTGCCGTGCGCCGGCGGGCTCACGATCGCGAACGCGATCGCGTCACCATCCGGGTCGCTGCCGCTGAGCGCGATGGCGACCGGCGTGTCTTCCGCCGTGGTCACCGCGATGCCGTGGGCTGCCGGCGGGTCGTTCAGGTTGGTAACCTGAATGGTGACGGTGGCGGGAGCCGATTCGGCGGTTCCGTCGCCGACCCGGAAGGTGAAACCGTCGGTGCCCCCGAAATTGGCTTCGGGCCGATAGCTGAGATTCGGGGCGGCGCCGCTGAGGACGCCATGGGCGGGCGCCGTGAGCACGGCGAAGCTGAGCGAGTCACCGTCGACATCTGCGCCGGTGAGGACGATGGGCAGCGTCTCGCCTTCGTTCACCGCCAGGTGCTGGGCGTTCGCGGTCGGCGCATCGTTCACCGGCGTGACGGCGATCGCAACCGTGGCCGGCGGCGACTGCAGCGCGCCGTCGCTGGCCGCAAAGGCGAAACTGTCGGGTCCGCAATAGTCGGCCGCCGGTACGTAGGTGAGACTGGCGCCGGCGCTCCTCAGTGTTCCATGGGCCGGCGGCGTCAGGATCGAGAAGGTCAGCGGATCGCCGTCGGCGTCCGCGCCGGTGAGGGTGACTGCCGCCGAGGTGTCCTCTGCCACGACCAGGTTCTGCGCAACCGCTGCCGGGGCATCGTTCACCGGCTTGACGGCAATCGTGACCGTTGCGGTGTTGGAGTCCGCCTGCCCGTCGCCGGCCTTGTACGTGAATGAATCTGCACCATTGAAATCAGGCGCGGGCCGGTAGCTGAGGCTCGGCGCCGCGCCCTCCAACGTGCCGTGGGCCGGTGCCGTCACCACCGCATAGGTGAGCCGGTCACCGTCGCCGTCGGACGCGTTCAAGGCGATCGCCGCGGTGGTGTCTTCATCGAGCGCCACGGAGAGGTTCGCGGCCACCGGCGGATGGTTGGTGGCGGTGCTCACCAAGCGCAGCCAGCCGCCGCTGTTGATGATCAGCCGGTCGCAGGTGAGCCCGCCGATGAGCTGGCTGCTGCCGTTGATGATCGCGGTGCCGCCTGGCGCGTTGACCAGCGCGTAGACAACGCAGCCCCCGTTGAGCGTGATGCCGCCCGTGGAGACGTTGAGCGTGAGCCACGCTGGATTCGGCGACGAGCCGAGCGAACCGTTGCCGGTGAACGCGCCGGCCAGCGTGACAATCACTGGTCCCACGACCCGGAGCTGGGTCGATCCATTCAAAGTCAGGCGCTGGAAGTTGTAGGTCGACGGCTGCGCTGCACCCGCGACGCCCAGGGTGAAGCCGCTGCCGCTGTTGGCCGTGAATTCGCCATAGGTTCCCGGCGGGATCGCGTACTGGCCGGTGTTGCCGTTGAGGATCAGGTTGCGCAGCGTGCGGAAATCCCCGGGATCGGCGCCCGGCCGGTTGATGATGACGTTGCGCGTGCCAGTCGGCGGCGGCGGCGCGGCCACCGCGGCCAATGCCGCAGGGTCCGTTCGCCGGATGACGTGCCGCAGCGCACAACCGCCATTGAGTGTAATCTGATAATTGGACGGCGCCGCGCTGCCCGCGCCGTCAAGCGTGCCGCCGTAGGACGGGCTGCCGTTGAGGCGTACCGCGGGCGTGCCGGGCACGAGCAGATCTCCCGTAATCACGGCGCCGCTGTTGAGGGCCATGCTCTCCCCGCTCGTCTCGCGGATCGAGCCCTCGATCGTGCCGTTCACGATCGGGGCGTGCCGGGTGAGCGCCCTGTTCGTCGGTTCGGCGGCAACGACTGTCGCCGCCATCCATGCTGCCGCCAAGACCGCACCGCATCGCACGTAGCTCAAGAGAATGGAATTCATTGCTTTGCCTTCGGCCGTGGGAGCAGGCGCCTCGACCACGACCATTGTAGTTAATTTCGCTGTTTTGAAATTCCCCGATCCATAATCGCTCTCGTTCCTCGGAATCAAGCTCTAATCTCTGGCCGCCGCCGCCGAACCGCTCCCGCGCGCTCCGCGCCTCTTCCCACTGCCTGCGATCAACGGGAGCGCGCCAGACAACATGTCAACTATTAGTTGACATGTTCGCTGAGGCAGCGACGTCCTTGCGTGCGCGGCGCCATCGGTGGCCTGCCGATCGCGTGTGCGCGGCCTCATCCCGTCGCGGGCATCCGGCGAGATGTCCAAGAAGCAATGTCAACTATGAGTTGACATGTCTACCAGGACAATTGTGTCCTTGCCGCCAAGGCCCCAAGAAGTGATGTCAACTATTCGTTGACATGTTCTCTGAGGTAGCGGTGTCCTTGCCTGCGCGGCGTTGCCGCACCACCGCCAGGCCCGCGCTAAAGGCCTTGCCGGCGCCGGGGGTCACCTGCGAACCCGGCGCAGTTTCCCCACCCCGAACACGGCGCCATCGGTGGGCCGCCGGTCGCGCGCACGCTGCGTCTTCCCGCCACCAGCATCCGGCGCGAGGCCCAGGAAACAATGTCAACTATTCGTTGACATATTTTCCAGGGAATTTGTGCCCTTGCCGGCAAGGTGCCAGGAAGCAATGTCAACTATTAGTTGACATGTTTCCTGAGGCAGCGGCGTCCTTGTCGGCGCGGCGCTGTCGCACCGCCAAGGGGGCGCTGAATGCCAGGGCCGCGCTGACGCTTATCCGCGAGCCCGGCGCGGCCGGCAGTTCGATCGTCCCCTGTCGTCGGGTCGATGCCGAACGTTCTCCAGGGCGGCACTTGGGGCTTGCGTCCAAAACGGCGGGCCGCGCATTACTGGGACCCCGTTTGTGCATGTCCTGATCCGAGATCTCCGAATCGGCCTGCGGCTGCTGGCGCGCAACCCCGGGTTCACGGCGGTCGCGCTGCTCACCCTCGCCCTCGGCATCGGTGCCAACGCGGCGATCTTCTGTTACCTCGACGGGATCCTGCTCCGGCCCGTGCCCTACCCCGACCTCGCCCGCATGGTGCAGGTCTCCCAGGTGCCGCCGGGCGGCGGCCGCAACGCCGTGTCGATGCCCGACTTCATCGATTGGGCCCGGTGGAACACGGTCTTCGAGGCGCTGGCGGCGCAGAGCTGGGGCTCCGCGACTCTGAGCGGCGCCGGCGAGCCGGTGCAGGTGGTCGCCGAGCAGGTATCAGCCCGGTTCTTCGACGTCTTCGGGGCCGAGCCCGCGTTGGGCCGGCTCTTCCGGGAGGGCGACGACGAACCCGGGAGGAATCACCTTGCTGTCCTCAGCCATGCGTTCTGGGTCTCGGAATTCGGCGCGGATCCGGCCATCATCGGGCGGAGCATCCGGCTGGACCGCGAGGCGCACACGATCGTGGGCGTGCTGGCGGCCGGCGCCTTCGACCGCACCGCGGCCCGGCTCTGGCGGCCCCTGGCCCTCAGCACGACCGCGGGCGGCCGCGATTACCACTACCTGAGCGCCTGGGGCAAGCTGAAGCCCGGCGTCACCCTGGCGCAGGCGCGGGCGCAGATGACGGCGATCGCCATCCGCCTCGCCCATGACTATCCCGAGACCGACCGCGGCTCCGGCATCGCGCTCGATCCCTTTTTGTCGATTCTCGTCGGGCCCCAGGTGAGACTGGCCCTGTACCTCCTGGTCGGCGCCGTGGCGATGGTGCTGCTCATCGTGTGCGCGAACCTGGCCAACCTGTCGCTCGCCCGGGGCCTGGCGCGCGAACGCGAGGTGGCGATCCGCGTCGCGCTCGGGGCCAGCCGTGGCCAGCTCGTGCGCCAACTCCTCACGGAGAGCCTGCTGCTCTCGGCCGGCGGCGGTGTCCTCGGGGTTGGCGTGGCCTACGGCGGCCTCGCCGGGCTGCGGACAATCGTGCCCGGCCGGTTCATGCCGCCCTCGGCGTACGTCGCGATGGACGGGCGGGTGCTCGCGTTCATCCTCGCCCTCTCGCTGCTCACCGGGGTTCTGTTCGGTCTCGTGCCGGCCCTGCGCACCTCCCGCCCCGATCTCAACGGCGTGATCAAGCAGGGCGGCGGGAGCATTGGCGCCGGCCGCGCGCGGCTGCGGCTCCAGGGGGCGCTGATCGTGGCCGACGTGGCCCTGGCCTTCGTCCTGCTCGCGAGTGCGGGGCTGCTGATCCGGAGCCTCGCCCAGTTGCACGCGGTCGACCTCGGGTTCGATCCCACCAATGTCATCACCGCCAACGTTCCGTTGCCCCTGAACCGGTTTCGGACCGCGGACGAGATGATCACCTTCAACCGGCGGCTCCAGGAGCGCGTGCGCGCCCTCCCCGGGGTGCACGACGTGGCGCTGACCTCCGCGGTGCCGCTGGAGGGATGGGGCTACGGCATGCTGTTCCGGGTCGACGGGGCCCCGCCGGTCGATCCCACCCAGCGGCCGGTGTGCTGCTACAAAATGGTGTCGCCCTCGTATCTGCGGACGCTGGACATCAAGCTCCGGCGCGGGCGGTTCCTGACGGAGCAGGATCGCGCGGGGGCGGTGCGCGTGGCCGTGATCAACGAGACGATGGCGAAGCGCTTTTTCAAGGATCAAGATCCGCTCGGCAAGCACCTCATGGTCCAGGAGCTATTCCTCGGCGAGGCGCGCGTCGGCCAGGAGGTGCCCTGGGAGGTCGTGGGCATTTTGGCGGACGAGAAGATCCTTGGGCCGCAGGTCGACAACAATGTGAGCCCGGCCATGTACGTGCCGCAGGAGCAATGCCCGCAGACCTTTGAATCGCTGGTGGTGCGCTGCCAGATGAACCCCGGCCGCATGGAGAAGGCGCTGCGGGCGGCGGTGCGTGAGGTGGACCCGGAGCAGCCGCTCGACTACGTGCAAACCATCGACGAAATCCGCGCCCAGGCCACGGACGTCAGCCAGGTGGAATCGCTGTTGCTGACCATCTTCTCCGGCATCGCGCTTCTCCTCTCGGCGATCGGACTCTTTGGCGTCATCTCCTGCACCGTCACCCAGCGTACGCGGGAGATCGGCATCCGGACGGCGCTCGGGGCGACGCACCGGCAGGTGGTGGGGCTGGTGCTGAAGAGCGGCCTGCTCCTGACGGCGATCGGGTTGCTGGTCGGGCTGGCCGCCGCCGCCGGGGTGGCCCAGGTGCTCTCGTCGCTGCTTTTCAACATCGGCAAGTACGATCCGGTGACCCTGGCGGCGACGATGGGCATCCTCCTCGCCGTGACCATCCTCGCCTGCATCCTCCCGGCGCGGCGCGCGGCCCGCGTCGATCCGCTCATCGCCTTGCGGACGGAGTAGACCGCGAGGTTCTCTCGTCCCAGCACCGGGCAGCCCGGCCAAAGGCGCGGGCGGCTTGCGTTTCGCCAGACTTGAACGACGTTCCGTCCACCGCCGGGCGCCTCCGCGCCCGGCGGCCCGCATTAACAACTCAACCCCATGGACCCCCAATCATGAAGCGAAGCTTGTTCGTCGTCGCCGCGCTGCTGTGCCTGTCGGCCGCCGCCGCGCGCGCCCAGGACCCGGTGCAGGTCGATCCGAAACATTACACGGTGGTATTCGAGAATGACGCCGTGCGCGTCCTCCGCATCCACTACGCCCCCGGCGAGAAATCGGTCATGCATTACCATCCCCAGGCCGTGGCGGTGTTCCTCGGCGACATGTCCACGAAGTTCACCTATCCCGACGGCAAGACCGAGATGATGACGGTCAAGATGGGCGACGTCCGGTTGACTCCGGCCGGCGCGCATCTTCCGGAAAACACCGGCAGCACGCCGGTCGACCTCGTCCTAGTGGAACTCAAGACCAAGCCGGCGATGCCTTAGCCCGCGCTCGCCGAGCGCCGCCCGTTGGTCCCGGCCCACCCCGACGCGGGTGGGCCTTTTTGTCGGCGCGCGTCCGGCGCGGCCTCACTTCGCCGCGAAGATCTCCCCAAGGAACTGCTGCATCAGCGCCCAGGAGCGGCGGGCGGCCGCCGCGTTGTACCGGAGGGCCGTCACACCGTTCGCCGCGCCCAGCGCGTCGGCCTCGGGATTCGTGAAGGAGTGCAGCGCGCCCGCATAGATCGCGAACTGGTAGTCGATCTTCGCGTCGTCGAGCGACTTTTTGAAGGCGTCGATGGCCTCCGGCTTCGCGAACGGATCGAGCGCGCCGTGGCAAATGAGAAACTTGGCGTGGGTTTTGGCCGCTGCGTCCGCCGAAGCCGGCACGAGGCTGCCGTGGAAGCTGACGATGCCCGCGAGCGGTGCGCCGCTGTAGGCGAGGGTCTGGCAGACGGCGCCCCCGAAGCAGTAGCCGATCGCCGCGACCCGCTTCCCGTCCACGAGGCCGGTCTTGAGCAGCTGGTCGAGCCCGGCCTGCGCGCGTTCGGCCATGAGTGGCTTGCCATAGAACTGGCCCGACAGCTCGCCCGCCTTCTTGGCATCGGTCGTGACCACCCCGGCGCCGTACATGTCCACCGCGAGCGCGACGTAGCCGAGCTGCGCCAGCTCCCGGGCGCGTCCCTTCGCGTAATCGTTGAGCCCCCACCATTCGGGGAATACGAGCACGCCGGGGCGCGGCGCCGACGTCGCATCGTCATACACCAGGTAACTTTCGAGGTTCGTTCCGCCTTGTTCGTAGGTGACGGATTTCGTGACGAGGCTCGCGCGCGCACCGAGGGCGGCGGCGAGGAGCGCGAAGAGCAGGAGCGGCGCTTTCATGGTGGGCGCGAACATGCGCAAGATCGCCGCCCCGTCAAACCGCGCCAGCCGCCAAGCTATGGCGCCTTGGCGAGTTGGCGGCGGATCCAAGCAGAATCCCCGGACCAGCCGTGCCGGCGGGAGAAGGCGTCCAGCTCCTCGTACCGCTTCACCGGGTCAAAACCGATGGCGCGGTGCAGCTTTCGCAGGCAAACGGGGCAGAGGTGCAGCGGCGCCGCATCGGCTTCGGGCAGATTGTTCGAGCCGTTCAGCAGGCAGTGAAAATAGATGCAATGGTACAGGCCGAACATGTGGCCGATCTCGTGCGCCAGTACCTGGCAGCTCCGGCGCAAGATGAGCCCGGCGTAGCCCGGCGGGCGCTGCTTCTTCCAGAACGCGGGATCGTAACGCGCGAAACTATAGACGCCCACCCGCTCCCCGAGGCTCGCCTGGCCGAAGACGTAGTTCCACGACGGCTCCGGGTAGAGATCATCCATCATCACGCCGAGCAGGCAGTAGGCGTCCGCCGGCAGCCGCGCCGCCAGCCAGTCCATCACGCTCGTCGTGCGCACCTGGAGCCGTCCGGACCGGGGATTCACCCGGGATTCAAAGTGCGTTTCGTCAGTCCCCAAGGCGGGCAGCACCGTCACCTCCATCTGAAAGAACGCCGCCGCGTAGGCACGGAGTTCCTCGAGCGGCGGACTGCCTTCCGTGGGAAAATTCCCCAGCGGCTGCAGATAAATGACATGCCGGGTGGCGTCCGGAAGGTTGCCCGGCGCGGCGCAGAACTGGTCGTACGTCTGGCCCGGCTCGCGATGGTTCGCCAGCCAGTCGCCGGGCCCGGGTTCCGGGATCGGCGCGAAGTCCTCGTCCGGCGCGAGCAGCCGCTGCAGCACCGCGGTTTCCCCGCCGAGATCGCCAAGCGCCTTGCCGCGGGTTTCCGCCGACGGCGGCGCGAACGCCATCGCCATCGCTGCCGCGGCGACCGACGCCAACACCCACGGGGCCGAGTGGTTCATTGCTCGTAGAGATGCCAGGGAAGCGCCTGCCAGTGAGGCCGGGCCGCCGGGATTTCACTCCCGATCCGCGGCCTTCAGTTCGCTCCACCAGTCGGCAAGTCCCAGGCGTTGCAACCACGGCGCGAGCAGGGCTTCGTCAACACCCGTGATCTCGCGGATGGCCCGAATGTCTGCGGCGTGCTTGCTGGACCGGCCCTCGCGATAGAACTCCAACTTGCGCAACACGACGTACTCCGGCGGCGCCACCGCGACCGTCCGGGTTTCGCTCCACGGGACCCGGCGTCGCCGGGGCAGCGCCCACGCGTGCAGCGGATCGGTGCCGGCCAGGTAGACATCCGCTTTGTAGCCGGAGGCTAGGTGGATGATGTTGAAGTGTCCCCGTTGCGGGCGGGCCTGCTCCGCCTGAATGACCGAC
Organism: Opitutaceae bacterium; assembly: GCA_035519475.1. GTDB lineage: Bacteria > Verrucomicrobiota > Verrucomicrobiia > Opitutales > Opitutaceae > Fen-1467. The sequence continues at coordinate 15,642 of DATIWI010000140.1, forward strand.
TCCGGCGGCAGGTAGAATTCGGTTTCCGAAAAGGCCCGCAGGAGGGCGGCGCGCGCCGCATCGTCGAGACTCACGACGACATCGACGTCATTGGTCACCCGCGGCTGGCCGTAGAGAATCGCCGCGGTGGCGCCTGTCACCATGTAGGGCACGCCCGCGGCCTCCAGCCGTTCGATAAAGAGACTCAGCTCATTCGGTTCGGGCATGGAGAATGCGGTCCGCCACGGCGCGTTCCACCTGCGCTTCGGTCCACGACGGGTGGCGCATGCGGAAACCCGCGGCCAGCAGTGTCCGCATGTTCCGGTTCATCCGCAGAGCCTGCTCGAGGCGCTGCCCTGGCGCCATGCTGCGATAGATCGCCGCCTGTCGCTCGCAGGCGGCGCGCACATGCGCGGATTCGTTGCCGCGGGCCATGCATGCCACGCTACCCGCCCGGGCACCCGAGGCAAGTACGCCTTGGGCCAGTTACCCGTGGCTCCGTCGGTGCGTCCTCTTTGGCGTGTCGAATGACAGAAGGCCGGCCGCGCCCAGAATCACGGGGCCGCCACCTCCACCCGCGGCCAGCCGTCGGGCGTCCAGCGCAGCCTTTCGATCCGCAGTTTGGAGAGGCCGTGCGCGTTTCCGTCGTACCCGTGGAAGATGAGATAGTCGACGCCGTCGAAGCTGTAGACGGCGCAGTGCCCCACCCCGTGCCACCGCGCGTCGCCCGCGAGCAGGATCGTGCCGCCGCCGTGCGCCAGCGGCGCGCCGGCCTCGTCGACGTAGGGCCCCGGGATCTCCTTCGCGCGGCCGACGATCATCTTGTAGGTGCTGTTCACGCCCTTGCAGCAGTAGTCGATCGACGCGAAAAGGTAGTAGTAGTCGCCGTGCTGAAAGAGGAAGGGCGCCTCGATGGCGTTGCCGCCCGCGTCGACCGGATCGCCGGCGAGCGCGGGGGGATTCGGCGCCGCGGCCTCCGGCTTCCGGCTTGCGATGGTCGGCATCCGGTCGAGCGGCTCCGCGAGGTGCAGGCGGTCGGGGGTGAGCTTCACGAGCTTGAGGCCGTCCCAGAAGGAGCCGAACACCAGGTAGGGCGTGCCGTCGGCGGCCGCGATCAGGTTCGGATCGATCGCGTTCCAGTTGGTCACGCCGGGGACCGACTGGATGATCTTGCCGTGGTCCTCCCACTTGAAGTTGGGGGCGCGCGGGTCGAGCGTCGTATTGGTGGCCACGCCGATGCACGAGGTGTTCTTGCCGAAGGCGGACACTGCATAATACAGGTAGTAGCGGCCGTCGTGGTAGCTGATGTCGGGCGCCCAGATGTGGCCGCGGAAGGTGGGCACGGCCGCGACCGCCCACGCCGGCGGCCCCGCGAACACCGGCGCCTCGTGTCGCCAGTGGACCCTGTCGGTCGACGACCACACGGCGATGCCGTTCCCGGTGCCGAAGGCGTAATAGACGCCATCCTGCCGGGCCATCACGGGATCGTGCATCGGCACGTCGGTGACCAGCGGGGCGGCGGGCGGCGTCTGGGCGGAGAGCGCGGCCCCGAGGAGCAGGAGGGAGAGGGAAATCGTTTTCATGATCATCGCAGGACCCGGCGGGC
>DATIWI010000141.1:0-17616 GCA_035519475.1 Opitutaceae bacterium
ATCCGCCTGCGCGTGCTGACATTCCTGCAGGCGCCCTACGGCGCGCAGCCCATCTTCGCCCGGGCGCTGTCGATCCTCCTCGCCGTCGCCGCCGGCGTGCTGCTGATCGTCGCCGCCAACGTGGCGAACCTCCTGCTGGCCCGCGCCACCGACCGGCGGAAGGAAATCGCCATCCGGCTCGCGGTGGGCTCCGGCCGTTTCCGGCTGATCCGCCAGCTGCTTACGGAAAGCCTTCTGCTGGCGCTGATCGGCGGCGGCCTCGGCGTGGTGCTGGCCTACTGGGGCATCGAACTGCTGCGGGTGTGGATGCCCCACACCTACCTACCGATCGGACTGACGGTCAGCATCAAAGCCGGAACGCTTGCGTTCTCCCTCCTGGTGAGCCTGGCGACGGGGATCCTCTTTGGCCTCACGCCCGCGCTGCAGGCTTCGCAACCCGACCTGATCGCGACCTTGAAAGAAGGCGGGCGGGGCTCCGGTTCGGCCGGCCACCACCACCGCCTGCGAAACGCGCTCGTGGTGGCCGAGATCGCCCTTTCGCTCGTGCTGCTGGTCGGGGCCGGTCTGTGCATCAAGAGCGCCCAGCGCGCCTACCACGCGGACCTCGGGTTCGACCCGAACCACGTGCTGCTGGCCGGCCTGCGCATCGGCATGAACGGCTACACCGAGGAGACCGGCAAGATCTTTTACGGCCGCCTTGCCGAGCGGATGGCGGCGCTGCCCGGCGTCGAGGCAGCCGCGCTCAGCAGCTGGTTCCCGCTGGGCTTCGAGGGCGGTCCCGGGCACCAGGTCGCAGTCGACGGCTACGAGCGCCGGCCCGGCGAGGACACGAGCTTCCAGTTCAGCATCGTGTCTCCGGGCTATTTCAGGGCGATGAAAATCCCGTTGCTCGCCGGGCGCGATTTCACGGACCACGACGACGAGAAGGCGCCAGGCGCGGCGATCATCAACGAGACCATGGCCAAGCGGTTCTGGCCCGGGCAGGATCCGATCGGCCGGAAATTCCAGGATGCGTGGCGGCAGATGACCGTCATCGGCGTCGCCAAAGATGGCAAATACCGCTTCATCAACGAGCGCCCCCGGTGTTTCTTCTACGTGCCCTACCGGCAGGGCGTCTGGGACCTGAACCTCGGCATCTGCCTGCGCACCTCCGGCGACCCGGCCGCGCTCGCGACCGCGGTGCAGCAGGAGATCCACAAACTGGACGCGCGGGTGGAGATCTGGACGACGCTGCCCATGACCGACTTCATCAAAGCCGCCTTCATCGCTCCGGCCCTCGCCTCGCGTTTGCTGACCTGGCTCGGCCTGGTCGCCCTCGGGTTGGCGGCGGTCGGCGTTTACGGCGTGATGGCGTACGTCGTCAGCCAACGCACACGGGAATTCGGCGTGCGCATGGCGTTGGGCGCCGCCACCGGTGATGTGCTTCGTCTGGTCTTGTGGGAGGGGCTGGCCCTGGCCGCCGTCGGCATCGCCCTCGGCCTGGTGCTCGCGATGGCGGTTACGCGCCTGCTGGCGAGCTTTCTCTTTGCCGTCAGTCCCTTCGATTTGGCGACCTTGGTGGGCGTTCCGTTGCTGCTGGCGCTGGTCACGCTGCTGGCCTGCTGGATGCCGGCGAGCCAAGCAACCCGCGTGAACCCCGTTGACGCACTCCGATCGGAATAGCATGCCGCCTCGCCGGAACTCCCCGGGCGCGGGCGGGCCCGGGCGGTGCGCGCCGCGGGTCGATTCCGCGAGGAAGCGCGGACACTGCGGGCCGGATTCCGACGCGGCCGCTCCCGCCATCGCCGGCGCGGATTTCCCGTTGTGGATTCCGCTTATGTTTTTTGGGGTCTCACCCATGGAGTTTTGCGCCGCGTCAGGATATAGCACATGCGCCCCCCTTTGGGCGGAGGCGGACCCATCCATGCCAGCACCCTGTCGCAACCGTCGATTCGCCGTGGCGCCGGAGCCGGTGGCGGCCCTCCGCCCCCGGCGGGCGACGCTCCTTCTCGTTCGGCTCGTCGCGGGCCTGGTACTCGCCAGCGGCCCGGGCCGTGCGGTCGACGGACCACAGGATCGGCCCGCGCCCGCCCCGGCGCATCTTCTGCCCAAGCGCGTCTATCACGCCGCCCGGCTGCAAGGCCCGCCGCCCAAGATCGACGGCCGGCTCGACGATCCTTGCTGGAGCGAAGGCGAATGGACCGGGGACTTCACCCAACGCGAGCCGCACGAGGGCAAACCGGGATCGCAGCCCACCCAGCTCAAGATTCTCTACGACCACAAATATCTCTACGTGGCGCTGCGCGCCTACGATTCGGATCTCGCCACCCTGCCGCGCCTCCGGGGCCGACGCGACGAGTTCGTCGGCGATATCATCGGCATCAATTTCGACAGCTACTTCGACAAACGCACCGGCTTCGAATTCGACCTGACCGCCGGCGGTTCGAAAATCGACCTGCTGCTCCGAAACGACGGCTGGGACACCGATTGGAACGCCGTCTGGGACGGCAAAGTCGGCACCGAGGCCGGCGCCTGGACGGCGGAGTTCCGGATCCCCTTCAATCAGCTTCGCTACGGCCGGCAGCCCGAGCAGGTCTGGGGACTCCATAGCTGGCGCTGGATCAACCGCCGGCAGGAGGAAAGCGACTGGCAGCTGCTGCCGATGGACAGCCCGGGGTTTGTGTACTCCTTCGGGGAATTGCGCGGCATCCGGGACCTGCCGGCATCACGCCGAATCGAAGTCCTGCCCTATGCGCTCGTGAAGTATGCGACCGGCCCGACGGAGGCCGGCAACCCGTACCGTCAGGGAGCAGAGACAACTGGCGAAGCCGGCCTGGACGCGAAGGTGGGTCTGGCAACCAACCTCACCATGGATCTCACGGTGAACCCCGATTTCGGGCAGGTGGAGGCGGATCCATCCGAAGTCAACCTGACGACCTACGAGACCTTCTTTGCGGAAAAGCGTCCCTTCTTTCTTGAAGGCAAGAACATCCTGGCAAGCGGCATTGGGGACGATCTGCTGTTCTATTCCCGTCGCATCGGACACGCCCCGTCGTTCGATCCTCCAACCGCCGGCTTCAAGAAGGTCCCGATCAGCACGCGCATCCTCGGTGCAGCCAAAGTGACGGGCAAGACGCCGGAGGGTTTGTCCGTCGGGGTGCTGCAAAGTTTCACCGACCGCGAGATCGCCGATATCACCGAGAATGGCGTCGCGCGCCGTCAGACCGTCGAGCCCCTGACCAGCTACACCGTGGTGCGGCTGCAACAGGATATCGACAAGGGCAATACCATCGTGGGCGGCCTCCTTACTGCGACCCGCCGCAATCTGAAGGACGACGCCCTCGATTTCCTCAGTCGCGGCGCCTACACGGGGGGTCTCGACGTCCTGCACTACTGGCACGATCGCACCTACTACCTCGACGTCCGGGCGATCGGCAGCCGCGTGGAGGGATCGGCCGCCGCCATGCGCGCGCTGATGCTCGATCCGGTTCACAACTATCAGCGCCCTGACGCGACCCATCTCGGCGTCGACGAATCCGTCACGCACCTCGACGGCTCCGGAGGATTGCTCAAACTCGGCAAGGGCAGCAACGGGCGCTGGCGGTACTTCGGCAGCCTCGATTGGCGCTCACCTGGCCTCGAGCTCAACGATGCCGGCTACCTCCTGACCGCTGATCAGATCCAGCAATCCGCCCGACTGGAGTATGTCAACACGCAGCCGGGCCGCGTCCTCCGCAACTGCGATCTGCGTCTGGACGAGGCCAGCCGGTACGACTTCAGTGGCGAACCGCTTCAACGGGAGCTCGATTTCCATGGCAGCGTTACCTTCAACGGCAACTGGTCCCTCTGGAGCGAACTGAAATGCGATTCCGAGCTGCTGGACACGCGCGTCCTGCGCGGCGGCCCGGCGCTGCTCGTGCCCGGCCGCATCGGCCTGTCGTTTGGCGGCCAGACCGCCAGTTCCAAGCAGCAACAGTTTCGCCTGGATCTCAGCCGGACCGCCTCCATCGACGGCCATTCCCATTTCACCGGAATCGCCCCGCGTTTCTCCGCCCGCCTGCTCGACATCTTCAATATCGAAGCCACGGTCTCGTATGAGCGGAATCTCGAGGACTTCCAGTATGTCGGCGCCGCGGTGGCCACCGGCGCCAACCGCTACGTCCTGGGGCGGATGGATCAGCAGACCCTTGCCACCACCTTGCGGCTGGAGGTCAATCTCACGCCGGAGCTGTCGCTGTCCTATTACGGGAGCCCTTTCGTCTCCACCGGCCGGTTCTCCCAGTTCAAACTGGTGACCAGCCCGCGCGCCGCCCACTACGACGATCGCTTCCGCCGCCTGGATGGACTCGCGATCCGCGATCCGGTCAGCGACACCTATCACGTCAGCGATCCCGCCGCACCCTTCGCCTTTGCCAACCCTGATTTCAGCTGGCGCGAGTGGAAATCAAACCTCGTGCTCCGCTGGGAGTACAAGACCGGGTCGACCGCCTATCTGGTCTGGACGCAAAACCGCGCCGGCACGGAGTTCTTCGGTGACTTCTCCGCGGGCGCCGAGTACCGGCGGCTTTTCTCGGTGCATCCCGACAACACGCTTCTGCTCAAGATCAGCTATTGGTTCTCCATCTGATGCGGCCCAAACGGATGGCCGCCAAGCACGGGCTGCGGGATCCCGATGCGTCCCATTTTTGGGAAGGCTCCGTTCCACGGGCGGGCATCTTTCGTGAGGACCCATTTGTCCTGTTTTTTAAGCCATTGTCACCGCGGTGCTTAAATAATGGCGATACCGATGGCATACCTCATGCAAATGAGCCGTGACCATGTGCTGCCGCCTGGTACCCAGCTGCATTCCGGACTTTGCGCAAATCGTCGGACCGGAGCGTGAATCGCGCCCCTTGGTGCGCCTCACGGCGCCGGCTTCGCCCTCCGCCTCACGTGCTCCCGCTGCTGCGCCGGCCGCCTGACACTGGCAATCGCCCCGCCCTCTTCCCTCATGATCACACTCAACGCCATCGACCGCGTCTACCCGCTCAAAGGCGGACCGTTCTACGCCCTGCGCAACATCAATCTGGAAATCCGCGAAGGCGAGTTCGTCTCCGTCATGGGCCCGTCGGGTTCGGGAAAATCGACCCTGCTCCATATCCTCGGCCTGCACGACAGCGCGTGGCAGGGCGAATACTGGTTCCATGACGAGGCCGTGCACAAAATGGACAAGAAGAAGCGCTTCGACCTGCAGAAGCGAAACATCGGCTTCATCTTCCAGAGTTACCATCTGCTCGACGACCTCACGGTCTATGAGAATCTCGAGATTCCGCTGAGCTATCGCGACGTGCCCAAGAAGCAGCGCGAGAGCATCGTCTGCGATGTGCTCGACCGTTTTCAGATCGTCGCGAAGCGCGACCTGTATCCCAACCAGCTTTCCGGCGGCCAGCAACAGCTCGTCGGTGTGGCGCGGGCGCTCGTCGCCAACCCCATGCTGATCCTCGCCGATGAGCCGACCGGCAATCTGCATTCCGACCAGGGGCGCGAGATCATGCAGCTGTTCAAGCACCTCAACCAGGATGATGGCGTCACCATCGTGCAGGTGACGCATTCCAACGACAACGCCGCCTACGGCTCACGCGTCGTGCGCCTCGCCGATGGCATGATCGTCCCCTGACCGCCCATGCGTGCCGCCGCCACCCTCGCGTGTCTCCTGCTGCTCGCCGCCACGGGCGCCGGACAGGAGGCCGCCCAGCCGCCTGCCCCGAGCCAAGCCGAGGGGCTGACGCTCGACGATGCCATCCGCCTCGCGCTCGCGAACAACCGCAGCATCAAGGTCGATGCCTATTCGCGCACCATCGCCCGGGCCAACCTGCTGGCCGCACACGGCCAGTTCGACCCCGCGATCACTTTCTCGCGCAGCTATAGCGAAAGCTACACCTCCACGCTGACGACGGCGGACAGCGGTTTCCTGCCGCCCGCCACCCTGATCCAGGCCGACAACTACGCGCTCGCCCTGGAGGGCATCATGCCGTGGGGACTCACGTATTCGATCGGCGGCACCTCGCAGAACCAGCGCGGCACCTATAACGGCTTTGCCAACAACTTCCAGACGTTTGGCGGCATCCAGGTCCGGCAGCCGCTGCTGCGCGGCTTCGGTCTGGGCGCGAACCTGCTCAATGTGCGCATCGCCAAGGCGGATCGCGCGATCTCGGACTGGCAGTACCGCCAGACGGTGATCGATACCGTCACCCGGGTCGTGATCGCCTACAGCAACCTCAGCCTGATGTACGAATACCTGAGCACGGCGCAGCGCACCCGTGATGGCGCCGCCCGCCTGCTGGCGGAAAACGAGAAGCGCTTCAAGGTCGGCAGCATTTCGGCCAACGACGTCACCTCGGCGCGCGCCCGCACCGCGTTGCGGGAGCAGTCGGTGCTCGTCGCCGAGCAGGCGGTCCGCGACAGCGACAACCAGCTGCGTGCGCTCATGGGTGAAAGCTCCTTCGCAAATGATGGCCCCTTGCTGACGATCGCGCCGGCGGTTGTGCCGGAGATCGACGTGCAGGCCGCCCGCGACCTGCAAAAGGCGTACGCCCAACGTCCCGATTACCAGCAGGCCCGGCTCGCGCTCGACAAGAGCCGCTATAACGCCTCGGCCGCCGTCAACCAGATGCTGCCGCAGGTGAATTTCGTGGGCAGCTACGGCTACGCCGGCCAGGGCAGCAGCCTTGAGGCCAGCCGCCGCATGGTGTCCGACCGGGACAACCGCTACTACTCCGCCGGCGTCGAGGTCAGCGTGCCCATCACCTTCGCCGCGGGTCGCGGCAAGGCGCGGGCCGCGCGCCTGCAACGGCTCCAGGCCGAAGCCGGCGTCAGGCGCCTGGAGGAGGACATCGCGCTGAACGTCGCCGCCGCGGCGAACCAGATCGAGACCACGCGGAAACGCGTGGCCGCCACGCACGCCGCCCGCGAACTCAACGAACAGCTGCTGCAGGCCGAACTCACCCGCCTGCAGGCCGGCACCGGCTCCACGTTCAACGTGCTCTACCAGCAGGACCTGCTCAGCCAGGCGGACAGCCAGTATTTCCAGGCCCTCGCCGACCAGCGCCAGGCCGCCGCCACCTATGAACAGGTGATCGGCACCACGCTGGAGGATTATCACATCACCCTGACCGATAAATGACGCCGCCAAGCACCAAGGGACCCCGAGACGCCCGCATCTGCGGCCTTCGACCCGGGCACTGCGACTTTCGATCCGCGGCTTTCGCCCTCTGATCCCTGACTTCTGCCGGACGGCACCGGCGGCTCCAGTTCTCCGTGATCACCGACCTCAGATTCGCCTTTCGCCAGCTCGCGAAATCCCCGGTGTTTACCATCGTCGCGGTTCTTTCGCTTGCGTTGGGAATCGGCGCCAACACGACGGTGCTTTGCTGGATTGAAAACCTCCTCTGGCGTCCCCTGCCCGGCGTCGCCCGCCAGAGGCAGATCGTGGTGTTCGTATCCCCCCAGGGCGGCGGCAATGTCTCCCTGCCTGACTTGCGGGATTTTGGGGAGCTCGACTCGGTGTTCGCCGGCGCCGCGGCGACAATGCCAACCCCGGGGTTCCTGCGGATCGACGACCATGAGGAGTGGATCTACGGCGAGATCGCGTCTGCCAACTTCTTCTCCCTGCTCGGTGTTCAGCCGCTGCTGGGGAGGACCTTCCGGCCAGACGAGGACAGCAAGCCGGGCGGCGACAGCGTTCTGGTCATCAGCGAGGCCTTGTGGCGGCGCGGCTTCGGTGCCGACCCCGGCGTCATCGGCCGTGTCGTGCATCTGGACCGCCATCCGTTCACCATCATCGGGGTGGTGCCGGCGCCGTTCCGCGGCAGTTGGTCCAGCATGGCCTACGATTTCTGGGCTCCGCTCTCGATGATCGCCGAGGTGCGCAACCAGGGACGGTACTTCCTGACCTCGCGCAGCGCCCGCGGCTGGATCAATTTCGCGCGGCTGCGGCCCGGCGTGACCGTGGCGCAGGCGCAGGCCGCCGTCGCCGTGCTCGACGCCCAGTTCGCCCGGACCTATCCCAAAACCAACGACGGAATCCACCACCGGGTCGTGCGGTTCTCGCAGGCTCCCTGGGGCGCCCAGTCCGTTTTGGGGTCCACCCTGATGCTGCTGCTCGCAGTGAGCCTCGGCGTGCTGCTGATCGTCGCTGCCAACGTGGCCAATCTCCTTCTCGCCCGGGCGGTCAGCCGCCGGAAGGAAATCGCGATCCGGCTGGCCACGGGCGCCGGCCGCTGGCGGCTGATCCGCCAGTTGCTGACCGAGAGCGTCGCGCTGGCGCTCCTCGGCGGTGCCGCCGGCGCCCTGCTGGCCGCGTGGATGGTGAATTTGTTTCCCGTTCTGATCCCCGGCAGCGACCTCGTGCCTAACGTGGTCCTGAGCTGCTCGCTCGATGGTCCGACGCTCGGGTACTCGCTTGTCCTCACGTTGGCCACCGGCTTGATCTTCGGGCTCGCCCCGGCCCTGCAGGCCTCGCGCTTTCAGTTGTACGAGACGCTCAAGGAAGGCGGCCGCGCCGCATCGGGCGGAGGTGCCGGCCACGGTCTGCGCGGCGCCCTGGTCGTGGCGGAGATCGCCCTGGCGCTCGTCCTGCTGATCGGCGCGGGTCTGTGCGTGCAGGGGCTCAGCCGGGCGCAGCAGGTCGCGATCGGACTGGATCCCGGGCACGTGCTGCTCGCGGATCTGCGGATCGGAATGAATGGATACACGGAGCAATCCGGCATGGCCTTTTACCGCCAGCTCCGGCAACGGCTCGCAGCCGCTCCGGGCGTCGAGGAAGCCGCGTTGGCGAGCTGGTTCCCCCTCGGCCTGACTGGCTGCAAGGGCACGGGGATCTCCGTTGAGGGCTACCAGCGTCCGCCGGGGGAAGACACCACGTACGAATTCGCCATCATCTCGCCGCGGTATTTCTCGGTGATGCGCATTCCCCTGACGGCTGGCCGCGACTTCACCGACCAGGATGACGTCTCGGCTGAACGGGTTGCGATCATCAACCAAGCCTTCTCCGACCGTTTCTGGCCGGGGCAGAATCCGATCGGACGCCGATTCTATGATGGCGGACAGCCGCACACGGTCGTCGGTCTGGTGCCGACCGCCAAATACAACCGGCTCAACGAGAAGGCATGGCCGTTCTGCTATTTCCCGTATCAGCAGGGCGCGGCCGACCTGGACTTGAACATCTGCGTGCGAACCGCAGGTGACCCGCTCGCGCTGGCCGGAACGGTGCGGCAGATCGTGAATGGCCTCGACCGGGGTGTCGACGTGCTGGGGATGCACACGATGTTCGACCATACGCAGACGGTCCTGTTGGCCGAAGTCATCGCGTCGCGCCTGTTGACGCTGCTGGGATTGACGGGGTTGTCGCTCGCCACCATGGGCGTCTACGCGGTGATGGCCTATGCTGTCAATCAACGCACCCAGGAATTCGGCGTGCGGCTCGCGCTGGGCGCCAGCCGGGGTGAGATTTACCGGTTGGTCCTCACCCAGGGTCTGAAGCTGGCGGCTTTGGGATGCGCTGTCGGCCTGGTTCTGGCGCCGGCCGTCACGCGGCTGCTGACCGGCCTTCTCTACGGTGTGAGCCCGTTCGATCCGCCGACGTTCCTCGCCGTGCCGTCGCTGCTCGCGGCGGCCGCCCTGCTCGCGTGCTGGCTGCCCGCCCGGCGGGCCACCCGGGTCGATCCCATCATCGCGCTCCGCGCCGAGTAGCAACCAAGCCGTGACGATCAGTGTTAAGCAATCAGCCCCCGCGGCGCCCAGCCAACAAACCTTCAAACCAAGTACCCGCTTACGGCTTAGAGCTCACCGCTTACAGCCCCATCTTTCCCCATGGTAGGAGACATCAAGTTCGCCCTCCGCACGCTCCTGAAGGCGCCCGGTTTCACCCTGATCGCGCTGATCACGCTCGCCCTCGGCATCGGCGTGAACTCCTCGATGTACACGCTGATCGACGTGCTGGCCTTCCGCAGCGCGCCGTTCCCGGAGCCGAACCGCCTGATGGTCATTCAGGGCCTGAGCTCGCGCGGCCAGCCGGACGGCTTCTCCTTCGCCGAAATCGACGAACTGCGCACCCAGGCGACCGTCGCCGCCGCCGGACCATCCGCCGCCTTCGAGACCATCACGGCCTTCGCGGGATGGGACAACACCCTGGCGGAGCCCGACCGGCCCGCGGAACGCCTGTTTTCGATCGATTCGACCGCGGATGTGTTCGCGACCCTCCGGGTGCAGCCCATGCTCGGCCGCGCCTTCACCGCCGACGAGGAGGTGCCCGGGCGCACCCAAGTCGCCATCCTCAGCCATGCCCTCTGGCAGACGCATTTCGGCGGCGACCCCGGCGTCATCGGCCGCTCCATCCGGCTCAACGCCGAGCAGGTGACGGTGATCGGCGTGATGCCGGCATCGTTCACCTACCCCCTGTTCTTCGGCCGGAGCGACTTCTGGCGCCCGATGACGGTTCCGCGCCACATCGTGGAGGATCGGAACAATCATTTCTTCTTCTCGGTGGGCCGGCTCCGGCCGGGCGTCACCATTGACCAGGCCAAGGCGCAGCTCCTGCCGGTGCTGGCGCGCTGGGCCCACGACTATCCGAAGGAGAGCGCCGGCCGCGGCCTCCGCCTGATGCCGATGCACCAGGCGCTCCTCGACAGCACCAGCCGGTTCATCGTCTGGCTCCTGGTCGGAGTCAGTTCGGTGGTCCTGCTCATCGCCTGCTTCAACCTCGCCAATCTCCAGCTCGCCCGCGCCGCCGGGAACACCCGGGATCTCGCGGTGCGCTCCGCGCTCGGCGCCTCCCGCGCCCGCCTGATCGTCCACCAGCTCACCGAATCGCTCGTGCTCGCGGTGGGCGGCGGTCTGCTCGGCATCCTGGTGGCGTGGTGGGCCAATGCCCTCATCGGGAGCTCCATCCGCCTCGGGGATGCCGGCACCCTCGAGCTGACCATGAACGGCCCCGTGCTCGCGCTGGCGTTTCTGGTGTCGCTGCTCAGCGGGCTGCTGTTCGGCCTGGCGCCCGCCTGGATGGCCTCGCGGGGGGACTTGGTTACCACCCTGAAACAACAGACGCGCGGTTCCACCGCGGGGCGCAGCACGCACCGCCTGCGGAACAGCCTGGTGGTGGCCGAGGTGGCGCTGGCGCTTTCCCTCCTCGCCACGGCCGCCGTGATGGTCCGCGGCCTCGGGGCCATGCTGCAGCGGACCAAGGGGTGGGACACGAACCGCGTCCTGCTCGCCAACATCCATCTGCCGGAGCAGTCGCGCTACAGCACCGAGGAATCGCGATGCCTCGCGATCGAGAAGCTTGCGCGCCGGCTGGCGCAGATCCCGAACGCCGAGCGCACCGGCATCTGCTCGACCGCCCCACTCTTCGGCTACTCCAAGGAGATCCCGATCCAGGTGCAGGGCCAGACCTCCGACGACCCGGCGAAGCAACCCATCGCCGGCTACACCATGGTCGGATCCGACTACTTCCAGACGCTGGGCATCCCGCTGCTCGAGGGCCGGTTCTTCCCGGCCGAGCTGAAGGCCGACAGCCCGCCGCAGGCCATCATCGGTGAGACCATGGCGCGGCATTTCTGGCCGAACGAGAGCGCAATCGGCAAGCGCTTCGGCGATCAGCAGGGGGATAAAGTCGTGTGGCGCGAAGTGATCGGCGTGGTGCGCGACATCCGCTCCGCCCTCGAACTCACCAACCCCAACACGATGTTTCAGGTCTACAAGCCGCTGGTGCACGAGCCGTGGGGCTACCTCTACCTCGTGGTGCGGGGCCCGGCGCCCGCTTCGTTCAAGAATGACGTGCGCCGCGCGGTCGCCGACGTCGATCCCGATGTCGCCGTGCAGGAGATGTACACGGTCCCCGAGGCGGCTGACCGCTACTCCCACAATCTGGTTGTTATCAACAACACGCTGGCCGGATTCTCCCTCCTCGGCCTCGCGCTGGCCGCCATCGGACTTTACGGCGTGATCTCCAATCTCGTGGCGCAGCGCCGGAGCGAATTTGGCATCCGGATGGCGTTGGGCGCCAAACCCCGCGACGTCCTGGAGCTCGTCCTCCGCCGGGGTGTGGGCCTTACGCTGCTCGGCCTCGTCTTCGGCACGGCCGGCGCGTTCGCGCTCAACCTGGCGCTGCAGGCCTCGATGCCGCGCATGGCGGCCACGGATCCCCTCACGATCGCGTCCACCGCCCTTGTGCTGTTCGCCGTCGCCCTGCTCGCCTGCTGGATCCCGGCGAACCGGGCGACTCGCGTCAACCCCGTCGATGCGCTCCGTGCCGAATAGAGATCGAGCACGCCGCCGGACGAGCCGAGCCGCCGGCTCGGCGGCGGCGGGCGCCAGCCAGCTACAATTAACTTCCCGATGAATGATATCAGGTTTGCCCTCCGGCAATTGCTCAAGTCGCCCGGCTTCACCGCCATTGCCGTGCTCATGCTCGCCCTCGGCATCGGCCTCAGCACGTCGTCCTTCAGCATGGCGAACGCGTTCCTGCTCCGGAACGTGCCCTACCCCGACGCCGACCGCCTCGTGCGCGTCTTCGGCACGTCGCGCCAAACGCAGACGGGCGGCCTGGCCCCGGGCTACGCCATCGAACTGCGCGAGACGGCCACTTCGTTTTCCGCCGTCGCCCTCTACAACGGCGACAATTATTCGCTCGGCGAACCGGGCCAGCCCGCCGAGCAGGTGTACGGCATGGCGGCGACCGCGAACTTCTTCGACTTGCTCGGCGTCCAGCCATTCTTGGGTCGCGGCTTCACGGCCGGCGAGGACCAGCCTGACAAGCCCACGGTCGTCGTCCTCACCTACCGCGCGTGGGTTCGGCGCTACGCCAGCGATCCCGGCGTCATCGGCCGCACGATCCGAATCAACACCCAGCCGTACACGATCATCGGCGTGCTGCCGGCGACGTTCGAGGCGCTCATTGTGTGGGGCCCGGCAGAGTTTGTCATGCCGCGCATCGTGGAGGCAAGCTTCCGCACCAACTTTACGGACCGGTGGATGCAGGCGGTCGGCCGGCTCAAGCCCGGCGCGAGCCTGCGCTCGGCCCAGGCGGAGCTGTCGACGCTTGCCGCCCGATTCGAGCAGGCCCATCCGAAGGAGAATAAGGATCGCGGCCTGCGCGTGGTCGACCTGGCGCAGTCCAACATGGACAGCGTCAGCCGGAGCCTGCTCTGGCTGATGACGGGCATTGCACTCGCCATGCTGCTCATCGCCTGCGCCAACCTCGCCAGCCTGCAGGTGGCGCGCGCCCTCGTGCGCGGCCGGGAGTTCGCGATCCGCGCCGCCCTTGGCGGCGGCCGGCGGCAGCTGATGGTTCCACTGCTGGTGGAGAGCGTGGTGCTGGCGCTGATCGGCGGCGGCGGCAGCCTCCTCGTCGCCTCGTGGTCGAACGACATCATCGGCAGCATGCTGCTGATCGGCAACCAGCCCGGGTATGCCATCCCGCTCGACGGGCGCGTCTTCGCGTTTGCCGCCTTCAGCTCGCTGCTGAGCGGCGTCGCCTTCGGGCTGGCGCCGGCCTGGCTCGCCTCGCGCGCGCCGGCGGCCGAGGCCCTGAAGGAGGGGGCGCGCGGGGCGACCGCGGGCCGCTCGCACCAGCGGCTCAAGCGCGTGTTGATCGTGCTGGAACTGGCGCTGGCTCTGGCGCTCGTCGGCGTCGCGGGCGCGTTCGGCGTGGGCGCGAGAATCTTCGTCTATCGTCAGGTCGGCTGGAATATGGATGGACTGTTCACCGGCTACCTCGCGCTGCCCTACAACCCGTACGGCGACAACGTGCGGAGCGGCCAATTCTACCGCATGCTCCAGCCGAAGCTCGCGGCCATCCCCGGCGTGCAGCACGCCGCCATTTCGACCAACCTGCCCATGTACGCCCTCGGCCCCTCCGTGCCGCTCTTGATCGAGGGCCAGCCGGTCGAGGAGGTCACCCGCCGCCCCTTGGCCCAGGTTGGAACCGTGACGTCGGATTTCTTCGCCGCCCTCCAGATTCCCTTGAAACAAGGCGCGATCTTCTCCGCCAATATCACGGAAAAGGATCCCGCCGCCGCGGTCGTCAACGAGGCGTTCGCGCGGCGGTTCTGGCCGGAGGGGAGCGCAGTCGGACGCCGCGTCCGCCTCGGCGACAACGAACAGTGGATCGAGATCGTCGGCGTGGTGGGCGACGTCGGGATGCTGGCCCGCATGACCGCCTTGGACACCCCGCTGCAGCTCTACCGGCCGTTGGCCCAAAACCTGAGCCGCTACGTCGGCCTGGTGCTGCGTACCTCGGTCACGCCCGAATCCCTGATCAAGAGCGTGCGCGAGGCGGTCGCGACGCTCGACGCCGATTTGCCCGTCGCGCAAGCCGGGTCGCTGCGCTCCCTGTATGACCGCAATCTCACGAACCTCAATCTGGTGATCGTCAACCTCGCCGTCTCCGCCGGCATGGGGTTGCTGATCGCCGCGGTCGGGCTGTTCGGCGTGATCTCCCAGCTGACCGCCCAGCGCACCCGCGACATCGGCGTGCGGATCGCGCTGGGCGCCGGCCGGGGCGACATCCTGCGCCTGATCCTCGGCGAGGGTGCACGTTTGATGGTCATCGGTGTCGTCATCGGCATCCCAGGCTACTACGCCCTCACCGTCGTCCTCCGCCAAGCGATGCCCGCGATGGCGCTCCCCGGCCTCTGGCTGCTCGCGGTGAACGTGGCCGTGCTCGCCGGCGCGATGCTCCTCGCCTGTTACCTCCCGGCGGCCCGGGCGACCCGCATCAGCCCCATCGAAGCGCTGCGAACAGAATGAACGTTGAGGTGCGAGGTCTAGGTCGATGCCGAAATCCCGGGTTCCCTCCGCTGCCTCAACCTCCACCTGAGACCTCAATCCCTTTCCGCCGATGATCGCCGATCTCAAGTCCGCCCTCCGTCAGTTGTTCAAATCTCCCGGCTTCAGCGCCGTCGTCATCCTCACGCTGGCCTTCGGCGTCGCCGTGAACATCACCATCTTCGGGATGGTCCGGATGTTTCTCCTGCGGCGCCTGCCCGTGCCGGCGGCCGACCGGCTCGTGCTCGTGCTGCAGCGCAGTGACGCCTACAAGATGCCGCACGGGCTGTCGTTTCCCGACTTCAAGGATTACCGGGAGCGGGCGCGGGAGATCCGCGACCTGCTCGCGTACATCCCGAACCCCGCGCACCTCAGCGCCGAGGGCAAGGCCCCGGAGCGCGCTTGGATCGAGGTAGTCACGCCCAATGCCTTTCAAGCGCTGGCCGTGCCGGCGGCGGTCGGCCGCACGCTGCTGCCGAGCGACGGCGAGGCCAAGGGTGCGGCACCGGTGACCGTGCTGAGCTACGATTGCTGGCGCAACCGCTTCGGCGCCGACCCGTCCATCGTCGGCCGCGCGGTGATGCTCAACGGCCACCCGTTCACGGTGGTGGGCGTGGCCCGCGAGGGTTTCCGGGCGTTTGCCGCCATGTGGTCCGTGAGCGCCTTCGTGCCCACGGGCGCGCTTGACTCGCTCCGGGAAAACGGCGCCGGCATGCTTGAATGGCGCAACGACCCCGTCTGGCGCGTGATGGGCCGGCTCGGCCCCGGCGCCACCCTTGCCTCGGCCCGCGCCGAGGCCGAGGTGATCATGAGCCAGTTGGTGCATGACTATCCGGACGACCACCACAACACCCGCGCCGTGGTGATCCCCGAAAGCCACGCCCGGCCCGATCCGGTCTTCTCCGACTTCATCATCGCCTTCACGGTCCTCTTCATCGGCTTGGTCGGCCTGGTGCTGTTCATCGCGTGTGCGAACGTGGCGAACCTGATGTTCGCCCGGGCGGCGACGCGCCAAAAAGAACTCTCGCTGCGGGCTGCGCTCGGCGCCAGCCGCGGGCAGCTCGTGCGCCAGATGCTCGTGGAGAGCATTCCCCTGGCGGCGCTGGCCGCCGGCGCGGCGTGGGTCGTCGCCGGCTGGGGGGGACAGCTGCTCCAGCGGTTTGCCCCGCAGAGCGACATTCCGGCCAACATGGATCCCGGTCCGGTGTGGCCGAACGTCGTCTTCACGTTGGCAATCTCGCTGGTCGCGGCCGTCGGCAGCAGTCTCCTGCCGGCGTTGCGCGCCACCCGCGGCGACCTGGTCAGCGACCTCAAGGAAGGCGCGGGCGGGGCGGGGACCCCGGGGCGCCACCGCCTGCGCAATATGTTCGTCGTGAGCCAGGTCACCTTCTCGGCCGTGGTTCTGATCTGCGCCGGTTTCTTCCTCCGCAGCCTGCACCAGCTGCGGACGCTCGACCTCGGTTTTCGTCCCGATCATCTGCTGCTGACCTCCTTTGATCTCGGACTGCAGGGCTACAACGAGGAACGCGGCCGGGTCTTCGACCGGCAGCTCCTGGAGCGGGTGGGTGCGCTGCCCGGCGTGCAGCAGGCGGCGCTCACGAGTCATGTCCCCTTCGACATGATCGGCTATGGCGGCCGCGACATCTGGCCCGAGAATCCGCCGCCGTCGATGAAACAGGGCAACACCTCCGTGGGCCTGGGCATCGTGACGCCCGGCTTCGGCGAAATGATGGGCCTGCGGCTGCGGATCGGACGCGCGCTCGCCGCCACCGACCTCGCCGGCTCGCCGCGCGCGGCCGTGGTCAACCGGGCTCTGGCCGACCTGTGCTGGCCGGGGCAGGACGCCCTCGGCAGGCGGTTCCGCCCGTGGAAGGATGGCCCCTGGATCCAGGTCATCGGCGTCACCGAAACCGCCAAGTACCTGATGCTGACTGAGCCGGCCCGGCCGTACTTCTACGCGCCGCTCGCCCAAGATTACGCCGCCCCCCTGACGCTCGTGATCCGTACGAAAGGCGATCCGGGGAGCCTGACCAGCGAGGTCCGTGCCGCCTTCCACGACCTGGATCCGCACCTGCCCTTGTACGGCGAGCGCACCATGGAGGAACTCATGGGCACGAGCGCCCTGGCGTATATGCCCATGCGTATGGGAGTGATGATGGCCGGCGTGCAGGGGCTCATCGGCCTCGCGCTGGCTGTGATGGGCCTGTATGCCGTCGTGTCTTTCGGCGTGGCGCAACGCACCCGCGAGATCGGCATCCGCATGGCACTCGGCGCCGATGCCGGTGCCGTGGTGCGGTTCGTCACCCGTGAAAGTGTGCGCCTGACGGTCGTGGGGCTCGGGATCGGATTCGCCCTCGCCGTCAGCATAGGCTTTGGCCTGTCGCGGATTCTGTTTGGGCTGGGAGCCATCGATCCCCCGGTCTTCGGCGGGGTCCTGGTGCTCATGCTCGGCACCGCCGCCCTCGCCTGCTGGCTGCCCGCGCGCCGAGCCACCCGGGTCGATCCCGTCATCGCGCTTCGCGCCGAATGATCAACTAGCCCGTAAGCCCGAAGCAATAGGCTCTCGACCTGAAATCAGATCCGACCCTCCGACCCCCACGAATCCGCACCCGCCCGCCGCTTGGGGCTGATCGCTTGACGCCAAAAGCCAACATGCATCCCGACCACATGCTATCGGACCTTCGCTACGCCCTGCGCACCCTGCTGAAGTCGCCGGGATTCGCCCTCGTCTCGCTGCTCACCCTGGCCCTGGGCATCGGCGTCAACTCCTCGATGTTCTCGTTGATGAACACGCTGCTGTTCGCCACCGCGCCCTTCCCGCGGCCGGAATCCATC
>DATIWI010000142.1:0-11867 GCA_035519475.1 Opitutaceae bacterium
GAAGGTGGACCTGGGCGCGATCGTCACGCCGCTGCAGGGCACCCTCGTCGGGCGCGCGCGGACCGGGCTGCTTCTGCTGCTGGGCGCGGTCGGCGCCGTCCTGCTGATCGTCTGCGTGAATCTGGCGAACCTGCTGCTCGCGCGCGCGGAACGGCGGGCCGCGGAAATGGCACTCCGGATTACGCTCGGCGCCCGCCGCGCGCACGTCCTCCGGCAGATCCTGGCGGAGACGATGCTGCTGGCCTGCCTCGGCGGCGCGCTCGGCCTGGGGCTCGCGGCGCTCGGGCTGCCGGCCCTCCTGGCCGGCGTGCCGGCGGACATCCCCCGGCTCGACGAGGTGCGCCTCGACGCCGGCGTGCTCGGCTTCGGCTTCACCCTGTCCCTGCTGACCGGCCTGCTCTTCGGGATCGTGCCTGCCTGGCGCGCGGCGAGCGCCGATCCCCGGGCCGCGTTGCAGGCCGGCAGTCGCACCGCCACCGGCGGGAGGGAGGGCCGCCGCCTCCGGCAGATTCTGATCGCCGCCGAAGCCGGGCTTAGCAGCGTGCTCCTCATCATCGCGGCCCTGCTCCTGACCAGCTTCGCCCGGTTGCTGCGCGCCGACCAGGGATTCAGCGCCCCCGCGGTCCTCGCGGCGGACGTCGCGATTCCTCGGGCGACCTACCGCGACGACGCGCAGCGGGACCGCTTCTACACCCGCCTGCTCGCCGAGCTGGCGGGCACACCCGGTGTGGTCTCCGCGGCGATCACCAACGCGCTTCCCCTCCAGGGCGAGGTGTGGATCAACTCCTTTGCCCTGCCCGGCGACACGCGGCCGGCGTTCGAGCGGCCGTCCGCCAATGTCCGCTTCGTCAGCCCCGATTATTTCCAGACCCTTGGCGTGCCCCTGCGTGCCGGCCGTTCGTTCACCGATCACGACCGCGGGCGTCCTGTCGCCGTCATCTCGGAACGGATTGCCCAAACCTTGTGGCCCGGGGAGAACGCCCTCGGACGGCAGTTCGTCGCCCAAGGCGGCCCCGCGGAGGTCATCGGGATCGTCGGCGACGTGCGTTCGGATCTGCCGCGGCCGCCGGCGCCAATCGCGTACTATCCCTTCTGGGAGTGGCCGGCGTTGAGCGCCCAGGTCGCCGCGCGCGCCACGGGCGATCCGCGGGCAATCGCGGACCGCCTCCGGCAGGCCGTGCACCGGGTCGACGCCGACGTCCCGGTGACGCGGCTGCAGACGATGCAGGACGTGCGGGACGAGTCGGTCGCGCTGCGGCGCTTTCAACTGCGGCTGGCGGCCGTCTTCGCGGTCGCGGCCCTGCTCCTGACGGCGCTCGGGCTGTATGGGGTCGTCGCCTATTCCGTGACCCGCCGCACGCGCGAGCTCGGCATCCGCCTCGCCTTCGGCGCGCCGCCCTCCGCTGTACGTGGCCTGGTGCTACGCCAGGGTCTCAAACCGGTGGTCCTCGGCTTGGGGGGCGGCGTCATTGCGGCGCTCGCCGGCGGCCGGGCGCTCGCCAGCCAGCTTTACCAGGTCTCGGCCAGCGACCCGCTGGTCTTCACCGCGGTCGCAGCCCTGCTCCTCGCGATCGGCGCGTTCGCCTGCTGGCTGCCGGCCCGGCGGGCGACCCGCGTCAATCCGATCGAAGCCCTGCGGACCGAGTAGCCGGTGCCGCGCCGCCCGCTGTCGTTGAGCCTGTCCGAAGTTCCCTGTCCGCCATCTTCCGCCATCCGTCTTCTTTCTTCCTTTTTCCGTCCTCCTTCCCCTCATCGCGGCGTCCCGTTTCCGGGAATCCAGCGTTCCAAAGATGGGCGCGGCCATCGGGCGCGGTGGTGACACGCGATTTTTAAGTCGCTGGCCCAACGCAGATTGCATTCCGAGTGCATAAGCGTGGCATGGTCTCTGCATGAACTGTACTGCTTTCCGAGACATGCCGCGCATGTCGACCGCAGCTCTGAAATCCTCACATTCGCCCAATCGTTTCCGGCCCGTCGCCGGCGGCGGTTCCGCCTCGTGCCACCGCCGTCCGCCACCGCGACGGATTCCCGTTGCCGAGGGCCGGGCCGGCTGAAGCACCCCCTCCGTCATGATCTTCGAGACTTTCTTCCAAGATCTCCGCGTCGGCGCCCGCGTTTTGCTCAAGGAAAAAGGTTTCTGCCTCCTCGGCGTCACCGTGCTGGCACTGGGCATTGCCGGCGTCACCACGCAGTTCTCCGTGGTCAACGGCACGATCCTCCGGGGACTGCCGTTCCCCGAATCCGATCGCCTCATGGCCGTGCAACTCCGCGATCCCACCCAACCCCCGGGGGTCGGCAACGGCATGTCGGCCCAGGACTTCGAGGACATCATCGCCCGCCAAGAATCCTTTGAAGGGCTCGCCGGATTCCTCAACGGCTCGACGGTCAATGTGACCGTGAACGGCAACGCCCAGCGTTACACCGGGGCGTACGTGACCGACAATTTCTTCCGGCTGCTCCGGGTGCGCCCGATCCTCGGTCGCGACTTCACTCCGGAGGACAACAAACCCGGCGCAGTGCGCGTCACCATCATCGGCCATGCCATCTGGGAGCGGGATTTCAAGAGCGCGCCCGGTGTCATCGGCCAGACGGTGCGCATGAACGGGCGCACCGCCACGATCGTCGGCGTCATGCCCGCCGGCTTCCAGTTTCCCTCCAACGAGGAGCTGTGGGTTCCGCTCTTCAACGAGTTCCCGATCGCGCTGCGCGGCGATCCGCGGGCGATCAACCCGGCGGTGATCGGGCGCTTGCAGCCGGGCCGCACGCTCGACCAGGCGACGGCGGAATACACGGCCCTGGCCAAGGGCCTGGCACTCGAAAATCCCCAGACCAACCGCACGCTCACCGAGGCGCTGATTCAGCCGTTCATCACCAATTTCGTCGGCCAGCAGGTGAGCCAGTTGCTGTTCGTGATGCTGGGCGCGGTGGCGGTGGTGCTCCTCATCGCCTGCGTCAACGTCATGAACATGCAGCTCGCCCGCGCCACCCTCCGGGCCAAGGAACTCTCGATTCGCGGCGCCCTCGGCGCCTCGCGTCTCCGCCTCGTGCGTCAGATGCTCACCGAGAGCCTGCTGCTGGCCTCGATCGGCGCGGTCATCGGTGTCATCATTTCGCGCTGGGCGGTGGATTACCTCTGGCGCAGCCTCAACAGTCTCACCTTTCCCCTGCCCTTTTGGATCCACTTCGACATCGACGGCCGGGTTCTCACGTTCACGGTCGTGGCTACCGTCCTCGCGGCGGTGCTCTCCGGACTCGTGCCGGCGTTGCTGGCCTCCCGGGCCAACACCGCCGAGGTGCTCAAGGAGGCCGGCCGCGGCAACACCAGCCGCCTCGTCACCAATCTGACCAAGCTGCTGGTGGTCGGCCAGATTGCCCTCACCTGCACGCTGCTGATCCTCTCGACCCTGATGATCCGCTCGGTCGTCAACCAGCAGCGGGTCAGCTACGGCTACGACACCACCTCGGTGCTGTCGGCCCGCATGGGCCTTTTCGAGGGCGATTATCCCACGCCGCAATCCCGCCTGGTGTTTCTGCAGAAGCTGCTGCGCGAATTGCGCGCCGATTCCCAGATGGCGGCGGCCGCGCTGAGCTCGCGGCTCCGCATGACCTTCAGCAACACCGGTCCGGTCCAGTATGAAATCAACGGCGTGGCCTACAAGGACGAGCGCGATCGCCCCACCGGCACGTCCGAGACCGTCTCCGACGGCTATTTCGCCTCCCTCGGCCTGCGGCTGCGTGAGGGACGCGAATTCAACGAGAACGACGACGATCAGCGCCAGCCCGTCGCCATCGTCACCGCCACCTTTGCGCGGAAGCATTTCGGCACGGCGAGCGCGCTGGGCCGGCAGGTCCGCCTCTACAACCCGGCGCAACCCGAGGCCTGGCGCACGATCGTCGGCGTGGCGCCCGACACGCTGATGCAGGGCCCCTTCGACCAGCAGCACGACGACGCCGGATTCTTCGTCCCCCTCGCCAGCCTGCCGCCGACGTTCGTGACGGTGCTGCTGCGGCCGCGGGGAGGCAGCCCGGATCTGCTGGTCGAGCCGCTGCGCAAGGAGCTGGCCCGCCTGGATCCCAACCTGCCGCTTTATTTCATCGGCACCCCGAAGCGCATGCAGGACGAGGTGCTCGCCCAAAACCGCATCATCGCCTCGCTCTTTTCGGTCTTTGGCCTTGTCGCGGTGGTGCTGGCGTCCGTCGGCCTTTACGGCGTCATGGCGTTCTCCGTCAATCAGCGCACCCAGGAATACGGGATTCGCATGGCGTTGGGGGCCGACGCGCGGACCATCCTGCGGATGGTGATGAAACAGGGGGCGCGGCAGCTGGCCGTCGGCCTCGTGCTGGGCATCACCGGCGCCCTCGGGCTCGCGGTCCTTGGCCACAGCGTCCTGACCAACGTCTTCTATCGGGTGAATCCGTACGATCCGCTGCTCTACAGCCTCGTCGGGCTCGTGCTGACGGCGGTGGCGGCGGTCGCCTGCTTTGGGCCCGCGCACCGCGCCACCCGCGTCGATCCGATGATTGCCCTACGCGCCGAATGAACCGCCGGCCGCCGGCGGACGCCCGGTCCGTCCTCTCATCCCTCGCTCCCTCGCTCACCCCTTCCCCTGCTTCCATGCCCTGCGGCCTGCTCCTCACTTTCATCAGCTTGTCACCCTTGCTCGGGCACAGCTTCCGGCCCGAGGAGGATCGCCCGGGCGGTACGCCTGCCGTGTTGATCAGTCACGGCTTCGATCGGCGCGGGCGATCCTCACCCCTTTCCGCGCTCCCGTCGTGCCGGCGCCCGGCTTCGCTCTGACGATCCGGTCCCGCTTCGCGGCCAGCCAAGCCTCTCCGATACTTCCAGCCTCAACCTCCACCTGATACCCCAACCTCATTCGCGAGCAACCTTCTAGCCTTCCCCATGTTCCGCGATCTTCACACCGCCAGCCGCTCACTCCTGAAGTCGCCCGGGTTCTCCCTGGTCGCCGTCCTCACCATCGCCCTGGGCATTGGCGCCACGACCGCCCTCTTCAGCGCCTTCAACCGCTTGGTCCTCAATCCCGTGTCTCTGCCCGCGCCCGCCTCGCTCGTCGCGGTCTTCGCGGTGAATCAGCAGATGAACTTCAACGCCGCCGCGGTCTCCTGGCCGCGGTACGAGGAGCTGCGCACGCATACCGCATCCTTCACCTCGGTGGGCAACAGCGCCTTCGACAACTTCACCCTCACGGGCAACGGCGATCCCGTGCAACTCAACGGCCTGCGCGTGACCGCGAGCTTCCTGCCCACGCTCGGCGTCGCGCCCGCCCAGGGCCGCAATTTCTCGCCCGAGGAGGACGTGCCCAACGGCCCGGCCGTCGTCATCCTCAGCCATGAACTCTGGCAGACGCGGTTCGGCGGGCGCGCCTCGATCATCGGCGAGAATATCCAGCTCAATGGCGGCCCGTGGCAGGTCGTGGGCATCCTGCCCCCGCATCTCAGCAATCCGTTCTCGCAAGTACAGGTGTTCGCCCCCCGCCCCTTTGAGGTCTCGGGTCTCACGGCGGAGCAGGTGCAGAACGGCGCCGGCTACACGCAGCCCCTCGCCCGCCTCAAACCGGGAGTGACGCCGGCGCAGGCGAACGCCGAGCTGGCGGCGCTGAACCGGGGCTACCGGCAGCAATTTCCGACCCGGCTGGACGCCAACTATGACAACGAGGTGCAGCCGTTTGCCGAGACGATCGTCGGGAACCTGCGTCCGACGTTCTACACGCTCCTGGCCGCCGTCGGGGTGGTGCTGCTCATCGCCTGCGCCAACGTTGCGAGCCTTTTCCTCGGACGCCTGTCCGCCCGGCACAAGGAGATCGCGGTGCGCCGGTCGATCGGCGCCCCGCGCCTCGCCATCATCCGGCTATTCCTGATTGAAAGCCTGGTCTTCTGTGCCGTCGCCGGCGGCCTCGGCGCGCTCCTCGGCGCCTGGTCGCTCGCCGCCATCCAGTCCTTGCTCGCCACGCAGCTCCCGCCCGACACCACACTGTCGCTGGACTGGCTGGCCCTTGCCTTTGCCGCGGGCGCCGCGCTGCTCAGCGCCGTCCTGGTCGGCTTCGCCCCGGCCCTGCACGTTTCCAACCTGCCGCTCGCGGAGACGCTTCGGGATACCGCGCGCGGCCAGCCGGGCGGCCGCCGGGGCGGCCGGTTCCGCTCCGGGCTGATCGTGGCCGAAATCGCCCTGTCCGTCGTTCTGCTGGTCGGATCCGGTCTGCTGCTGCGCAGCTTCCTGCGCCTGCAGGGCACTCACCCCGGGTTCGAAGCCCGCGGCTTGGCGTCGGCGTTCGTCGGCGTGCCGGTCGATCGCTACAAGACAAACGCCCAGCAGGCGGAGTTCTTCTCCGCGGTCGTCGACCGCCTCAAGGCCATGCCGCAAGTCCAGGGCGCCGCCGCCGCGATCGGCCTGCCCTTCTCCGGCTTCAGCCCCCGTTCGCCCTACAGCGTGGCCGGCCGCCCCATCCTGCCGCTGCCGCAACGGCCGCTCGCCGGGCTGGACATCGTGAGCGAGGACTACCTCCAGCTCATGCGCATTCCGCTGCGCGCTGGCCGCTCCTTCACGGCGGCAGACCGCGAGGGCGCGCCCGGGGTGGGCTTGATCAATGAATCGTTTGCCCAGCGGCTGTTTCCCGGCGAATCGGCGCTCGGCCACGTGCTGCTTCGCGGCCGCGATGCCGAGATCCCGATCGAGATCGTCGGCGTCGTCGGCGACGTCAAGAGCGTCGCGCTCAACGCGCCCCCGCTCGACGAGATCTACCTCCCGATGCGGCAGCTCGGCCGCCCCGGCATGGCGGTGGTCGCCCGCACGGCGGGCAAACCGGCCGCGCTGGAAGCGCTCCTCCGCAGCGCGGTCGCGAGCGTGGACCACAACCAGCCCATCTCGTTCTTCCAGACCATGGAGGCCGCCCTCGCCCAATTCATCGGGGTGCAGCGCGTGGTGGCGGCGCTCACGGCGGTTTTTGCCGGCCTCGCCCTCCTGCTCGCCGCGGTCGGCCTCTACTCCGTGCTCGCCTACGTCGTGGCCCAACGCACCGGCGAGATCGGCCTGCGCATGGCGCTGGGCGCCCAGCGCGGCCAGGTCCTCTCCCTCGTTCTCTCGCAGGGCATGAGATTGGTGGCGCTGGGACTGGCGCTCGGGCTGGCCGCCTCCGCCGGCACCGCCCAGCTCATCCGTGCGCTCCTCTTCGCGGTCGGGCCGCTCGATCCGCTGGTTTTCGCGGGCGTCACCGCCCTGTTCGCCGGCGTGGCGCTGCTGGCCTGCTGGCTGCCCGCGCGCCGCGCCACGCGGGTCGATCCGATCATCGCGCTCCGCGCGGAGTAATGCGTCGAGGCATGAGGTATGGGTCGACCCCGAACGCCGGATCAAAACACCGCCTCGACCTCAACCTGCAACCTTAACCCAGTCCCCTATGCTCGCCGATCTCAGGTTCTCCTTCCGCCAGCTCGCCAAGACTCCCGGCTTCGTGATCGTCGCCGTGTTGACGCTCGCGCTCGGCGTTGGCGCGAACACCGCCATCTATAGCGTCATCAACGCAGTCCTGCTGCACCCGTTCCCCTACGTGGGGGGCGACCGCATTCTGTTCCTCGCCTCCACCCGCGAGGGGCAAGGCCCCGGCCAGTTCATGCCCGTCACCTACCCCGACTATCTCGAATGGCACCGGGCGAGCCGCAGTTTCGAGGGGCTCGCGTTCGCGACGGGCCGCTCCTACACGCTCACCCGGACGGCGGAGCCGGCGATTGTCCGGGGGGCCGCGATCTCTCCCTCCGCCTGGCCGATGCTGGGCATCGCGCCGGTCATGGGCCGCGTCTTCACTGAAGCCGAGGACCGGCCGGGCGCCGATCCGGTCTGCGTGCTGAGCTACGCGACGTGGCAGAATCGCTTCGCCGGCGACGCCCAAATTCTCGGCCGCACCGTGACGCTCGATGCCAAGACCTATACGATCGTGGGCGTCATGCCGGCGGAGTTCAAATTCTGGGCCGGCGACATCTGGCTGCCCGTCGGCCTCGAGGCCGACTCCGACCTGATGCGCAGCCGCGTGCTGCGCTTCGACTCGTGGGTCGTCGGCAAGCCCAAGCCCGGCATTTCCCGGACGGAGGCCGAGGCCGAACTCAACGTCATCGCCCGCGGGATCGCCCGGCAGCACCCCGATACGAACAAGGGCGTCGGGGTGGCGGCGCAGCTGCTGAGCGACTCGGTGACCGGCAATTTCCGCCAGCCGCTGCTGGTCCTGATGGGAGCGGTGGCATTCGTGCTGCTGATCGCCTGCGCCAACGTCGCCAACCTGCTGCTGGCCCGGGCGGCGACACGGCAGCGGGAGTACGCGGTCCGGATCGCGCTCGGGGCGACGCGCGGCCGCCTGATCCGCCAGGGTCTGCTCGAAAGCGTTCCGCTCGCCCTGCTCGGGGGACTGGCCGGCATCTTGCTGGGCGCGTGGGGCCTGCAGGCCCTGCTGGTGATCCTGCCGCCCGACTCCGTGCCCGCGGAAGCCCGGATCACCGTGAACGGGCCCGTGATGCTCGTCTCCCTTGGGGCGGTCCTGCTGACGTTGATGGCCTTCAGCCTGTTTCCCGCGTTCGAGGGATCGCGGCCGGCGATCAGCGAGGCGCTGCAGGAAGGCAGTCGGGGCACCGGCGGCACCCGCACCGGCCGCATCCGCGCCGCGCTGATCGTCGCGGAGGTGAGCCTGTCGGTCATCCTGCTGGTCGGCGCGGGCCTGATGATCCGCAGCCTGGCGCGCCTGCACTATGTCGATCCCGGCTTCAACACGCGGAATCTGCTCGTCGCCCCGATCCAGCTCCCCGAGAAGAAATACCCGACGGGCCAGAAGGCGACCGCCTTCTTCGAGCGGCTGCTGGACGACGTGCGCCGCCTCCCCGGGGTCAAGTCCGCCGCCTTCTCCACGACCGTCCCGTTCGGCGGCGGCAACGGCATCCCGCTGCTGACGGAGGGGCGCACCTACAGCGACATGAACCAGCTTGACGGGGTGCTGTTCGGCCTCGTCATGGGCGACTATTTCCCCGCGCTCGGGCTGCGGCTCGTGGAGGGCCGGACCTTCACGGACGCGGACCGCGAGGGATCCGACCCGGTGATCATCCTCAATGAAGCGGCGGTGAAGAAGTTCCTTCCTGGCGGGGATCCCCTGGGCAAGCGCGTGATGCTGGGCCTTCCGCCCAACCTGATGAAGCCCGGGTTGCTGCCGCCGGGCCTGGACACGTTCCACTGGAGCACCGTCGTCGGCGTCGTGTCGAACGCCCGCCAGTTCGCGCTGCAGATGGATCCGCCCCCCTCCGCCTACATCCCGGTGCGCCAGAGTTGGACCGCCCCGACGCTGCGCGGCGCGATGACCGTGCTGCTCCGCACCGAGGGCGATCCGGCCCGCGCGGCACCGGGTCTGCGTCAGATGGTGGCCGCGCTCGACCGCGATCAGCCCGTTGGGCGCGTCATCCCGATGACCGGCCTTGTCGGCGAATCGCTGCAGGTGCCGCGGTTCAACACGATCCTCCTCGGCTTGTTTGCGGCGCTCGCTTTCGCCCTTGCCGTGGTCGGAATCTACGGCGTCGTGGCCTGGAACGTGACCCAGCGGACGCGCGAGATCGGCATCCGCCAGGCGCTAGGCGCCAAGAGCGAGGACGTGCTGCGGCTCGTGATCACGCAGGGCATGCGCATGGTCCTGCTCGGCCTCCTCCTCGGGCTCGTCGGCTCGGTGGGAGTCGGCCGGGCGCTGCAGAGCATGCTCTTCGACGTCGGCGCCTTTGACCCGTGGACGTTTGCCCTGGTCTCCCTGGGGCTGGCCGCGGTCGCCCTGCTGGCCTGCCTCATTCCTGCCCGCCGCGCCACGCGGGTCGACCCGGTCGTCGCGCTCCGCTCGGACTAACCGTCATCCGCCATGAGAATCGAATCGCTCTTCCGGGATTTCCGGGGCGGCGTTCGGCTGGTGCTCCGCCGGCCGGGCTTCAGCCTGCTGGCGGCGCTGTCCCTCAGCCTCGGCATCGGCCTGGTCGTCACCCAGTTCAGCCTGATCGACGGGATCCTGCTCCGCGGACTGCCGTTCACGGGGGCCGACCGCCTGATGCACGTCGCCCGCCTGGATCCGCAGGGCGGGGGCGATCCCGGCAGCTGGCAGCCCGTCCCCTACCGCGATTATCTCGCGTTGCGCGAGCGCCAGATGTCCTTCGCCACGCTGGCCGGGGTGAACACGTTTGGGCTCAACCTCAGCGGCCCGGGCCGGCTGCCGTCCCATCACACCGGCGGCGTCAGCAGCGCCAACCTGCTGGAGGCGCTGGGCGTCCGGCCGATGCTCGGCCGCTGGTTCACCGACGCGGAGGACCGGCCGGGCGGGCCGTTGCAGATCGTGCTCTCCGACGCGCTCTGGCACGGGGAGTTCGCCGGCGATCCGGCGGTGCTGGGCCGCCCGCTGACCGTCAACGGCGAGGCGGGCACCATCATCGGGGTGATGCCGCCGCATTTTGACTTTCCGGGCTCCGAGGACCTCTGGATCAATCTGCGCGCCTCGCCCGACAGCGATCCGCGGCTCCGGCTGGTCGAGCGCGTGCAGATGGTCGGCAAGCTGCAGGCGGGCGTGACGCTGGGGCAGGCGCGCGCCGAATTCGACGCGCTGGCCGCGAGCCTCGCGCAGCGCTGGCCGGAGACCAACCACGGCTACGAACGGATGGTGGTGCAGAAGTTCGCGCTGGCCTACGCGGGCGGCAACGTCCGTTCCATCCTTTTCCTGATGCTGGCGATGACCGGGTTCATCCTCGTGCTCGCCTGCGTGAACGTCGCCAACATGCTCCTGGGCCGCGCCGCGCAGCGGACGCGCGAGCTCGCCGTGCGGGCCGCCGTCGGCGCGGGCCGCGGCCGCCTGCTGCGCCAGCTCCTCGTCGAAACGCTGGTGCTCGCCGCCGGGGGCGCGGCCGGCGGCCTGCTGCTGGCGCAGGGCGGCGTGGACTTCCTGCAGCGGGAATTGGTCGAAAAACTGACCATCCCGAGCTGGTACGATTTCCGCCTCGACTGGCGGGTTCTGGCCCTCGCGTTCGGCGCCATGCTCGGGGCCGGCGGGCTCGCGGGCATCGTGCCGGCGTGGCAGGCGTCCCGCGTGGACGTGAACACCGCGCTGAAGGACGACTCACGGGCGGCGTCGAGCCTGGGTCTGGGCCGCCTGGCCCGCTGGCTCGTCACCGCGCAAATCGCGTTCTCCACCATGCTGCTCGTCGGCGCCGGCGTGATGGCGCTCACGATCTGGCAGACGCGCCGGGCCAACCTTCGCTACGAGCCGGAGCGGCTGCTCACGGGCCGGATTGAACTCCAAGAGGGCACCCAGCCCACCGCCGCGGCGCGGGCGCGATTCTACCGCACCCTGCTTGACCGCCTGCGGGCCGAGCCCGGGGTCGAATCCGCCGCCGTCACGAGTCGCGATTTCATCGGCACGGGCGTCCGCACCCAGATGGCCCCGGAGGGCGCGGTCTTCGCCCACGACAACGATCGGCCCACCGTCTGGCTGGAGGTCGTCTCCAACGATTATTTCCGCCTCATCGGGGCGAGGCCCGCGGCCGGCCGCCTGTTCGACGGGCGCGAACAGCAGGACGCGGACGGCTGTTCGGCAGTCGTGAACGAATCGTTCGCGAGGAAATTCTGGCCGGGGCAGGACCCGTTGGGCCGGCGTTTCCGCACCAACGAGACCTACCAGCGCTGGGTCACGGTCGTCGGGGTCGTGCCGGATCTGCAGATGCAGGGCTTGTTCACACCGCCGGGCCGCGACGAGGCGGGATTCTACCTCGCCCAGGATCAAATGGGCTGGGGCTGGCTCTTCTTGTTGGTCCGGACCAAGTCCGACCCGCACCAGTTGATCGCACCGGTGCGCCGT
>DATIWI010000143.1:0-3928 GCA_035519475.1 Opitutaceae bacterium
GGTTTCACCTCGAGCTGGGCCTTGAGCTCGTTCAGCCCGCCGGGCGGGGGCTGCGGGGCCACCAGCGGATCGCCCACCGGCAGGACGTAGGGGACCGCATCGAAGGGCGCGATGCGCTGGGCGCGGATGTCGTCGACGCCGGCGTAAGACATCCACTCGTCCCATACCGGTATCGCGCCATGGGCCGCGTCGGGGATCATGTGAAATCCTACGTCGTAGCCTGTGGTGCTCAGCACCACGCCGTTCGAAGGCCATCCGCGCGCCCTTGCACCGCGAACGAAGCGCGCAACCGTCGGGCCGTTGTCGTCCCGCCAGCCGACGTAGACTCCCCCGAGCACGTCTTCGACCAGCATTGGGCTCGCACATCGGGTCGCCGTCGGCCCGCACGTCGCAAGCCCTCCCGCCGGCCAGCCTGGCATGGCGCCGCCGTCGTCACGCAGGCGCTGTACGTACATGGCCTGATAGCCGGGATTGCGCACGTCGGTCCACGAGAGCCAGGCGCCCGAAGACGCGCTCGCGATCAGGGACAGCTCGCCGCCGGGAAGCGCGGACGTCACGATCGGCGTCTCGACTGCGATCGCGGAACCCTTAGCGGTCACCGCCTGCGCACCGGGGCCCACACGAGCGCCAAACAGATCGTGGCCTTGATTCGAGACCCCCGCCTCCCATACCGCCACTGCTCCGCCGTTGGCGAGCGCGACGAGCTGCGGGCAACGCTCCTGAACGTCGGCAATCGCGCTCAACCTCCGCCCGTTCGCATCCAGCAGCGGCTGACCGACGCTCGAGATCTGCTGGAAGTAAATCCGCGAGCCGTCGGTCGCGTCGCGATCGTCCTCCCAGGCCACGATCGCGCCGCCGGCGCCAGCGGGCGCGATCGCCGGATAGCAAGGCGCGCCGCTGGGCGGCGCGCACGCCACCAGCCCATGATCGCCCCACAGTCTCTCGCCGGCGCCGTTCAATCGCTGCACGTGCAGGCCGGGAATCGGCGTGGTCGGGAAATAGGGAGTGGTTCCCTCCGTCCAGGCGACCAGCACACCGCCGAGGCCGTCCGCGACCATCACCGGATTCATCTCGCTCGGGTAGCCCGGCGAGCCGTAGGGCTGCGGGTTCATCTTCCCCAGCGCGGATCCGACGTCGGCGCCCAGCGGGGGCCATCCCGCGGCAATCGCACCGCTCGAGGTGACACGCTGAACGAACAGCTGGCCGGGATCTCCGAGGCAACTCACCTCACAGGGTTGGAGGCGCTGGTCGCACCAGAGCACGAACAGCCCGCCCTGGCCGTCCGGGATCGCGCGCGGATTGGACTGCATCCAGCCGCCGTGGATCGTCTCGTTGCAGACCATGAGACCCGCGCTGGTACTCCAGCCCGGCGCCACCGAGCCGGCCGGGGTGAGACGCTGCAGGCGGACGGCGCCGCCCTCGAACCACACGACGAAGGCGCCGCCCGCGCCGTCCGGAACGGCCATCGGGTAGGACCGATCGTCGAGCGTCGAGACCATCGGCACTCCGCCGGGCGCCCACAACTGGACGCCGGCGGCGTGCGCGCCTGCGCCGACAGCGAGGCCCGACACGGCCATCGCCAGCGCGGCGATGAAACGCTTATCGTAGGAGCGCGACACGAATCGTCCTCGAGTCGACGGTAGTGCGAACGCGAGCGAAGTAGACACCGCTTCCGGCGGGGCCTCCCGTCGAGAGCCGGCCATCCCAGGTCCAGTGGCTTAGGCCGGAGGGCAGCCAGCCGTCCCATAATCGTGCCACGGATCGACCCGCCACGTCGAAGACTTCGATGCGGCCGGTGGCCGACCCAGGCAGGGCGAGCTGGAGCGAGATCCCGGCCCGGCTGCCGGGCGCCGAGACCCAGCGCAGGTCCAGTGCGCTGGGGGGCCCTGCGGGCGAAACCGCGGCCACCGGCGGCGCGCTCAACGTGAAGTGCGGTGGGCTCGTATAGGTCATCATCCGGATCTCGACCCCCGGCGCGACCGCGGCTCGATCCACCACTGCCAGGTAATCCACGCCCTGCACCGTCAGGTGCTCCGAGGCGATGAAGTCGTCGGAATTGGGATCCTGCCCCACCTCGTCGTAGAGCCGGTACTGGCCGCTCCACAGCAACGAATCGGCGAGCGGGCTGGCGGCGGTCTTGAAGCGGATCGGGTGCCCCGAGCTGGTGGTGAACATCAGGTACCAGAGCGGACCATGCTGGAACACGTGCGGCGACTCGTTGTAGCCAAGAAAATTGTTCGGATACTTGTCGGTGCACCACATCGGTTGCAGGTTCGCCCACGCACCGGCGAGATCGTGCGTGTCGGCGACGCCCACCAGCTGCTGATCGGGGTCGGTCGCGAGTCGCGCCACGAAGAACATCAGCTCGTGGGTCGGATCGGACGGGTCGAACATCGCGAACGGATCGCGGAACTGCTTGCCGGCGGAACTGGCGTCGCAGTCCGACCAGGGAATGTCGGCGCACGAGAGCACCGGCTGATCTTCCTGCGTCCAGTGCTCGAGGTCGGTCGAGATCGCTCGGCCAATGCTCTGCACACCCTCGCCGCCCAGGGGATCCTTGGAGACGCCGGTGTAGTACATGTAGTAGACGCCGTTGTTCTCGATCACGGTGGGCGCCCAGATGTGGCCGGCGTCGAACTTGCCGGGCCGCGACGGCACCACGTGCGGAAGCTGCGTCCAGTTGTAGAGATTGGTCGAGACCGCGTGCCCCACGTCGATCGACTGGAGCGAGTCGGGAACGTTGCCATTCAGCCACATGTAGAAGATGTGGTACTGGCCATTGACGAAGATCAACGAGAAGTCCTTGGCCTCGAACGGGAACGGCGGAACCATGCGCGCCGCGCCGCCCACCGCGAGGGGGTCGTAGCCGAGAATTCCCTCGAGCGTCTCGGCGGAGTTCGCCTGGCCGTCGCCGTTGCTCAGCACCAGCGTGCCGGCCGGCGGGGCGTCGTCCGGCACCGCCACGGTGAGTGTGGTCGCGGTCTGGGAGAGAATGGGAAGCGGAGCCGCGGTCGTGGTCGCGGTCTGTTTGAGGGCGGGCAGCGCATGGCTCGGCGCCTGCGAGCCGGGCGCGTAGAGCCACGCCGACTGCACGCGATCGAGTCCCTGCCCCGCGATGCCGACGCGCGCGATCCCGGCCGAATCCGGCAGCGGACTCACCAGCCGCAGCGCGGCCGGGTAGTCCTCGTCGCCGCCGCCGTTCACCGTCACCTGGGAAGAATCGTTGAAGTCGAGCAGCGAGCCGGTCTCGCCCACCACCTTGAACTTGGCGTGAAGGCTCGGGTCGAGCAGCAGAACGTACGCCGCGCGCGTCGGTGTGTCGCCGGGCTCGCAGAACTCGACCGTCGAGGTGTTCGAGAGGCGATCGTCGTCGGTGGTGGCCGGCTCGACCGCGCACACCGGCAGGGCGTCGCTCGGGCCCGGCATGGTCAGGAACTGAATCGCCTGCTGCGGCTGCAGCTCGGAATTGCCGGTCCAGTAGAGGCGCCAGTGCGCGGGCAACGTCATCTCCGCCGCCGAGGGAAAGACGATCAGCGTGCAGCGCCGGGCCGACGTGAACTCGAGGTCCCGGGGTCCACCGGCCCATTCGAGGTTCAGCCCCCACGCCGGCATCGGATGGAGCCCAATCGTCAGTAGCAGAAGCATCCAGCTTCGGCGCACGCGCGGCCTTCCCGGGGGACGTCGACCCGGGCATCATAATCCCCAGCCGATTCGAGGGATACCTAAATCGAGCCACCTATACCGGCGGCCGCGTGGCCGCTCCGGCCTGCGGCCCCGCTACTTCTTGAGCGCCGCGCCGATGAACTCGGCCACGTCGTGCTTGAGCTTGGCCAGCTCGGCCGAGTGGATGTACATCATGTGACCGGCGACGTAGTACCTGGTCGTGATCCGCGCGCGCTCGTCGGGCTCGAGCCCCATGTGGGCGAGC
>DATIWI010000144.1:0-9040 GCA_035519475.1 Opitutaceae bacterium
CAGGGAGACGTGGGCCGATGGCTGCCGTGGAAATCGTCGCGCTTCGGTCTGCGCGGGCAGCTGCGCGTCAACAATGTCTTCGGCGCCCACCTGCCCAGGTACGCCAACGATCCGTCGGGCGCGGGTGTCCAGCCCTACGGCGACTGGCGCGGCCGCACGTATTCGGTCTCGCTGACCGCCACGTTCTAAAGCGAGATTCTGGAGGGAAGGTCTCCTGCCTTCGCCAGGGCTCCGGCGAGGCACGCCACGCTGCTTACTTTCCAGGCTCAATTCAGAAGCCGGAAATCCAGGAAGCCATCATGGCTTCCTGGCCGGGGAATTGGTTGCCATCGCGCCCGTTAGCGCGCCTTGGCAAGCCCTGAAAAGAAGATTCTTGATCTTCAACTGCCGATAGCGGGTTTGGCGCGCCCGATTGTCGTACTCGTTGGGCGGCCTTGAACCGTCCCCATTTCGAGGAAAGCATCATGGCCCAAATCGCCGGCCCCGACGGGAAATCCGATCAGAATCTTCCGACGCCCCCGCAGTCCCTCGCGCCGATCGACGACGACGCCTTGCGGGACACCCTCAAGCGCTGCTCGCCGGCCACTGGTGAGGCCGCCCGTCTGTACCGGATCACCGGCAACGCCGAGCATGTGCCCGCCATCATCCGCGGCGTGGTCGAGCGGTTCGTGGAGCCGAACCTGCGCACGCGGCTCGCCGAGCCCACGGAGGAACTCCGGCTGAGCGAGGATCTCGGGCTCGATTCGCTGACGCTGATGGAGCTCGTGATGTTCGCCGAGGACGTGCTGCCGATTTCGATCGACAACGACCACCTTACTCACGTCCACACGCTGGGGGATCTCCAGCGCCTCATCGCGAGCGCGCTCCCGCGTTCACCCGCCAAGCCGTCGAACGGCGGGTGGGGTCCGCGGGGGATTCCGTACTTCCCGGCGCCGCGCATCTCCGCCCGGCCGCCGGTGGAATACCAACGATTGGCCGGCCTGTCGCTGCGTCCGAAGCGCCTCGCGACGGAAA
Source organism: Opitutaceae bacterium (assembly GCA_035519475.1). GTDB lineage: Bacteria > Verrucomicrobiota > Verrucomicrobiia > Opitutales > Opitutaceae > Fen-1467. The sequence goes on from DATIWI010000144.1 coordinate 1,015, forward strand.
ACCGCGATCGACCCGGCTAGGGGCTGGCCGCGCTGTCAGCTCTTCCCGTTGCAGAAGGATACCAACCATGAAGTCCACGAAAATTCCGCTGGTTTCCCTTCGGAGCAGGGGCTCGGGACCGCACGCGCTCGTAGTCAGCGCCCTGGCGCTGGGCCTGCTGCCCGCGCTGGGATTGGGGCAGGCTGATTTCACCCCCTATACATTCACGACGCTCGCGAGCCGCGCGAGCGTGGGCTCTGAGGACGGCACCGGCACCGCCGCGCGCTTCAACTCACCGCAGGGCGTGGCGGTGGACGCGGCAGGCAACGTGTACGTGGCGGACAAGGACAACCACACCATCCGCAAAGTGACTCCCCGGCACGTCGTGACCACCATCGCTGGCAAGGCCGGCGAACACGGCATGACGGACGGCGTCGGGAGTGCGGCCCGATTCAATCAGCCGTATGCGGTGGCCCTCGATGGCGCCGGCAATCTCTACGTCGCCGACACCGGTAATCACACGATCCGCAAGATCGCACCGTCGGGCTTCGTCATGACCTTGGCGGGCCTCCCGACTCACCCGGGCAACGACGACGGCACCGGCGCTGCCGCACGGTTCGCCAAGCCGGCGGGCCTGGCCGTCGATGCCGCCGGCAACCTTTATGTGGCGGATTCCGGCAACAACGCCGTTCGACGGGTCACGCCCGCGGGTGCCGTCACCACCCTGGCCGACGCCTCCACCGGCCTCGACGAGCCGCGCGGCATCGCGGTCGATGCCGCCGGGACTGTGTATGTTGGGGACATGGGACGCGTCCGGAAGATCACCGCCGCCGGGGTATTCAGCACGTTGGCCGGCGGTGGCTACGGCACAGATGACGGCACGGGGGCGGCGGCCGGATTTCGGCAGCCGCTCGGGCTGGCGGTCGATAGCGCCGGAATCCTCTGGGCGGCGGACGCGGGCAGCATTCGCCGGATCACGCCCGCCGGCGTGGTCACGACCACGGCATACGCGGATGACCGTTTTGGCGGGGTCGGCGACGCCGCAGCAGATCCGCAGTTCGGCGCGCCGGTCAGCCTGGCGCTGGACGCCGCCGGGTACCTCTATTTCGCCGATGTCGCCAACACGATCCACTCGATGGCAGCGGGAGCTCCGAACGCCACGATGCTCGCCGGCTTCCCCGGACAACGAAACCGCGCCGATGGGACGGGCGGCAGCGCAGGGTTTGCCCGCCCCCGGTACCTGGCGGTGGATCGCTCGGGAAACCTGTACGTCACCGACGCGGAGACACCCAGCGCGCTGATCCGGCAGGTCTACCCGAACGGCCTGGTTTCGACGCTGGCGGGAGGGGGTCCGTTCCCCTTCGCCGACGGCACGGGAAGCGCAGCGTCGTTTTTCGAGATTGAAGGGATCGCGGCCGATCCCGCGGGAATTCTCTACACCACGGACTCCTTCTACCATCAGATCCGGAAGATCACGACTCCGGCCGGCGTGGTGACGACGCTCGCGACCGGAGTGGGCGAACTGTCCAATATCCTTTCGCCGGTCTTGGGTGTGGCCGCGGATGGTTCAGGCAACGTTTACGTCGCCGTTTCGGGATACCATATCATCCAGAAGATCTCGCCGGCCGGGACGATCTCGACGTTTGCCGGCGCCCAGGGCCAACCGGGCGGAGCCGACGGCACCGGCGGCGACGCACGCTTCAATGCACCGTACGCGCTGGCGGCTGATCGCGACGGCAACCTCTACGTGCTGGATGCCAGCAACGCCGGCTCCATCCGACGGGTCACGCCGGCCGGCGTCGTCACCACCATCGCCACTGGCGTCAAGCTGAGCGTCACACCCGCTTTGTTCGAACGCTATGGGTACGGCCCGATCACGACGGACAGCCCGAGCGGCATCGCGGTCGACGGATCCGGCAACATCTACCTGACCTACTATAATCTTCACGTGGTCCGCCGGATCGCGACCTCCGGGGCGGTCACGACGATCGGCGGAGTCGCCGGCGAGCCGGGCAGCGCCGATGGGACCGCCGACGCGGCGCGTTTCAACGGCCTCGTCGGCATCGCCGTCGATGACGCCGGCAACCTCTATCTCGTCGACGCCCTCGACAACACGATCCGCAAGGGCCAGCTCTCCGCCTTTCCTGTCGTCACGACGCCGCCGGTGAACCGCGCCGTCAGCGCGGGCCAGAGTGCCGTCTTCACCGTGAGCGCGGGTTCCGTTTCCGAGGTGGCCTTCCGTTGGCAGCGCCGCGCGAATGGCACCGGCACCTGGACCGACTTGGCCGACAATGCCGCCTTTGCCGGGACCGCCACCGCCACGCTGACCGTCAGTGCCGCGACCGCTTCGATGAATGGCGACTCTTTCCGCTGCGTGGTGACCAACGCCAGCGGCAGCGTGACCTCCGATCCGGCGACGCTCACGGTCATCGGCGGCACGCCGCTCACCGTCACCACGCTGGCCGGACAGGCCGGCGTCAGCGGCAGCGCGGACGGCCCGGGCAGCGCCGCCCACTTCGTCGCCCCCGCCGACCTCGCCGTCGATGGGGCCGGCAACGTTTACGTCGCCGACACGGACAATCACACGATCCGGAAGATCGCCCCGGATGGGACGGTGACCACGCTGGCCGGATTGGCGGGAAGCCGGGGTGCGACCGACGGCACGGGCAGTGCCGCCCGGTTTGGCGACCCCGCCGGCGTGACCGTCGACAGCACCGGCACGGTCTATGTGGCCGACACGGGCAACGACACGATCCGGAAGATCACGGCCACCGGCGTGGTGACGACGTTGGCGGGAGCGCCCGGCGTCAGCGGGACCTCCGACGGTCCGGCCGCCGCCGCCCGCTTCAACGGGCCTTCCGGCATCGTGGTCGATGCGACCGGTAATCTCTATGTCGCCGACACGCTGAATCACGCCATCCGGAAAGTCACCCCGGGCGGCGTTGTCAGCACGCCGGCCGGAGCCGCGGGCTGGAGTGGCAGCGCCGACGGCACCGGCAATCAGGTGTGGTTCTACGGCCCGCAGGGCCTGGCTCTGGATGCCGCCGGGAATCTCTACATCGTCGACACCAACAACGATACTCTGCGCAAACTCGTCCTCGCGACCGGAGTCGTATCCACCATCGCCGGCCAGACCCGCACCTCCGGCAGTGCCGATGGATCCGCCAACCTCGTGCGATTCTCCTATCCGTCCGGCATCGCGGCCGACGGAACCGGCAATCTCTACATCGCGGACACCGACAATCATACCATCCGGCAAATCACGCCGGGCGGCGTGGTCAGCACCGTTGCCGGCCTGGCCGGCGCCAGCGGCAGCGCGGACGGCGTCGGCGCTGCCGCCCGCTTCACCTACCCCACCGGTATCGCGGTGGACGCCAGCGGGAATCTCTACATCGCCGACACGAACAACCACACCATTCGTCTCGCCTATGTCGCCGCCGCACCCGCGTTCACCGCCCAGCCGCAGAGCCAATCGGTGACCACGGGCGCCACCGTGCAGTTCTCCGTGACGGTCACCGGCAAACCGGCGCCGACCTATCAGTGGAACTTCAATGGCACGGCGATCAGCGCCGCCACCACGCGTTCCCTGAGCCTGGCCAACGTTCAGGCGATGAATGCCGGCACCTACACCGTCACCGTCACCAACGACTCCGGCAGCGTGACCAGCAACGCGGCGACCCTGACCGTCAATGCAGTTCCGACAGGGTCGTCCACCTCGACTGCCGCCGGCGGCGGTGGTGGCGCAATGGAATGCTGGTTCGCCGGTTTGCTGGCGCTGCTCGCCGCGGCGCGGATCCGCGCGCGCACGAGACCGGAGCCAATCGTTCTCCCCTCAGGAAGAGCCACATGAGCATCCACCGGATTTGGTTCGCCTTTGATTTGCCTGGAACACCCGCCCTCCTGCTGGGCCTGCTGCCCGCGCTCGCCCTCGGACAGACCAACTACACGCCCTACACCTTCACTGCCCTGGCGGGCGCCGCCAGCCCTGGCGCCGCGGACGGTTCCCGCAGCCGCGCGCGATTCTCCGCCCCGGGCGGGCTGGCCATCGATTCCGCCGGAAATCTCTACGTCGCCGACACGGGCAACTCCACGATCCGAAAGATCACGCCCGACGGAGTGGTGACGACCCTTGGCGGCACTGCCGGCACCGAGGGGAGCGCCGACGGAATCGGCAGCGCCGCCCGATTTAACCGGCCCGCCGCCGTGGCCGCCGACGCCGCCGGCACGATCTATGTCGCCGACACCGGCAACCACACGATCCGGAAGATCGCCCCCGACGGCACGGTCTCCACTGTCGCCGGCTCGGCCGGCAATCCCGGTTCTGCCGACGGCACGGGCACCGAGGCGCGCTTCAACGGCCCGGAAGGCGTGGCGGTGGATGCATCTGGAAACGTCTACGTCGCCGACACCGGCAACCATACGCTGCGCAGGTTCGCTCCCGGCGGTGAAGTGTCCACCGTCGCGGGGTCGGCCGGATCCTTCGGCGATGCCGACGGCGTGGGCAGCGCCGCCCGCTTCAACCAACCCGCCGGCCTGACAGTTGATCCTGGTGGGACCATTTACGTCGGCCAGTGGCACAGCGGATCGATCGGAGGGATCCGCAAGGTCACCCCGGGCGGCCAAGTGACGACGTTGGCCCTAACCGGCCCGGCGCCGGTAGGCATCGCCGTCGACCGCTCGGGAAACGTGTTCGCAGTGATTAGAGACTACTGCCGTATCCAGCTCATCACTCCCACGGGAGTGATCGTGGATCTTGCGGGCTGGACCGGCGGGAATCTCGACGGCATCGGCCGAGGCGCCCTGTTTCGCTCTCCCCGCGGCATTGCCGTGGACCCGGCCGGGACGATCTATGTGGCCGATTCGCTCAACCACGCGATTCGCATGGGCGTGCCCTTTGACCCCTCGAACAACGTCCTTTGGGCCGCCGGCAACAACACGAGCGGACAACTTGGCGACGGAAGCACGACCGACCGTGCGGCTCCCGTCGCGATCGTGGGCGGCGTTCTCGCGGCGGCCGGCGGGGAAAGCCACAGTCTGGTCTGGACGGCGGACGGAACGATTTGGGCGACGGGCGCCAACCTGTACGGGCAACTGGGCGACGGCACCACGGTTTCGCGCGACGTCTTGGCACCGGTGACAACCTATGCCTACGGGCGAGGGGTCGCGGCCGGCGCGAACCACAGCTTGATTCTGCGGTACGAGGCCTGGCTCACGGGAATGGGGCGCAACCACGACGGCCAATTGGGCGACGGGACCACGACCGATTCCGCTTCGCCTGTGCCGGTCAACCGGACCTCCGACCCCTATTTTAACATCCAGGCGGTGACAGCAGGCGCTGACCACACGCTGTTTCTGGCCAGCGACGGCACCCTCTGGGGAATGGGCTACAACGGCTACGGCCAGCTCGGTGTCGCCACGGGGTCAATCGTCAGCAGGCCGGTGCGAATCGCCAGCGGCGTCCGCGCCTTCTCGGCGGGCGGGGAGCACAGCTTGTTCGTCAAAGACGATGGCACGCTCTGGGGCATGGGCTACAACCGAATGGGCCAATTGGGCGACGGCACGGCGGCCGACCGCGCCACACCCGTGCCGATCGCCTCCGATGTCTGGCTGGTGGCCGCCGGTTACCATCACAGCCTGTTCGTGAAAACGGACGGAACGCTCTGGGGCATGGGCGAGAGCGCGTCCGGGGAATTGGGGGGAATGTATGGCGATGTCGTCACTCCCGTGCCGATCGCGTCCGGCGTCCGCGCGATCTCGGCCGGGCAAAACCACAGCCTGTTCGTGAAGACCGATGCCACGCTGTGGGCGATGGGCGACAACCATTACGGCCAGCTGGGCGACACAACCACCGTCGCCCGCATCACGCCGGTCCAGATCGCCGACCATGTGCGGACGATCGCCGCCGGCTCGTACCACAGCTTCTTTGTCGTGGACCGCTCGCTCGACGGCTCCCTGCCGGCGATCACCGCGCAGCCATCGAATCAGACAGTGACGATCGGCCAGAACGCGACCTTCTCCGTGGCGTTCGACTCGAATTCGCCCGCCGTCTGCCGCTGGCAGCGCCGGACGGGGAACTCCGCAGCCTGGGTCGATCTGCGCGACGACGCGATCGCCAACGGCACGATCGATGGCTCGACCGCCCCGAGAATCACGATCAACACTGCCTCCGCCGCGGACGGCGCCTCCTTCCGTTGCGTGATCACGAATTCAAACGGCCTTGCGATCACCGGGTCGGCAACGCTAACGGTCATGGCCGGCACGCCGCTCACGGTCACGACGCTGGCCGGACGGGCCGGCATCAGCGGGAGCGCGGACGGTACGGGCACTGCCGCCCGCTTTGCCGCACCCGCCGACCTCGCCGTCGATGGGGCCGGCAACGTTTATGTGGCCGACACCGACAATCACACCATCCGAAAGGTCGCACCGGGCGGAGTTGTGACCACCTTGGCGGGCTCGGCAGGTCTCAACGGCGGCTCCGACGGCACTGGTAGCGCCGCCCGGTTCAGCCATCCCGCCGGCGTGGCGGTCGACGCGGTCGGTAATGTCTTCGTGGCGGACACCGACAACGACACCATCCGCAAAGTCTCTCCCACCGGTGTCGTGACCACCCTGGCCGGCCAGGCCGGGTCCGCGGGTTCCGCCGATGGACCTGACGCCATGGCCCGATTCAACGGCCCGTCCGGCCTGGTCGTGGACGCGGCCGGCAATCTCTACGTGGCGGATACCCTGAACAACGCGATCCGCCGAATCACGCTGGCCGGAACGGTGGCGACGGTGTATCCGCCCTTCCACCTCACCGGCGGTCCCTGGCTTGCTGGGCCGCAGGGCCTGGCCCTCGACGGCGCGGGCAACCTCTACATCGCGGACGCCAACTCCAGCCGCATCCAGAAGCTCGTCCTCGCGACCGCCACCCTGACTGCGGCGGTTGGATCCGGCAGCATCGGCAGCGATGATGGACCCGCCGCCGTGGCGCAATTCGCCTATCCGTCGGGGGTCGCCGTCGATGGAGCGGGCAACTGCTACGTCGCGGACACCGACAATCATACCATCCGGCAAATCACGCCGGCCGGCACAGTCAGCACGATTGCCGGCCTGGCCAGCGCCAGCGGCACCGCCGACGGCGTCGGCGCCGCCGCCCGTTTCACCTACCCCACCGGCATCGCGGTGGATGCCAGCGGCAACCTCTATGTCGCGGACACGAACAACCATACGATTCGGGTCGCATTCATCCCCGCCGCGCCCGCCATCACCGCCCAACCGCAGAGCGAGAGCGTGCCGGCCGGCGCCAATGTCCAGTTTTCAGTTACGACCTCGGGCCGTCCCGCGCCGGCGTACCAATGGCATTTCAATGGCACGGACATCGCCGGCGCCACGAGCAGCACGCTGAGCCTGCCGAATGCACAGCCCGCCAATGCCGGCACCTACACGGTCACGGTTGCCAATTTCTCCGGCAGTGTGACGAGCAGCGCCGCGACGCTGACCGTAAGCGTCGCCCCGGGCGGACCAACCGGCGGCAGCGCGAGCAGCGGTGGCGGGGCGATGGGAGTCTGGTTCGTCGTCACGCTGGTGCTCCTCCTTGCGGCGCGCCGGAAGACCCGGCGACATGTCAACCATTAGCTGACATGTCGCCTGGGGTTATCCGTGTGGAGTGACGCGGGGGCCGCCACGACGCGGCCGATTCCACGGAGGCCCGGCGCCGCCGCGCGACTAACGATCTTCCGCGTTCGCCGAGCCGGCGGCATGCCGGACGGCATCCCGCTTCCGCCGGCCTGCCGTGGTCCTCCTGCCTTCGCTGAATCGGCGGCACGCCCAGCCGGCCGTTATCCTCGTGTCCCCGGCTTCCCGCCATCGCTGAGCGTGCGGTGAAGCAAACCGCGCTGCTGTGCTTTCGGCCGGTTCGATCCCGGACCATGTAACAACGCTGTTACCAAGCGCCGCTTTTCAAAGCGCCGGGCGCACCGATGTTTCCTCCTCCTCCGCAAGCCGGCCCGCGCCTTTCCGCCCGCAAGTGCGCCCGGCCCGCCTCTCCACTCACTCTCCGCCGCCC
>DATIWI010000145.1:0-14590 GCA_035519475.1 Opitutaceae bacterium
TGCCCATTGAAGTGCTGCAGTTTGACAAACCGACGCCGGACACACGAAAGACACACTGAATGTCGGACAAGGCCGAACCAGTGGATGCACCGAACCCCGCGAGAGCGTCGCGGTTGGCAATCGGTTTTCACCGGCGCGGGGTCGGTGATCCTGATCGTTGGCGACGGAAGAAACGCCTCGGCGCGCCAGGCTTCTGCGCGGCCGGGCACGATGACACCGCGCCGTGACTTCCTTTTCCCAGGGGACTCCGGTGAAAAGGATCACTCCACCGACACCAGCACGCGGTACTTCCACGACTGCAACGCGAATGACACCGGCACCTGCCACGTCACGATCTCGCCGGTAAAAACGTCGCGCCAGCGGCCGTTGAGCGCGGGATCGACCGCGTCGACGGTCGCGTCCTTGGCGGTCAGGTTGCAGAATGAGATCGCGCGGTGCGCGCCCGCCTCGCGCAGGACCGCATAGATTGATCCGTTGACAGTGGTGGCGATCCGCCGCATGGGCTCGCCGGTGCGCAGGGCCGGATCCGTCCGCTTCAGCGCGCACAGCGTGCGGTAGAAATCGGCCATCGGGCTCGGGCGCCACGGGATCGGATCGTGCTCGAAGAACTTCAGGCGGTGGTCGAGCCCGGCCTCCTGGCCGTTGTAGAGGAGCGGAATGCCGTCGAGCATGAAGGTCATCACCGCGAACGCCTGCACGCCGCCGCCGAGCCGCTCCAGGTCGGTGCCGGCCCAGCTGTTCTCATCGTGGTTCGTCGTGTAGCGCAGCAGGATCGCCCCCTGGGGAAACACGACCTGCGTGCGGATCACCTCGTCCTCGATCTTCGACACCCCGGCGCCCCCGGCCGCCACGTCGTTGAACACCTTCATCAGCCCGAAACTGTACGAGGCCTGGAACGCGCGGAGCTGCTCCTGCGGCAGGTCGGCCTCGGCGAGCAGGAACAGATCCGGCTTCACGGCCCGCAGCCGCGCCGACACCTCGTCCCAAAACGCCGTCGGCAGACCCTTGGCGAAATCGCACCGGAAGCCGTCGACGCCGAACTTCTGGATCCAATGGGTCATCGCCGCCGTCTCGTACTCGCGCACCGCGGGGTTCTTGAAGTCGAGCTGCACGACGTCCGTCCAGTCGGTGTCGGTCGGCGGCACGCAGCGCCCCTGCGCGTCGCGGACGTAGAAGTCCGGGTGTTCCTTCACCAGCGGATTGTCCCAGGCGGTGTGGTTGGGCACCCAGTCGAGGACGACCCGGAAACCCTGGGCATGCGCGGCGTTCACCAGCTTCGCGAAATCCGCCTCCGTGCCGAACTCCGGATTGACGCCGTAGTAATCGCGCACCGCGTAGGGGCTGCCGAGCGTCCCCTTGCGGTTCTCCACGCCGATGGGATAGATCGGCATGAACCACAGCACCCCGACGCCCAGGTCCTTCAGCCGCGGCAAATCGGCCTCGACTCCGGCGAAGGTGCCCGCCGCGGAGAACTGCCGGACATTCACCTCGTAGATGGTTTCCTTGCGGATCCACTCGGGCGCCGCCAGGGCCGGCAGATGACCGCAGACCTGCAACGGCTCGGCGCCGGCGAGCGACGCGAGCGCGCCCAGGAGAATGGTGAACAAACGCACGATTGAATACCGGGATTTCATGGGGGAAGACAGGCAACGGCAACCTTGGGCGCAACGCTGGCCGCGGCCAGCGGCGAGCGACGGACGATGCCGTGAATAGCGCGACAATTCTTAGGTTGGTCGGCTCTTGGGCGTGTCGTCGAGGCTATGGCGTGTTCTCAAAATGTCATTGCGAGGAGTCCCGCCCGCGGGACGACGACGCAATCCAGCCCCCTTCGTCCTCGGAACTCCGGCTCGACTGCGCTCACATGAGGGGCCGAGCCGTGGACCCGCCGAAGGCTGGCTGGATCGCCACGGCCCGCCCAGCGGGCCTCGCGATGACAAGATGATCTGGAGACTCGCCCCAAATCCCCCGCCGGCGATTTTGTTTTCCCTCCCCGGCGTCTCATGGCATCGGAGATGCCATATGTTCCCAATCGGTCCTGCCTTCCGCCGGTTCGCCCTGCCCCTTGCCGGTGCGTACGTTGCCAGTGCTCTCCTGGCGCCACCGCTCGCCGGCGCTGACGCCGCGAGACTGCCCGAGTCCGCCGCGGAGGGACGCCTGATCGGCGCCGCCGATGCGCGCTTCCGCTACGAAGGCCGATTCGATCGCGGCGATCCCGCCAATCCCGGTGTCATCTGGCAGGCGAGCCGGATCAGCATCGATTTCACGGGCGACCAGCTCGGCTTCCGGTTTGGCACCGCTACCGGACAGAACTTCTTCGATGTGGCCGTCGACGGCGCCCGGGCAATCCTCGCCGTGCCGGCTGGCGCCGGTGAGCGGCTCCCCTGCCCGCTGCCGCTGGCGCCCGGCCGCCACCACCTCCTGCTCTTCAAACGTTCCGAGGCCTCGGCGGGGACGGTCCGGTTCGCCGGCATCGAGGTTGCCCGCGACGCCGAGATCGCCGCCCCTGCCGCGCCCGCCTACCGGCTCGCGATGCAGTTCATCGGCGACTCGATCACGGCGGGCGCGTGCGACGAAGACGGCGCCGCGGACCAATGGGACGATCGCCGCACGCACAACAACGCCGCGAGCTACGGAGCCCTGACCGCGCGAGCCTTCGACGCCGACTACCGCAACATCGCGGTGAGCGGCATGGGCGTCGTGATCGGATGGCACGCCAGTCGCGCCGCCGAAATCTGGGACCACGTTTATCCGGAGCCTGCGTCGCCCCGGCCGGATCTCTCGGCTTGGACACCGGACGTCGTGTTCGTGAACCTCGGCGAAAACGACGACTCCTTCACGCGGGCCAAAGGCATGCCGTTCCCGGCGACTTTCTCGTCCGCTTACGCGGAGCTGGTGCACGCGATTCGCGGTGCGTATCCCAAGGCGGCCATTGTGCTGTTGCGCGGCGGCATGTACGGAGGGTCCCAGAGCGCCGAGCTGCGCCGGGCCTGGGAGGCAGCCGTGGCCGAACTTGAGCGCACGGATCCGCACGTGGCGCATTTCGTATTTCAGCACTGGTCCAGCAACCACCCGCGCGTGGCCGACCACCGGGCCATGGCCGATGAATTGGTCGCCTGGCTCCAAGGCCAGCCGTTCATGGCCGCTGCAAAGTGATCGCCGGACTCGTCTGAGCCGGGCCAGGCCGCTGCAGCCGGGGTCGGCGTTGTAGCCGGGGTCGACGACCCCGGCCACTCGTCATATGTGGATCGCCTCGCCGAGGGCGGCGGCGGCCGCCTCCATCACGGCCTCGCCCAGCGTCGGATGCGGATGGATGGTCGCGTGGACCTCGTCGACCGTCGCTTCGAGCGTCATGGCGAGACTGTATTCGGAGATGAGCTCGGTGGCCTCGGCCCCGATGATGTGGGCGCCCAGGATTTCGCCCGTTTGAGGATCCGCCAGCACCTTGACGAAACCCTCGAACTCCGCCGCGGCCACCGCCTTCCCCGCGGCCAGGAAGGGAAACTTGCCCACCTTGTAGGCGATGCCCTTCTCCTTCGCCGCCTTCTCCGTGAGTCCGATGCTGGCGATCTGCGGCTGGCAGTACGTGCAGCCCGGGGAGTTCTTTTCGCGGTGCGGTTGGCCATGGCCGAACATGCCGTTGACCGCGTTGACGGCGCGGAACATGGCCACGTGTGCGAGCCAGGGCGGACCCATGATGTCCCCCGCCGCGTAGATGCCCTTCACGCTCGTCTGGTAGTTCCCGTCCACCTTCACGAACCCCCGGTCGAGGTCGAGCTTCACCTTGGGCGAGAGCGCGCCATCCAGGTTGGCGGTGACGCCGACGGCGACGATCACCGACTCGACCTCGAGGGGCTGCCGTTCCTCGCCCTTCACGAGGTTCATCGACACCGAGTTCTTCCCCACCTTGAAGCCCTCGGCCTTCGTGCCCGTGTGGATCGCGATCCCCTGCTTTTCGAAGCTGCGATGCAGGAGGCGGCCGACCTCCTCGTCCTCCGCCGGCACCACCTCGGGCAGCACCTCGACGAGGGTGACCTTGCTGCCAAAAGCGTTGAGGAAGTAGGCGAATTCCACGCCGATCGCGCCCGCCCCGATGATGGCGACCGACGCGGGCGGATGGTCGCGCGGCACCAGCGCCTCGCGCGACGTCATGACGCGCTCGCCGTCCACCGGCAGGCCCGGCAGCAGGCGCGGCTTGCAGCCGGTCGCAAGCAGGATCTGCTGCGTCTTGAAGAACTCTCCCCGGTGCTCCCCCGCGGTGATCTCCACCATGCCCGGCACGATCACCTGGCCCCGGCCAATGAGGTAATCGACCTTGTATTTGCGGAAGAGGAATTCCACGCCTTTGGCCATCTGGTCGGCCACGCCGCGCGAGCGCTGCATGATCTTGGCGAAGTCGAAGGTCACCTCGGCGGCCCCCAAGCCGAAAGTCTCCGCCTTCTTCATCTTGACGTACAGTTCGGCACTCTTCAGCAGCGCCTTGGAGGGGATGCAGCCCCAGTTGAGGCAGGTGCCCCCGGCGCGCTCCGCCTCGATGCAGGCCACCTTCCGACCGAGCTGGCCGGCGCGGATCGCGGCCACGTAGCCCGCGGGTCCGCCGCCAATCACAATCAAATCATAGTTCGTGCTTTCGGGCATGAGCGTAAGGAGATGTTCATCAGACCGTCGCCCTGCCCTCCCCCTCGGTCAACCGGAAAAGCCCGCAACCCGCCCCCTTTCGGGAGATACTCATATTTGGGTATCCGCCGGTGGCCCCAAATGGGTGAAATGCGGGCTTTCTTTGATTGCAGGCTATTGGAGGATTATCCCATATTAACCGGGCCATTCCAGCTGGCTCAACTCGGCGGCCAGCGCCGTTCCCTCGCCTGTCGACATGAAATCCCTCCATCGAATCCTCTGCGTGGCCAGTATGGCGTGCACGGCGGCCACGGGCTGGGCGCTGTCGATCACCTTCGACGGCTCGGGCACGATCGAATCGTGCCTCGGCACCATCGGCTTCCAGTTCTCCGCCGCCGATCTCGCCGACGCCGGCCAGGGGTTTGGCCTGACCTTGAGCGATGGAGCGCGGATTTCCGGCTCAATCGATATCGGCCGGATCGCGGGTCCGGGCCTCATCAATGTCGTTCTCGTCTATCCGGGTCCCATGTCGCCGTTCAGCCTTCAGGAAGGGTCCATTGGCCGGTTCCAGACGGGATCGCCCCTGGAAGCCGGCAGCGAATCTCCCTTTTACGACCGTAGCCTGATCCTGGGAACGGATGTTTTCTGCGGAGGCTTTGCGGTCGAGGTGAATTGGGATGGCGCGGTGGGATTCGGTTCCGGCGACTGGCACTTTGAGCGATCCTCGACCAGCGGGCCGGATCCCCTCCCGGTTCCCGACGGCGGGACCACGATCTGTTCGCTTGGCTTGGCCGTGATGGGCCTCGAATTCGTCCGGCGACGGCTGGCCCGGCCATAACGCCCCCGCCAGCGGCGTCGGTTCCGGCATTGCCATCGCGGACCGCACGGCTGCCGCGGAAAGGCGGACCGCCAAGGCGGGCGGCTGCTCCAGCCTACGCGGCCGCGCTCGCGTCCGCCCTCAGATATCGATCACGTCGTCCCGCTTCGGGGGCGGGGGCGGCCGCGGCAGCCGCCGCACCCGAAAGATGCCGCTGAGAACGATGTTGGTCACGCTGACGATCAAGGCGCCCCAGAGGGCGGCCCAGAAATCGCGCACGTGGAATCCCTCGACCAGCCGCGAAACCGCGAGGAAAAGCAGCGCGTTGATGAGCCACACGCCGAGCCCCAGCGACAACAGCACGAACGGCAGCGTGAACAGGACCAGCACGGGTTTCAGAATCGCGTTGAACAGGCTGAGCAAAGCCACGACAACCAAGAGCGTCACGCCACTGTCGTAACTGATGCCCGGCACGATCTTCGCGCTCAGGGCCACCCCGAGAGCGAGCACCAACCAGCGCACGAGCAGATTCAAACCGGAAGGCCTCATCAGCGGAGCTCAGCACTGTCGCCGTCGCGTCCGCTGGAGCAATGAAAATCCTCATCGTCCAGGACCACCTGCGCAGCGGCGGCACGGAGCGCCAGTCGATCCTGCTGGCGCGCGCTTTCGCCGCGGCCGGCCACGCCGCCACCCTGGTCACGTTTCGCCCGGGCGGGGCGCTCGCCCGCGAACTCGAGGGCGTCCGCCACCAATCGCTCCAGCCGTTCGATCTCGGCCTCGACTGGTTCGCGCCCGGGTTGCTGCGCGCGGTGGGCGCGCTCGCGCCCGACGTCACCCTCTGCATGGGCCGCATGGCCAACTGCCAGGCGGGCTTCATCCAACAGCGATACCCGCAACTGCCGGTGGTCGGCACCATGCGCACCGGCAAGCCCCTGCCCTTCCTGTTCCGCCGCTCGCTGCAGCGCGTGCGCCACGTCGTCGCCAACAGCCACGCCGCCAAGGCCAACCTCGTCGCCGCCGGGCTCGCGCCGGCTGACAAGATCACGGTCATCCACAACTCGCTCGTCTTCCCGGCGGCCGCCACCCTCGCGCGCAACGACGCGCTGCGCGCCGAGCTGGGCGCCGGGCCCGGCACGCTGGTGCTGCTCTGCGTGGCCATGTTCCGCCGGGCCAAGAACCAGCGCGAGCTGATCGAGATTGCCGCCGGGCTCCCGGCCGACCTTGACTGGCAGCTCTGGCTGGCCGGCGCCGGCGAGACGCGGCCGGCGTGCGAGCGCCTGGTCCGCGCGCGGCATCTCGACGGCCGGGTCCGGTTCCTGGACTGGCAGCGCGATCCGAGCGCGCTCTACCGCGCGGCCGACCTGGCGGTGCACGCGTCGTGGAGCGAGTCATTGTCGAACTTCGTCATCGAGGCGCAGGCGCACGGCTTGCCGGCGGTGGTCTACGAAGCCCAGGGCATCGACGAATGCTTCCTGCCCGGCGACACCGGCATGGTCATCGCGCGGGGCGACCACGCGGCCTTTCGCGCCGCCATCGGGCGGCTGGCCGGCGGCTCGCCGGCCGAGCGGGCGGCGCGCACCGCCCGGGCGCACGCCTTCGCCGCGGCGACCTTCGATCCCCAGCGGCACGTCCGCGAGTACCTGGAGCTCTTCACCCGGCTGACGTCCGCGTCCGCCTGAGGCCCCGCCGGTGCGGCGGCGCCGCGAGGAAACGCGCTTTCCCTCTTGACGGTCAGGAGGAAAGGTGCATCTTCCTCTTGACGATCAAGAGGAGCGAATCCATGACCGAGCCATCGAGCGAACTGGTGCAGGGCACGCTGGACATGCTGATCCTGAAGACGCTGGCGCTGGAGCCCATGCACGGGTACGGGGTCGCCGTCCGCATCGAGCAGATCAGCGGGGGCGTTTTCCGCGTGAATGCGGGCTCGCTGTTCGTCGCGTTCCAGCGCCTGCAGCGCGCGGGGCTGATCAAGAGCGAATGGAAGGCCACCGAGAACAGCCGGCGCGCCAAGTATTACCTCCTCACCGGCCGGGGACGCCAGCGGCTCGGCACCGAAACGGAGGCCTGGGAGCGACAGGTGGCCGCCATCGCCCGCGTCCTGGAGGCGACGTGAGAGTCCTGACCCTGCTCCGCACCATCGTGAGCGGATTCCGCTCGCTGCTGCGGCGGCGAAGCGCCGACCGGGAGCTGGCGGAGGAATTGGACGGATTCCTGGAGATGGCGGCCGAAGCCAAGGTGAAGGAGGGGCTGAGCCGCGCGGATGCGCAACGGGCGGTGCGGCTGGAGCGGGGCAGCCTCGAGGCCGCGCGGGAGGAGGTCCGCGCCACCGGCTGGGAGTCCCTCGTGGAAAGCGGGTGGCAGGATGGGCGTCTCGCCGTCCGCGTGCTGCGCAAATCACCCAGCTTCACCGCCGTCGCGGTGGGGACGCTGGCGCTGGCCATCGGGGCCAACGCCGTGGTCTTCGGGGTTTGGAACGCGCTGATCCGGCGTCCCCTGAACCTGCCGCGGGCGGAAAGCCTCTACGGCATCGAGCACGGCAACGAGCACAACATGTGGGAATCCTATCCCGACTATTGCGACCTGCGCGACCGCAACCGCAGCTTCGACGGCCTGGCCGGGTTCAGCATCACGCAGGTGGGACTGGACACCGGCGACCAGCCTTCCGCCGTCTGGGTCGACGAGGTGACCGGCAACTATTTCGATGTGCTGGGCATTCAGCCGCATCGCGGCCGCTTCTTCCACGCCGCCGACGAGCACGGCTCCAACAGCGCGTCCTACCTCGTGCTCGGCTACGATTGCTGGCAGAACCGCTTTCACGGCGACCCGGAGGTCGTGGGACGCGTGGTCCGGGTGAACAAGCACCCGTTCACCATCATCGGCGTCGCGCCCCCGGGATTCCATGGGGTCCTTCTGCTGGCATCCCCCGATTTCTTCGTGCCGATTGTGAACCAGGAGCAGGTCGAGGGGAGAAACACGCTCGAGACTCGCGCGACCCATTCGCTCTTCATGGTGCTGGGGCACCTCAAGGCGGCGGCCACGCCGGAACAGGCGGCCGAGGATCTGAACGCGATCGGCGCCTATCTGCTGAAAACCTATCCCCAGGACCACGGCACCACGACCTTCGTCCTGGCCCGCCCCGGACTTTACGGGAACCTGATCCGGGGGCCGGCCCAGGCGTTCCTCACGGGGCTGATGCTGCTGGCGGGGCTGATCCTCCTTGCCGCCTGCGCCAACCTCGGGAGCCTGTTCGCCGCCCGCGCCGCCGACCGCTCGCGCGAAATCGCCCTGCGGCTCGCCCTGGGCGCGGGCCGGCTCCGCCTGCTGCGGCAGTTGCTCACGGAAGCGCTGGTGGTTTCGCTGGCCGGAGGCGCCCTCGGGCTGTGGGGCGGCGTGGCGCTGTTGCGCGGGCTTTGCGTGTGGCAACCGTTCTCCCGGTATCCCGTTCGCCTGCCGGTGAACCCGGATCCGCGGGTCTATGCCATCGCCTTGGGGTTGGCCCTGGTCAGCGGACTGCTCCTCGGGATCGCCCCGCTGCGCCAGGTGCTGCGAACCGACCCCTACCAGATCATCAAGTCGGGATCGATCGGCCCGCGGAGGCGGCGGATCACGGGCCGGGATCTGTTGCTCGTCGCGCAGATCGCGATCTGCGCCCTGCTGGTCACTGCCTCGCTGGTCGCGGTGCGCGGCCTGGCGCGGTCGCTGCACGGTCCTTTCGGCTTCGAGCCGCGCCGCGCGCTCGTGCTGGAAACCGAGCTGAACATGGCCGATTACCGCGGCGACCGGGCGACCGCGATGCAGAGGCGCATACTGGACGCGGTGGCGGCAATTCCCGGCGTGCAGTCCGCGGGCGTGGTCGGCCGTCCTCCCCTGGCCGGCGGCGGCTTCGCATCGGCGATCTACGCCGACGAGACCGCGGACCTGCGGCCGGCGAACGCCGCCGCCACGGCGGTTCGCTTCCACATATCGCCCGGCTACGCTACCGCGGCCGGCACCGCTCTGCTGGCGGGCCGGGAGTTCACCTGGCATGACGACAAGGACGCACCGCGGGTAGCCGTGGTGAATCAGGAGTTTGCCCGGAAGCTCTTTGGCTCGGTTGGCAACGCCGTGGGGGGACATTTCAAACTCCGGGATGGGACGCGGATTCAGGTGGTGGGCGTGGTCGAGGATGGAAAATACCTGAACCTCACCGAGGATCCGCAACCGGCGCTGTTTCTTCCCCTCCCGCAGAAGCCGATGAGCGAGACCTGTCTGATCGTCCGTTCCGAGCGCGACCCCCAGCTCCTCGCGGCGGCCACCCGCAGCGCCCTGCGGGATCTGGACCCAGGGCTGCCCGTGGTCATCCAGACCTGGACCGACCAGCTGGGCCTGCAGCTCTTCCCCGCGCGCATGGCGACGGCATCCCTGGGCGTGCTCGGCGCGATGGGCGCGATGCTTTCCGTCACCGGCATCTTCGGGTTGGCGGCGTACGCGGTCAGCCGGCGGCTGAAGGAACTGGGCATCCGCGTGGCCCTTGGGGCGCAGGCCGCGGAAGTGCTGCAGGCCGCGCTGGGACGTCCCCTCAAGTTGCTCGCCATTGGTTCGGTGGCGGGACTGGTCCTCGGCTTTCTGGCGAGCCGGGTGCTGGCATCGATTGTGTACCAGGCGTCGCCGCGCGATCCGTTGGTGCTGGCGGGGGTGGTTCTCGCGATGGCGTTGCTGGGCCTGGTAGCGACGTGGATCCCCGCGCGACGGGCGCTGGCGCTCGATCCCCTCATGCTCCTGCGCGAGGAATGAGCGTGGTGCCAGGCGGGAGGCTCCGGCCGGTTGTCTTTCGGCAACCCGGCCGTGTCGGCGATCAGCCGCCGCCCCCGTCCACCGGCCGGCCTGACCCGGCATTGGGACCGTCATCGATGTTCGCCCTGCCGCTGGCGCGACGCCGGAGTTGCCTTTCCGTGGCGCGTGCCCATCGATTGAATCGGTGCGCACAAACCACGGCATCGACTGCATCCGGCTCCGCGGTGTCCGCCAGAACAACCTCAAGGGTTTCGACCTCGACCTGCCGCTCGGCCGGTACATCGTCGTCACCGGCTTGAGCGGGGCGGGCAAGTCGTCGCTTGTCCTGGAGACCCTCCACGCCGAGGGCCAGCGCCGGTATGTCGAGACCTTCAGCGCCTACACGCGCCAGTTCCTCGAACTCCTCGACAAGCCCCGGGTCGACGCGATCGAGAACATCCGGCCGTCGATCGCCATCGCCCAGCTCAACACGGTCAAGACCTCGCGCTCGACCGTGGGCACGATGACGGAGCTCACCGACTTCTTCAAAGTCTGGTTCAGCCATGTCGCCGCCTGCTTCGATCCCGAGACCGGCGAGAAGGTGGAGGACGACAACCCGCACACGATCTGGGCGAAAATGGCCGCCGCGCACGCCGGGCGCCCCGCCATCATCGCGTTCAAGGTCGCCCGACCCGGGAACCTGAGCTGGCCCGAGGTTCTCGCCAGCCTCACCGGCCAGGGCTACACCCGCTGCCTGGTTGCGCCGCCCGACGGGAGCCTGGTCGCCGCGAAGATCGGCGATCTTCCCGGCCGCTCCCCGCCCCTCGATCTGCGCCGGGCGGCCCACCTCTTCGTCGTCCAGGACCGCGTGGCGCTCGCGCCGCGGAGCCAGGGCAGGTTCCTCGAGGCGGTGGAGACCGCGCTGCATTTCGGCCAGGGCGAGGTCCGGCTCTTCGCCGATGCCGCCGGCGGCGGCCCGCAATTCGCGGAGATCGGCCATTTCTCGCGCGGCCTGCATTCGCCCAAAACCGGCCGCACCTTCCGGCCCGCCACCCCCGCGCTGTTCTCCTTCAATTCGCCGCTGGGGGCGTGCCCGGTCTGCCGCGGCTTCGGCCGCATCATCGCCGTCGATTACGGCCTCGCCATTCCGGACGAAACGCTCTCGATCGACGACGGCGCCATCAAGCCTTGGGAGGGCGAGATCTACGGCGAATCGAAGCGGGATCTCTACAAGTTCACGCGCAAGCGGGGAATTCCCACCGACGTGCCGTTTGCCGCTCTCACGCCGGCGCAAAGGGATTTCGTGATCAATGGCGAACCCGACTACGGCAAGCCCGGCCGGTCCTGGCCCCAAGCCTGGTACGGGCTCAAAGGCTTCTTCCGCTATTTTGAGACCAAGACCTACAAGATGCACGTGCGGGTGTTCCTCTCCCGCTACCGCGCCTACAACACCTGCCCCGCCTGCGGCGGCGCCCGCCTCCAGCCCGAGGCGCTCTGCTGGAAGTGGCAGGGGCGCGCCCTGCCCCAGCTCTACCAGCTCCCCGTCTCCGACCTGCTGGCGCTGGTCCTCGCGGCGCCCCCAAATGGCCGGGCCCGGACGCCCGGCGCCCATTCCGCCGACCTCGCCTGGGACTCCATCGTCACACGTTTGCGCTACCTCGAACAGGTGGGCCTGGGTTACCTCACCCTGGATCGCACCTCGCGCACTTTGAGCGGCGGCGAGGTCGAGCGGGTCAATCTCACCGCGTGTCTGGGCACCTCGCTGGTCGATACGCTCTTCGTCCTCGATGAGCCCAGCGTGGGCCTGCATCCGCGCGATATCAACCGCCTCATCGGCATCATCCGCTCCCTCACCGCCGCCGGCAACACCGTCGTGGTGGTCGAGCACGACGAAGCCATGATCCGCGCGGCGGATCACGCCATCGAGGTCGGGCCCGCGCCGGGACCGCGCGGCGGAAACATCGTGTTCGCGGGGTCGGTCGCCGGCCTGCTCCGCGCCCCCGGCAGCCTCACCGGCGCCTACCTGGGCGGCCGCGCCCGCATCGACCTCCCGCACCGGCGACGACCGGTGGCCGACGCGGGCGCCGGCGCCCCGCCGGTCGTCCGCTGGCTCGAATTCCGCGGCGTCACCAAGCACAACGTCGCCGATCTGACCTTCCGTTTGCCCCTGCAACGGTTCGTCTGCCTGAGCGGCGTCTCCGGCTCCGGCAAGTCCACCCTGCTCGACAACGTCGTCTACCAGGGCCTGCTCCGGCAGCGCCACCAGCCCGCCGAGGATCCCGCCGCGATCGCGGCGATCCACGGCGACCGCGCCTTGGGCGATGTCGTCCTGGTTGATCAATCGCCGATCAGCCGCACGCCCCGCTCGAATCCCGCGCTTTATGCCGAGGCGTGGGAGCTTATCCGCGAACTCTACGCCGCGACGCCGGCCGCGCAGGCGGCCGGTTTCAGCGCCAGCAGCTTCTCCTTCAACAGCGGCGACGGCCGGTGCGATCACTGCCAGGGCCTCGGCTACGAACGCATCGAGATGCAGTTCCTGTCGGACGTGTTCGTGCCGTGCGCGGTCTGCGAGGGGCGCCGCTTCAAGCCCGAGGTGCTCGCCATCACCTGGAACGGCCGCTCGGTCGCGACGCTCCTCGCCACCAGCATCAGCGAAGCGCTGCCGCTCTTTTCCGAGCATCCCGCCATCGGCCGGCGGTTGGCCGCGCTGGACGAGGTCGGCCTCGGCTACCTCACCCTCGGCCAGCCGCTCAACACCCTGAGTGGCGGCGAAGCCCAGCGCCTGAAGCTGGTGCGGTACCTCGGGGCCGTCGGGGCGTCCGGTCCCGAGTCAAGGGTTCTCGGTTCTGAGTCGGATGGGAATGGCGAAGCGGAGGCCGGCGACCCGCAACTCACGACCCAAGACCCGGAACCGCCGCCGGCCGGGGCGCTGCTCCTGCTGGATGAGCCCACCACCGGCCTCCACAAGCACGACGTGAAGCGCCTGCTCGACGTCCTGCAGAAGCTGGTGGATCGCGGCCACAGCATCGTGGTCATCGAACACCACCTCGACGTCCTCAAGGCGGCGGACTGGATTCTGGAAATCGGCCCCGAGGCGGGCGCGCGGGGCGGGCGGGTCGTCGCCGCCGGCCCGCCCGAGGAAATCGCGCGGGCCGACACCGCCACATCGCCCTTTCTGCGCGCGGCGCTGGCGGACGTCGCTTTCCCCGTGGAAGCCGGCGTGCCGGATTCAACATTGCTGGCGGCCGAAGCGCCCGGCGCGTACACGCTCGACCGGGAATCGCGACCGCCGGCGGGCGAACTGACCATCGTCGGCGCCCGGGAGAACAACCTGAAGAATCTGACGGTCTCCATTCCCCACCACACCCTCTCGGTGGTCACGGGCGTATCCGGTTCCGGCAAGTCCACGCTGGCCTTCGACATCGTTTTTGCCGAGGGCCAGCGCCGGTTCATGGAGTCCATGTCGCCCTACGCCCGCCAGTTTGTGGAGCAACTGCCGCGGCCGGCCGTCGACCGCCTCGCCGGCATCCCCCCGGCCGTCGCGATTGAGCAGCGCGTCACGCGCGGCTCGCGCAAGTCGACCGTCGCCACCATCACGGAGGTTGCCCAATACCTCCGCCTGCTCTATGCGCGGCTGGGCGTGCAGCACCACCCCGAGAGCGGCCGGCCGGTCGCGCCGCTCTCCGTCGGCCAGCTCCGCCGGCTGCTCGCTCGCGTCCTCGCGTCGGCCGCCGCCCGGCGCGCGCGGCACCTCTACCTCTGCGCGCCGCTCATCCGCGGCCGCAAGGGCCACCACCAGCCGATCGCCACGTGGATCTCCGCCCGGGGTTACGCGCTCATGCGCGTCGACGGCCGGGTGCAGCGCGTGGACCGCTTCCAGAAGCTCGACCGCTACAAGGAGCACGATGTCGAGGTGGTGGTGGCCAACCTGAAGGAGCCGGAGGCTGCCGGCGTGAACCTGGCGGCCGACGAAGCGCTCGCCGCGGCCCTGCAGCTCGGGAAAGGGACCTGCTTCCTGACGCGGCAGGACGGGAGGATTCTCTCCTGGTTCTCCACCTCGCGCACCGATGTGGAAACCGGCGAATCCTTCCCGGAGCTCGATCCGAAACACTTCTCCTTCAATTCGCCCAAGGGTTGGTGCCCCGCCTGCCGCGGCCACGGCCGCATCTATCCGTGGATGTTGGAGAAGGACGATGACGATGAATTGCCGCCCGAGATCGCGGACCTGACGCGGAAGCTCGACTCCGAGGACGGCGGGAGGGCCGGCACGCTCTGTCCCTCCTGCCGGGGCGCGCGCCTCAACCGCGTCTCCCGGGCGGTGAAACTCCGCTTTCGCCGCGGCCCGCCGCTCTCGCTGCCGGCGCTGCTGCGGCTGACGCCGGCCGAACTCTGCGCGCGGCTGCGCGC
>DATIWI010000146.1:0-6151 GCA_035519475.1 Opitutaceae bacterium
CCATGACCTCCCGCGAACGCCTGGCTGCCACGTTGAACCATCAGACCCCGGACCGCCTCTGCGTCGATTTCGGGGGTGGGTTTTTGACCGGCATGGGGGTCAGCGCGGTCCACCGCCTGCGGCAGGCCGTGCTCGGCCAGCCGGGATTCCGGGTCAAGGTCATCGAGCCTTACCAGATGCTCGGCGAAATCGATGAAGAACTGCGGCTGGCCCTGGGATGCGACGTGGTCGGGGTGCATGGGCCCCGCACGATGTTTGGCTTCAGGAACGAGGGCTGGAAGCCCTTTGCGATGTTCGATGGCACGCCCGTGCTTGTGCCGGAGAGGTTCAATGTGACGCCGGCCGACGACGGCGGCTGGCTGATCTATCCCGAGGGGGACACCAGCGTGCCCCCCAGCGGCTGGATGCCGCGGGGCAGCTATTTCTTCGACTCGCTCAACCGGCAGGAGCCGCTGGATGAGACCCGCCTGAACCCAGCGGACAACTGCGAGGAGTTTCGGCCAATCGACGAAGACGACATCGCACACTTCGCGCGAGTGGCCCGTCACCAATTCGAGCACACGAGCGCCGGAATCTACATGACCCTCCCGGGGACGGCGTTCGGCGACATCGCCCTGGTGCCGGCGGCCTGGTTGAAAAAGCCCAGGGGCATCCGGGGCGTGGCCGAGTGGTACATGGCGACGGTGGCCCACCGGGATTATGTCGTGAAGGTGTTTGAATACCAGTGCGAGTCCGGCCTGAAGAACATCGAGCGCCTCGCCGCGGCGGTCGGCGACCGGGCGCAGGTCGTGATGGTCAGCGGCACCGATTTTGGCACGCAGACCAGCCAGTTCTGTTCGGTGCGGACGTATCGGGAGCTCTACAAGCCCTTCCACAAGGCGGTGAACGATCGGATCCACCAGCGGACGAAATGGAAGACGTTCATCCACAGTTGCGGCGCGGTGCGCCCGTTCATCCCGGAGTTCATCGAGGCCGGCTTCGACGTGTTGAATCCCGTGCAATGCTCGGCCACCGGCATGGAGCCGCGCGCGCTCAAGCGCGAATTCGGACGCGACCTGGTCTTCTGGGGCGGCGGCGTGGATACGCAAAAGACGCTGCCCTTCGGCTCGCCCGAGGACGTCTATCGCGAGGTGCGGGAGCGGATCGAAATCTTTGGCGAAGGCGGCGGCTACGTCTTCAACGGCATCCACAACGTGCAGAGCAACGTGCCGATCGCGAACATTCTCGCGCTCTTCCGGGCGGTGAAGGATGCTATCGCCGCCGGAGCCTGAGCCCGGACCCGGCGACCGGGCGGGCGGGCACCGGCCTGAACGGATCGGAAGCGGGCAGGGTGCGGGCGCAAGGGGAGGATCAGGCCATTCCGGGCCCGCTTCCGGCGGCTTCAGGAGAGGCTTGACAGAATAAGATCGAGCACTGAGCCTGAGTAGGCGCACTAATGTAGTTGGAGCAGTCGGCAGGATCAGATCGTCCTCTTATCTCGTGTTCACCGCCGCCCGGGATTTTTTTTCCGCGCTCGGCGAGGAATGGACCTTCGGGTTCCGCCTCGTGCTGACTGCGCTCGCCACCTGGCGGCTCTCACACCTGGTGGCGCGGGAGGACGGCCCGGGCCACGTTTTCGTGAAACTGCGGTTGCGCCTTGGGCGGAGCTTCTGGGGCACCCTGATGGACTGCTTCGAGTGCCTGAGCGTGTGGTTCGCGGCGCCCTTGGCGCTGGCGCTCGCGCGTCGCCCCGTGAACTGGTTCGTGGCCTGGCTGGCATTGTCCGGCGCCGCCTGCCTGCTCGAACGGCTGGGCCACGACCCGGTCGTCATCCAACCGCTGTCGCCGGATCAACCAGGAGATTCCTCCCATGGGATGCTGCGGACAAAATCGGGCGGCGCTGCGCCGTCGCCTGAGCGTCACCCCCACGACCCCGCCCACGGTTGAGGTGGTCGAACCGCCGGCGGAGGCGGGACCGCCGGTGCGGCTGCATTACCTGCAGAGCCGCGCCATTCTGGTGCGGGGGCCGGCCACCGGCCGGATCTATCAATTTTCGGCGGCGCATGCGGACGGGAACGTCGACGGCCGCGATGCGGCGCTGCTGCTGCGAACCGGCTTGTTCCGCCCGTCCGGCTGAACCGCCACAACCCGAACCCAACGAAGAAAGCGAACATGAGCGATCCATCCCCCACCGCCGATCCGGCACCGACCCATCTGGCCGCACTGCCCTGCTGTCCGCCGCTGACCCCGATGGACGTGTGCGACAAGCTGGATTTCTTCTTCCGGCTCACGCACAACGCCCTGGTCTCTGCCAACGACCGACGCGTCAACGTGCCAGTCGAGGTCAAACTGCACTTCCGCCTGACCCGGTGCCGCGGCCCGCTGGCCATCGGCGATCTGCTGTACACCAACACCCTGCTGCCCGGCGAGAAGGTCAAACTCTTCACCTCGGACCGCCGCACGAAATTCACCTTCGATAGCACGAGCTCGCTGTCCTACCGCAACACCCAGTCGTCGGAGGAATCGATGTACATGCAGAGCATGAGCGATTCGCTCTTCGACACCAATTCGCGCGACACGGCGAACTCGAGCAACCAGTCGCACTCGCACGTCGACGGCAAGGCCGATGCGGGCGTCGACATCCTCGGCTTGGGCGGATCGGCGAGCATGAGCGGCAACTTCGACGCCAACTCCACCTCTGCCTTCGTCGCCGAGCATTCCCAACACGCCCAGTCCTCGCACCATTCCTCGGAACAGGCCGTGCGCAAGGCCTCCAGCGTTTCGGTGGGGGAGGTCCAGAGCCGGAGCCACGCCGAGGGCACCTCGGAGGACCACTTCGAGTCGTCTTCGCGCGAGTTCACCAACCCGAACAAATGCCGGGCGGTCACCTTCCTGTTTTACCAGATCAACAAGACGCAGACGGTGCGCTACACGCTCGAGGCCATCGAGCGCCGGGTGATTCTCGATCCGGCCAACGACTTCACGAAGGTGGCGTTGAACCCGCTGGCGGCGAGCAGCGCGGTCGGACTGACCTCCGTCAACGTGCTGGCCACGGACACCCAGAAGGTCGGCCTCGCCGGCCAGCCCGCGCTCCAGGTCAACCCCGCCCTCAACGCCCGGCTGCTGCTGCTGCCTCCGGCCGTGGCGCTCGCCGTGGACGTCCGGAAGCTGGCGCTGCAGCAGGTGGACCAGGATCTCGTCAGCGAAGGGCTGCTGGACAAGGTCGGCGGGGTCGTCTCGCCCGCCGCGAAGAAGAAATACTCCTTCGAGCTCAAATCGGCGCTGCCCACGCCCGGCGTGCTCGTCAAGGGCTGCCTGGATGAATGCGACATTTGCGAGCCCGCGCTGATGCAGGCCATGCAGATCGAACTCGACCGCAAGCAGCTCGAAAACGAGAAGTTGAAGCGCGAGATCGACTTGATGGACCAGGATCAGCAGCACCGCTGCTGCCCCGCGGCGACCGAAGCCCCGGCACCCGCCACCTGAGCCGGGCGGAGCGCCGCTGCGAGCCCGCGAAAGCGGCGGGCTCGCGGCTGGCGTTGGCGCGGAAGGATCCCGCCGGCGCACCGGCAAAGTTTTGGTTGCTTTTGCCGGCGGGCGACCTATAGCCTCGCACCCCTTTTCAATTACGCCTGCCTCCCGACCGGGAGCGACAGGGGGAACGAAACGATGAAACAACAGTTTACGCTCAATGTCTCGCCGCGCGAGGGTACGGGCCGCAGCGCCTCCCGCCGGCTTCGCAAGCAGGATCGCATCCCGGCGATCCTCTATGGCAAGCACACCGATCCCGTGGTCCTGTCATTGGACGGGCCGGAGTTCGCCCGCCTGGTGAAGGCGATCGGCGACAATGCCGCGCTGATCGAGCTCAAGGGGGTCAAGGAGAAGGCCCTGTCCATTCTGCAGGAGGTGCAGCGCGACGCGATGACGGACCGCTATCTCCATGTCGACCTGCACGAGGTCAAGGCCGACGAGAAGATGGAGCTCAACGTGCCCGTGCACCTGTCCGGTGAATCGACCGGGGTGAAGAACGAGGCGGGCGTGCTCGAGGTGGCGTCCCACACGATCCGGATCCGCTGCCTGCCGAAGGATCTGCCGGCCTTTATCGATGTCGACGTGACCGAATTGCACGTGGGCCAGACCATCCATTTCGGCGAGCTCAAGCCCATCGCGGGCGTGACCTTTCTGGGCAACAAGGACCAGCCGGTCGTGTCGTGCGTTCAGCCCGTGGAGGAGATCGTCGAGGCGGTTCCCGAGGCGGCCGTCACAGCCGAGGGCGTCCCCGTCGAGGGCGTGCCGGCCGAGGGTGCCGCCGCCGCGGCTGCGCCGGGCGCTGCCCCGGCCGCGGGCGCCGCGCCGGCCGCGGGCGCCGTTCCCGGAGCCAAGCCCGGGGCCGCGCCGGCCGGAGCCAAGCCGGGGGCACCGGGTGCCGCGAAGGGGGCCGCGCCCGCCGCGGCTGCCGTCCCGGCAGCCAAGGCCGGAGCCCCGGGCGCCGGTGCGGATCGCAAGGCTGGTCCCGGCCGGAAGTAATGATTTTCCGCCGGCCCGCTGCTTGACGCGGGCGGGCCGGGCGCGCTGTTCTTTGAGACATGTCCATTTTGCTCGTCGCTGGTTTGGGCAATCCGGGACGCGAATACGCCCGGACGCGCCATAATGCCGGTTTCGCCGTGATCGACGCCTGGGCAGCCCGGCACGACCTGGCTTGGAAACGATCGTGGCGCTTCCGCGCGAAGATCGCCCGCTGGGAGCCGGCGCGCGGAACGGTCCGCCTGCTGGCCAAGCCCACGACGTTCATGAACGAAAGCGGCCGGACGCTCCGTGCCCTCGCCGATTTCCACAAGGTGCCGCCCGCCGGCATCATCGTGCTCCATGATGATCTGGCGATCGAGCTCGGCCGCGTGAAGATCAGCGTGCGCGGCAGCGCCGGCGGCCACAACGGCGTCGCCAGCCTGCTGGAGCACGTGGGCGATGGCTTCGTCCGCTACCGCATCGGCATCGGACCGAAGCATCCGGCGCAAATGGACCTCAAGGATTTCGTGCTCGGAAAATTCACTCCCGACGAACAGGCTATCTTCGACCATCATCTCACCACCTATGTCGACGGCCTCGACCTGCTGATCACGCAGGGACCGGCGCAGGCCATGAACCTGCTCAATCGACGAACCACCCTCTCATGACGCAGACCAAACGCAACTACCGCGCGACCTTCATCCTCGACAATCGCGGCCGGGAAGAAACCATCGATCAGATCATCGAAGGCGTGAAGAAGGAGATCGCCGCGGTGCAGGGCGAGATCACCGCCGTGGAGAACCTCGGGCGGAAGGATTTCGCGCGCGTGACCGACAGCAAATTTCCCGATGCGGTTTATGTGCAGGTCAATTTCGCCGCGCCCCTCGACGGCCCCCGGCATATCCACGAGCGCCTGCGGCTCAACTCCAGCGTCTACCGCGTGCTGATCCAGGCGGTCTGACCGCCCGCCGCGCCCACCCCATGGCCTACCTCAACAAAGTCTTCCTCATCGGCAACCTGACGCGCGACCCCGAACTCCGGGTCACCCCGAAGGGAACCGCCATCTGCCAGTTCGGCCTGGCGGTCAACCGCCAGTACAAGGACGAGTCCGGCGCCACGCGCGACGAGACGGCGTTCATCGACATCGAGGCCTGGGGCAAGCAGGGCGAGCTGTGCTCGAAATACCTGCAAAAGGGCAGCCCGGCCTTCATCGAGGGCCGCCTGCGGTTCGATTCCTGGGAGGACAAGCAGAGCGGCCAGAAGCGCAACAAACTCAAGGTGGTGCTCGACAACGTGCAGTTCCTGCCCCGCGGCGGCGGCGGGACCGGCGGGGGCGCCGGCGGTGCGAGCGCGGGCGGCGAAGCCCCGGCGGCCACTGGGGGAGATGATTCGCCGGCCGAACGCAATGTGCCTCCGCCCCGGGGCCCGGCCAAGCCGGCGGCGGGCGGCCCGGCGCACGTTGAGGACGACGTGCCGTTTTGAGGTCGCACCCCTTCGGTTGAAACCCGCAACGCCAACGATTTTTCTTTTTTTCCGTCATGGCTCACAATGAAGTATTGCTGATCAAGCCCGTGGAAGACCTCGGCGCCGAGGGCGATCAGGTCAAGGTGCGCGCCGGCTACGCGCGCAACTACCTGCTGCCCCGGGGCATCGCCGTGCCGCTCAC
>DATIWI010000147.1:0-4306 GCA_035519475.1 Opitutaceae bacterium
CCAATTCACCTCGATCCGGGCCGCCACATCGGCTGCGGCCGGCGGCTCAACGGCCGCCGCGACGGCGTTGACCGTCAGCGGTGTCTTGGCGAGCACGTTGGCTCCGCGGCCGACGACGTAGCGGATCTCGTATTCGCCCGGATCGCTCGGAGCCCAGAGCTTCAGCGGGCTCCCCTCCCGCACGCTCGTGCGGCTGACGCTGGCCCCGGCGGGCTGGTTGGGCTGCGCCACGGAAATGAAATCTTCGGCGTTGCCCGGGCCTTTCCAGGAGACCTCGAAGCGGGCCGCGATGTCGACGGCAGCCGGCCCGCTGAGCTCCAAGGCACTCTCCGCCGCGGCTGGCTCCGGCGACGCGGGTTCCGTGGCTGCGGGCATCGGCCCCCGCCCCGCGCCCCGGGGCGCCACGTACGCGGCCTTGATCTTCAATGATCCCTTGCCGACGCGGACGGCAAGTTCATCGGCCGTGTCGGGCTGCGCGCCCACGGTCATGGCCCCCGAATCGCCGGGATCGACGTCGGTCGTGGCCATCTCCGACGTCCCCGGCGACTTGCCACCCTTGAAAGGCAACGTGGTGAAGCTGCCCTGCTCCTTGCCGGTGTTGGTGCCCTCGACGCTGATCCACCGCCCGGCCTGCGTGCGGAGCCGGATAATGTCGCCCTCGGCCAGCGTCTTCTCGCATGGCGGCGTGAGCAACGGGGCTTTGGCGACCTGCCCGACCCAGTCCGGCTGCGGCTCCGCCTCCGGCTCTTCGACCCGCAACTTGTAGCCGGCCGGCAGGGCGAACAGCGCCGCGTCCTGCGGGCCGCGCTGGAGGTTCTTCAGTTCAACCGTGATTTCGTAGGCCGGGATTTGCACTTTCAGAGGAACGTCGAACTCGTCCGACACCCAGGCGTTGAGCATCACCTGTTCCCCGCTGAAGACCACCTGCTTCTGGCAGGGGACGCCGCCGACGGATTCGGTGCCTTCCGGCCGCACGGATTCTGTCTTCGAAAGGTGGGCATAGGCGGCGAACGGATTCGCGAGCAGGCTCATCGGTTCGCCGGCGCCGGCCTCGACGTAGCTCTTCTCCGATGGCGCGAGCAGGCGGGTGACACCGCTCTGCCCGTCGAAAATGACGATCAGCTGTTGGCCATTGTCAGTCAGATCGAAGCGGTAGCTCCTATCCTGGTAGTGGAACGTGCCGGTCGTGGTCTGGCTGCCACGCGTATGCACCAGCTCCGCGGAAAACGGGGCCGCGCGGCCGGTGGCGCCGGCGAGGACCAACAGCAATGGGACCGATAGTCGGCAGGCAATTGCCCGGAACTTCATGATGTGATTACACTCCTTGGTTTTGGCTTCCACGTGGTCGAACCAGAAATCCGGTCACTCGCTGTCTTCCATGGGCGGCGGTCGCATCGACGGCGACGACTGAACGGGCTTGCATGTTCGTGCCACCATGAGAATTCGGCAGAGAATGCCGCCGGGCGGGCGCGGGCGCAATCTCGAAGCCGGAAACCAACAGAAGAAATCACGACCTGAAAATCATGAGGGGAACCGCCAATGCACGCTAGCCTGGACATCTCACACGGCCGATGGTCGTGGACACACCCCGCCCTGACGGGCACCCCTCTCCGAGAGGGGATCTTGCAGGCGGCGCGCGAAGTCCCCTCTACCAAGAGGGGTGGCGCGAAGCGACGGGGTGTGTGGATCGGCTATTTGCGAGTGTGAAAATGCGGGCTGCGGTTTCAGTTGGACTGTAGCCGCTCCCCTTCGGCTGTCAGCGCGAGCCCGCCAGCCGCGGGTCGCCTGCCGGCCGAAGCTTGGGCGAAGGCTGATGGCGATCCAGCGTCTCTGGATTGCTTCGTTGCCCGCCTTCACCCCGGGGCTCGTCGCAATGCCAGGCATTTAGCCATGACATTGCCTAATCCGCTCTTGCAGTCACCAATTCTGAATCCGCCAATGCCGATTGTGGCGCGGCCCGTTGGCCAGAGGGGTCGCGACGACGATCCGGAGCTCACAGAGCCGCACCCGGCGCGAAGATTGAACGAAATCCTGCGACCCCAGGGTCCGGCCCTGTTGCCTTGGCGTCGGGGCGCTTCTGCCCTTTGACCTCCCGCCTTCGCCCAAGCGCTTCCGCCGTCGCTGAAGCCCCTCGAAAGGCTCGGGGCCCTGACCCGTTCGACTTCGCTCAGGGTCATCTTCGACCACTATTGCGCCATCCCGAGCCTGTCGAAGGATGAACGCCGTCGAAGGGCTATGGCGGACAGGTCGGCGCGGCAAGCCGTCCTCCGGCTTCTGGCTTCCGGCTTCTGTCGTCTGTCCTCTGCCCTCTGCCCACCGCCGGCCGCCTCACCGCTGGGTTCGATGGAGCATTCGGTCCGCCCACGCGATGAAATAGCTCATGTTGGAGCGATCCTCGTGGCCGCCGTCGTGCTGGCGCCACGCCAGTTCGCCGTCGAGCAGACCGGTGTTGACCGGCGGCAACTTCGCCGCCCGGTAATCCGATCGATCACCGAGATCGCGCGCGCCCAGCAGCCGGTACACGGCTCCGGCCGCCACGGTGGCCATGTAGCTTCCCTGGTGATCCAGCCAGTTCGCATCGCCTTTTTCGGGAATCCCGTAGCTGACGAATACCGGCCGGGGGGCACACAGGGCAATGAGCTCATTCGAATCCACCGGCAGATCGTTGGCGTCCTTGCGGCCCCCCGCGGCCTCGGCCGCGCCGTATTTGAGGAAATTGCCGGCCATCCAGTGGTATTCTCCCGATGACGTCAGATTCTCCAGCGCTTCGCCGAAATTCCGCCGATGCGGTTTGACGCCGCCCTCGCCCGACGAGCCGATCAGCGCCACGGCAAAGCGCTGGTCGACCGCCATCGTGATGAGCGCTGCCTTGCCGTACCGCGAGACCCCTTCAATCCCGATGCGCTTCGCATCCACCGATGCGTCCCCGCGCAGGTAATCGAGCGCCTGGCCGGCTCCCCAAGCCCAGGCCCGCAGGGCGCCCCATTCGCCGGGCGTCCGGCGCCGGCCGAGATTGGTGAGTCCAATGATCCCCTCCGTCAGGCCCGCGCCGTCGTCGGGTTGAATGCTCGCGGCGCTGAGTGACACGTAGCCCCATCCGGCCGCCACCAGCTGCTCGGTGGAAGGCGGGACCGGCGGCGGCGGTCCGAAGCTGGGCGCCGGCTCATCGGGCATGGTGCCGAAGCCAAACATGATCAATGCGGGCACCGGACCGGGCGCGTCGGCCGGCGTGACGACCGCCATCTTGATGTCCACGGCCAGCTCCGGGCAGGCGGCGTTGTCGACGTGGCCGATCACCTGCCGGGCGCGAACGGGGACGCCCCCGAGCTTGGTCTCGAGGGTGCGCGCGACCTGCCACCGCACGGGCGGCACATCCTTCGGCACGCGGCCGAAGACCTCGCGCTCGAAATCGTCCAAAATCTCCGGCCGCCGTTCGCGCCACCACGTTTCGGGGGTCGTGACGCTGGCGCCGCTTTTCAGGGTAAGGGCATCGGGATAGTCCGGGTACGGGTTGGCCTTCGCCTCATCGTAGTTTGCCGGATTCACCGTCCCGGGGGCGGTGCTCCCGTTGCGGCCGGGCCGCAGGGCCTTGATGTCCAGTTGCGCCATCATGTCGGCGTGGTCGGCTTCCGTGAGTTTCTGCAGCCGCTGCCGCTCTTCCGGACTCATTTGCCAGGGAAACACCGCCTCCCGCTTCGGGGCGGCGCCGGCGGCCGGCGCCGACGGCGAGTCGGCTGTCACCTTCGCAGCGAATCCAATCATTGCTGCGAGTAACGAATACTGAAGTGCAGGTCTGTGCGCCGAGATCATGTCCTGTTCTTCCGGAAAATGAGGACACTGGGAGAAAAGTCCACAGTGCCGCCGCAACGTCCGTCCCGGCCACGCTTCCAGCGCGCCGCAGGCTGGCGGTCAGCCGCAGCCCCGCGCGCGAGGCCGGCAGATGGTCGGGGTGGTCAGATTCGAACTGACGACCTCTACGTCCCGAACGTAGCGCTCTACCAGGCTAAGCTACACCCCGTTTTTGGAGCGTTGAGAGTTGCCGGAATCTTTCCGCCATAGCAATACCAAATCCGCGTCGTGCGACGTCTCTCGAAAAGGTGCGCTGGTCGGCGCATCGGACGCAGCGCGTTCTCAACCCGGATGGTTGGATTCCTCTGTGATGACAACCTTCCCCCGCGCGTGGCCGGCTTCCAGGTACCGGATCGCTTCGGGCACTGCGCTCAGGCGATAGGTGCGGTCGACGACGGGCGTCACCTTTCCGGCCACAATGAGGTCCCGCACCGTGGTCAGGTCTTCCCGGCTCCGC
>DATIWI010000148.1:0-6260 GCA_035519475.1 Opitutaceae bacterium
CGTGACCTATGCGGCCGGCGTGGGCAGCCGCTGGACGCAGGGCGCGGGCGTGGTCAAGGGACTGCATCCGTTCGCCAAGCTCGGCGGCGCGCACCGCAATTTCATCGAGGTGCACCTGGCGAAAACCCGGCGCACGGCGCGGGCCGGCGGCGCGGAGATCCCGCACGTGTTTACCACCAGCTATCTCACGCATGCGCCCATTGAACGCTTTTTGCGCGAAACGGTTGGGGCCGCGCTCGACCGCACCGTGTGGCTGTCGCCCGGCCGCTCGATCGGCCTGCGGCTCGTGCCGGCCGTGCGCGACCTGCACTTCGCCTGGGAGGAGACCGCGCAGCAGAAGCTCGACGAGCAGCAGGAAAAGATGCGCGAGAGCGTACGCGCCGCCCTGACCGCGTGGGCGCGCCACGCCGGCGAAGCCAGCGACTACACCGACAACCTGCCCGGCCAGTGTCTGCACCCCGTCGGGCACTGGTTCGAGATTCCCAATCTGCTCAAGAACGGCGTGCTCGCGCGTCTGCTCGCGGCGCGGCCCGGCCTGCGTACGCTGCTCGTGCACAACATCGACACGCTCGGCGCCACCGTCGACCCCGCCGTCCTCGGCTGGTTCCGCGCGGCGGGCGCCACACTCGGCTGGGAGGTGATGGCCAAGCGGGTCGAGGACCACGGCGGCGGCCTGGCGCGGATCGACGGCCGCGTGCGGTTGGTGGAGGGCCTGGCCCTGCCGCGCGAGGAGGACGAATTCGCGCTCAGCCATTACAACACGAACACCTGCTGGGTGGACATCGACCGCCTGCTCGCCCTCTTCGGCCTCGGCCGAGGCGACCTGGCGGATCCGGACAAGACGGCCACGGCCGTCCGCACGCTGGCCGGGCGCATGCCGACCTATGTGACGCTCAAGGACGTGAAGAAGCGCTGGGGCCACGGCCAGGAGGACGTGTACCCGGTCGCCCAGTTCGAGAAACTCTGGGGCGACATGACCGCGCTGGCCGAGTGCACCAACGTGTTCACCGTCGTGCCGCGGGCGCGCGGCCAGCAGCTCAAGGATCAGGCGCAGCTCGACGTCTGGCAGCGCGACGGCTCCGCCGCCTACATCGAAACCCTCGGCGACTGGACGTAGCCTGCCACCGCCGCGGCTCTCCCCGATTGCGATCCGTCAGGCGTTCGCCTCCACGGCAACGATCTCCACCTCGAAATGGAGCTCCACGCCCGCGAGGGGGTGGTTGGCGTCGAGCACGACCTCATCGCCCGCGATCGCCGCGATCGTCACAATGGGAGCATGGCGGTCGGTTCCCGCCTGGAACTGGTCGCCCACCTTGATCGTATCGACCGGCACCGCCGAGCGGGGCACCCGCCGCACGAGGCTTTCGTCGCGCTCCCCATAACCCTGCGCCGCGGGCACCGTCACTTTCCTCCGCGCGCCGGCGGGCCAGCCGGGCAGCGCCGCGGCCAGACCGTCGACAATCGTGCCGTCGCCGTCGACGTACCGGATGGGCGGCCCGCCCAGCGACGTTTCGAGGAGCCGACCCGCCGCATCTCGGAGCGTGAAGTGAAAGGTGATGGCGCGCGGCATGACGCGCGCCAAGTAACAAGGACCAAGCGACAAGTAACAAGATCCGATTCTTCCGACGACCTCCTGAGATTTGTTGTTTGATCCCTGCCACTTGATCCCACCGCGTTGCGCCGCGCGTCAGGTCTCCTGCCGCAGCACCGCGAGCGGGGTTGATCGCAGAGGTCGCGGCTCGACGCCATACTTGTGGCCAGGGCGGCTGCCGACACCGGGGTTCCGGATCTTGAATCTCCTGCACGCGGGGGTTCTCCCTCAGTCCGCGAATGAGGCGCCGCCGAGGGAATAATCACTTGCGAGCACCGCCCGCCTGGATTATTGGCTGCGGTATGTCCTCGCGCCGGCATGCCGCACTGCTGGTGGCCGCGTTTTCCGCCACCGGCGCTGCCGTCGGCTTCGGGCAAGTCGTCACCTGGACTGGCGCCGGGGCCAATGACAACTGGACGACGGCCGCGAACTGGCAGGCTGGCGCCGCGCCGGCCGCCAATGCCGACGTGCTCGTCAGCTCGATGCGGCGGTACCTTCTGAATCTCACCGCCTCGCCGTCGGTGAATTCCCTCACGCTCGACAGCCAATACCACGAATTCACCACCGGCGGGAGTGCGACCCTCACCATCGGCGCGGGCGGCCTTGCGGCCAATGGCAACACCGCCCGCTTCGATGCCTCCCTGACCGTCAATCTGGGCGCCCCGCAAACCTGGTATGTCAACGGCAATTTCACGACGGGCAGCCAGAGCGGCGAAGTGCAGGTCGATGGCGTCCTCACCGGCGGCAATCTCACGAAGACCGGGGCGGGCCGCCTCCTTCTCGATGGCCGCAACACTCTGACCGGCACGCTCACCCTCAGCCAGGGTTACCTGCGGTTGGGCAGCGACAACGCGCTCGGCAGCGCCACGCTCAGGGTGAGCGACAGCGGCAGTGGTTCCTACCTCGAGAGCGCCGGTGGCGATCGCGCCTTCGCCAACGCCGTCCAGATCAACTCCGGTTTCCAGCTCAACACGGACAAGGGCGCGCTCAAGTTCTCCGGGCCCATCACCCTTTCAGCCTCACCGACGCTCTCCATCTCTGGTGCCTCGCCCGTCATCTTTGCCGGCGCCTTGGGCGAGTCCGGAGGCAGCCAGACGCTCACCCTCGCCGGTAGCGGCAGACTGGAGCTGCAGGGCCCGGTCAATACCACCGGGGGGGTGACGGCGACTGGCGGGCGCCTGATCTTCGGCGCGGGTGCGACCCTGCCCGCCTCTGGATTGCTGACCGTGACGGACCCGGGCTACATCGGAACCAGCCTGGCCACCGGCGTGCAGGCCGGATTCATCGATCGCTTCGCCAAATCCGCCTCCAGCGGGGCGCTCGGCTTCGAGGGCGGCGCCGTCATCACCGACGCCATCAATCTCACCGGTTTCAACACCGGGGCCCGCCTGGGTTCGAGTTCGACCGCCACGCTGCAGAACACCATCACTCCCCAAGCCGCGAGCTACAATTTCGGCGGCGGCGGCGGCAGCCTGCGCGTCGAGACCGGCTTGGGCGAGGGCGCGGGTGCGCGCAGCCTCTCGCTTGACTCAGCGGCGGACGCGCCGCTGTCGCTCGTCCTGGCCGGCGCCAACACCTATTCCGGCGGCACGACCATCAGCACCTCGGTGTTGCGTTTCGCCACCAGCGGCGCCCTCCCCGCGAACGGCCAGATCACGATCAATAACCGCGGCTACCTCGGCTTTGACTACGGTCAGGACCTCGCCGCGCTGAATTCCCGGATCTCCAACCTCGGCACGTTGATCCTCGGCTTCGATTCGCCCGGCGCGACGCGCACCGTCTCGACGGCGATCGATCTCTCGACGTTCGGCGCCACCCCGCCCTTCCTCGGCACGAGCAGTGCGCTGATCCTGTCGGGTGCCGTCACGCCCGCGGGCGGCGCCGCGGCCCCGTGGCAGTTTGCCGCCGTCAAGGGTGGCGACCTGACGGTGGCGAGCGATTTGACGGGCGCCAGAGGAGTCACGGTGGGCCTGCTTTCCAGTTTCACGGGAGACGCGTTCGCGAATGGCGATGTCGGCGGCACGCCGAGCACCGTGCGGCTGACGGGAGCCAATTCCTACAGCGGCGGCACCACGCTGCAGAGCGGCCGGCTCGAACTCGGCAACGCGGGCGCTCTCGGCACGGGGACGCTCACGGTCGACAATGCCACCCTCGCCACCACGACCGCCGGCCTCTCCATCGCCAATCCGATCATCAATCAGACCAACGGCGACAGCGACGGGTTCTACCTCGACGCCCTGAACAGCTTCACCCTGGCCGGCGGCATCACCGGCCACGGCACGCTGTACAAGGATGGCGCGGGCACGGTCTCGCTCACCGGCCCCGTCAATCTGCCCAACCTTGTCAGTGAAGTCACCACTCGCAGCGACGTGCGCGTGCGCCAGGGGACGCTCGATCTCGGCAACACCTTCAGCATCGGCGGACAGCTCGACCTCTTTGACGGCACCACCGTGAATCTCGGCCCGTCGGTCGCGGCGACCGTCGGCGAGTTGCGCACCGACAATTCCCCGGGCGGGACTGCTGTCGTCAATCTCGGCAGCGGCAGCGTGCTCACGATCGATCTGACCGCCACCAGCGGAAGCGATGCTCCCTACTTCAGCGGTTCGATCACCGGGAGCGGCAGCTTGGTGAAGGCGGGCAGCGGCATCGAATATCTGGGCAGTCTGCCCGGGCCGAGCACGAACACGTACTCGGGCGGCACCACCATCACGGGCGGCGCGATCTTCGCCTTGAGCAACGGCGCGCTCGGCACCGGCCCGGTCGTCCTCAATGCGAGCGTTCCCACCCAAGGCGGGCTCGGCGTCTATACCGGCGTCACCCTCACCAACCCGCTGACCTTCACGAGCGGCATCCTGGGCGGCTACGGCACCTTTGCGCCGCCGGGCGGCGTCACCGTGGGCACTTCGCGCATCCTCTGGCCCGGGAATATGTTTGATTCCGACCCCGTCGGCACGCTCGGGTTCGGTACCGGGCTGACGCTGGCCCCGGGCGGCACGTACCGGTGGGAGATCACCAACGCGATCGGCAGCCCCGGCTCCGCTTGGGACCGGTTGCTCGTCACTGGGTCGCTGACCATCACGTCGACTCCCGGGGAACCGTTTGTCATTCAGATTGCCAGCGTCGACCCGGCCTACCGCCTTGGCGTCGGCGGATCCGTGGGCGGCGGCGCGGCGGCGCCGTACGTGCTGACCGACTTCGACAACACGCTGACCTACAGCTGGGTGATCGCCTCGGCCACCGGCATCGCCGGGTTTGACCCGAATGCGTTCACGCTCGATGCCACCGGTTTTGGCAATTCGCTCGGAATCGGATCGTTCTTCCTCGCGCAGTCGGGCGACGACCTCCTGCTCAATTTCACCCCCGTGCCCGAGCCATCCACGTTTGCGCTGATGGGAACCGGCCTGCTGCTGATGCTGGCGACGCGTCAGCGCCGCCGGCGGCGCTGAGGCGTCGACCGGCACGGGCGGAAATCGGGACCTGTCATCCACCTGCGCTCGGACGTGACAACGATCAACCCCGGCGCGCCCGCGGTCGTCGCGCACCGTGGGAGGCGCCGCCCGTGGCGTCAGCGGCACCATTTCCTCCAACCGCCTTTGCCGATTAAACGGCGCTGATGCCCCGACCAACATGTCAACTGTTAGTTGACATGTTGGTGTAACGCCAGAGAGCGAAGCTCACCGGCAGCCGCGTGGCCAGCGCCTCCGGGCTGGCATCGCCTCAGAGGCATTCGCCCGCCGGTGCGGTGCGCCTGCCCCACGATCCAGCGCGCGGCCTACCCGTCGCCTCCTCTGACCGGGCGTCGCGGCGCGGCGTTCGTGCGGCGCGGAATCGGTTATCGATCGCCCGCTGGCTTCCGCCCGCGTTTCCTCGCCTGGGGGCTGACGCCCAAACGCGGGTCGCGGCGTCTCGCGAGCGCGACGAGGCGCTCGGCCGCACTTTCGAAATGGTCGGCGCTTTCCGGCAGGTACAGCCACTTGGGCAGGATCGGGTGCGGCGATAATTCCGGGAACTCCGCCCGCAGCGACGCCTGGTGTTCGCGGAAGGTGCACACCAGCACGCCCCGCCACGGCTCCTCCCCGGCGGTGAAGTAGAGCATCAGCTTGCCCCCGAGGTAGACGCTCTTGCCGCCGAACATCGGCCGCAGCACGAACGTGGGATCTCCCTCCAGCGGCTCCCACAGCCACTGGTACGGGTGCACCCGCCGTGTTCTACCGATGGGTTCCTCGCGCATGAAGTCACGGTCCTGGCCGTTCCCGACAGCCCATTGCGCCGGCCACCGGTTTTCAATCTGCAAAATCCGGGCGCCAGGTTCGCCCCAATACGGCTCAGTCTCTTGGAGAACAGAATGCCCTTCTGTCCTCTGCCGCTCAGCTATCCTTGCGCCGGCAGGATCGTCTCCGCTTGCTTCACCAGCGAGATGAACTCTGCGCGGTAGCCGCCCGCGTCCGCGCCCGTGCCTTCATCCGCCCAGCGCTCGACCGTTTCCAGTGTGGCGGCGCCTTTGTGCGGAGAGTCGCGCAGCACCATGCCGAAACCGGCCACCGCCGCCGCGAATTTGAAATCGGCGCTCGCCGCGGCAAACGCCGCGCCCCGGTCGGTGAGCGGAAACTCCAGCAACTTGCTCGCGTCGCCGCCCGGAGCCTTGTAGCGCACCTTCACCGTCAGGAGC
>DATIWI010000149.1:0-4106 GCA_035519475.1 Opitutaceae bacterium
CGACAGAACACCTCCCCCACCTCGCCCGCCGCGGGGCCCGGCTGGGGGTGCGCCCGGTAAAGGCGCGCGCCCTTCTGGTAACGCACGCCGATGGCCGCGGGAATCCCCGGCGTCCCGGGCTCACGGTCGAACCGGATTTGCGTGACCAGGGTTTCGGTCTGGATGGTCAGCCGATCCGGGTGCTGCTGCTGGACCGCACGCAGGTAGTCGCGCGGGCCGTTGCGCCGTCCGTCGCGCACGGCGATCGGAATCAGCCGCAGGCCCTCCGCGCCGTGCGCCATCGTGCGCCAGTCGTTCGGATCGAACTGGGCCACGAGGCGGTTGGCCAGCCCCGAGGCGAGGATTTTGGGGAGGTCGATCAGGTCCGCCGCCTGGGCCGCCGCGATCGCCGCAAGCATCTGCGCGATCAGCTCCGGGTCCCGGCACCCGATCGTGGGGTCCACCACCGTCGTCGTCAGCCAGCCGGCATAGCCGTGCCTTCCGGGATTGCGCGCCACTGGGAGGCCGAACAGCCGGGCGAGCCATCCCAACACCGACCGCCGTTCCGCGCCGGGCGGTTCCGCGTAGCCGCAGCGCTCGAGTTTTTCGAAATACCGGCGCATGCGGGCGCTGCACCACGAGCGATCGCCGGTCAGGCGGGCGATGGCATCCCAGTCGGCGCCGGGCCCGCACAGCGTGATCATCGCGTTGTGCATCGTGCACCCGCCGACGGTGGCCGTGCGCGGGTAGAAGATGCCCTGGTGCGCCGCGTCCCATTTCGAATCCGGCTGCGCCGGCTTCGCGTAGTGCTTCACGAAGAACTCCCAGCTGAGGGCCGGGTCCTCGCTCGCGTGGGGATGGAAGGCGGGCACCTGTGCGACCTCGGGCTCGTCCCAGCCGCCCGCCTCGAGCACGAGCACGCGGAAGCCGCTGCGCGCCAGATTGGCCGCGAGCGGCCCCCCGCCGGCGCCCGAGCCCACGATGATGAAGTCGTGGTCGGCCGTCTGTTGCCGGGGATGAAGCGGGGCGGCGGTCATGGCGCGGGAGATCCGGGCGAGCGGCGGGCAAGGGCCGCGCACCCGGTGCGCCTGAAGCCGCCTGCCGCGCGCGGCGGCGTCAGAACGTCTTGAGGAGTTCGATCAGATCGTCGCGCTCCTGGTCCGTGAGATCCTTCGCAAAATAGTGGCCGCGATCCATCACGAGGTCCGGCGAGTTGGTGATCGCGAGCAGCTGGTTGGCGACGTCGTAAAGCGCCTGCTGGCGCTCGATATCGGTCGACGACGTCTTGAGTTCGGCGAGGCGTTTGACCACGGCCGCGATGTTCGCCGGCATCTTGGCGTCCTCCGGGTTCACGTTGGCCAGCAAACTCACGGGCGTCCCCGCCGGGATCGGCCCGACATTCAGGTCACCGAGCCGCCCGGCAATGAAGTTCGCCCCGAACCCGCAAATGACCCCGAGCGCGATGAGCGCGTAGCCGATCTTCCGTTTCGCCGCACTGCCGTCGCTCTTGAGCAGAATCCACAGCGCGAGCAGGAGCAGCACGGCGGGCAGGATCCAGGGGTGCTCGATCAGGGAGTGGAGCGGCCCGAGGGTGACGCCCGCCAGCAATCCCTGCACGCTGCGCGCCGGGATGTGCAGGCGCGTCGCCACCGGCGTGCGCCAGATCAGGCCATGGTCGCGCCGGTAGCGCTCGGGCGTGGCTCCGTTGATGGGGTGATCGAGGTCGCGCGACGGCCCCAGGTTCCACCGGTTGGCCGCCGCCTCCTCATCGGTCTTGCCCTGCACCAGGAGACGCCGGATGCCGTCGGCAAAGGCCTCCATGCGGCCCTGGATCGAGGGATCGTTGTTGAACAGGCCGAGGCTGTTGTTGTGCAGGTACGGCGCGGTGGCCCAGAGGCCAACGAGGCTGGCCGGCCGGTAGTAACCGCGGCCGCCCGCCGGCGCGGTCCATTGCTCGTCCTGCTGATTGAAGGGATTCCAATAGGTGATCTGTCCCACCGGGGGCAACTGCTTGTAGGTGTCGGACGAGAAGTCCTCCCAGATGTGGCCGGCGACGCTGTTGCTGCCGAGCGAGCGGCTCGCCTCCGTCTTGATCACCGTCACCGGCACGCGCGTCTCGCTCGAAAGGAAGTTGTTCTCCCAGAAATCCTGTTTCTCGACCTCGGCCAGCGCCCAGCGGTGGTAGTCCGGGTCTTGGAGCAGGCCGAGCAGCTGATCGCCGGGGACCGCCTCCGGGCCCTTGGGCTGGCCGTTCAGGCCGTTGGGCTGCTTGCTCGAGTGGCAGATGATGCAGTGTTCGGCAAAGACCTTCCGACCCGGCGCCAGCTCCGGCTCCCACGGGACGCCCTCGCCTTTCACGTAGGCCTTTCCGCCCGGCGCGTCCTTCAGGCGCATCGGCGCCGATGCCTTGAGGAAGAATTTCGCCAGGTACTCCACGCGCTGCTTGTTGACCTGCCAGTAGACCGAGTTCGCCTCGAGGTCGGTGATCTTGAAGGGCTGCTGCTTGCGAAAGCCGACCATCGGATTGTGCAGCGTGATCCAGCGCTCCGAGAACGTGCCGATATTGAGGTACACGCGCGCGAGCGCGCCCCAGGCGCCCACCGAGTCCGCGCCCTCCAGCAGCACGTGCGGCACCGGGCGGGGATTGGCCAGCGCGTCGGGCGCGCCCGCCAGCAGCACCGGCATGACGCCGGACGCGCCCGAGAGCTGCTCAAAGAGATTGTGCCCGTACCGGTTCTGGTACGCCGCCGCATAGGCGGGATCGCGATGCACCATCAGGCCCGAGCGATCGAGGCGCGCGCCAACCTCCCAGATCGCGTTCATCGTATTCGGATTGTTGATGTTGTCCGAGGCGACCAGCGAGGTGTCGATCGTGCCCGGCGGCTGGCTGTCCAGCAGGTGGTAGACGAAATTGTCCTCGCTCAGCAGATTGCCGAAGACCGACCGGGTGCGGAAGTACTGCGCGCCGATGCTGGACGAAAGGTTCGCCCACTTCGCCGCCTCGACGTCCGCCGGCGGATTCAGCGGGTGCGGCGCGGCGTGGCAGAGGGAGCAGGCCATGCCGACGCGATACGGGCGCACCAATTGGGGATCGGTGAAATACTGCGGGTCGCTCCGGTATTTCGCGGCATCCCAGTGTTGGCGCGCCTTCGCGTCGAAATTGGGGTTGGGAAAAAGGCGCAAGCCGACGATTCCCGACGGATAGCCGTAGATTGCGGGGCTCGCCTGGTGCGCGGCCGGATCTTCCGCGACGCGGATGAACAGACCGTACTCATCCGGCCTGTCCGGCGCCTTGGTGCCGGGCTCGATCACGAGCCCGGCCGGCCCAAAGCGCTTTCCGCCCCATTTGTCCTGCGGCGAAAAATCGCAGAGTTTCAGCAGATCCATGAACCCGTAGCTGTTGCGCGAAAGCCAATCCCAGAAGACCTCGTTGCCGCCGCACCACATCATCCACGTGTTGCGGCCCTTGATCTCGTCCTCCGTCAGGTCCAGCGGACGGAGGCCGCCATGGCCGTCGGCCACCATATCCATGTCGTGGAAGTAATCGTAGCTGGCCGCGGGAAAGTCGGCCGCGGTTTTTCCCAGCGCTTTGGCCTCGTCGATGATCGGTCCCGCCCGGCAAACGGAGGCTCCGAGCAGGCCGAGAACGGCGGCGCCAAGGACAAGTGGTTGGCTATAAGGGTAAATGCGAGGCAACATAAGGATATCTGTTAGCG
The DNA here is from genome assembly GCA_035519475.1 of Opitutaceae bacterium. Taxonomy (GTDB): domain Bacteria; phylum Verrucomicrobiota; class Verrucomicrobiia; order Opitutales; family Opitutaceae; genus Fen-1467. The sequence goes on from DATIWI010000149.1 coordinate 3,696, forward strand.
ACTCCGCCCGCATAGTCGAATTTTTTCTGCGAAAAATCCGGCGCGCGGTGCGCCGCCGTCCGCACGCCGGCGGCGGCCGCAACCCGCCTCCGCCGCCAGTATCCGTCAGTCGCCGACCCGGCACGGCAGCAGGACCGCGTCCTGCATGCCGTGGATGATCTTCTTGTCCGGCGGACAGAAGGTCGCGAGGACGCCCGCCAGCCGGGCCGTCCCGTCAATGGTGAAGTAGTACGGGCAGAGGCGCAGGCGTCCTTCCTCTTTCGCCGAGCCCACGGAGGACAGGTCCTCCTTCGCGACGCCGACGGAGGATGGAACCTCCTTCGCCACCGCAGGCCGGGCTTCGCCGGGCGGTCCGGCCGGGTGATAAACCGGATGCTTCACGCGCCGCGGCTTCTGGTATTCCTGCAACAC
>DATIWI010000150.1:0-2643 GCA_035519475.1 Opitutaceae bacterium
GAGGCGAAAGGCACCCACAAAGACCAACAACTGTACAACCATGACGATCGCGCCGGAAGGCGAGGGATGCGCGGTCAGCGCCCAATTGAGCCACGGCGCGCAGAGTGCGAGGGTCACGGCCGACCGCACGCGGCCCCACAGTGCGGCGAGCAATGGGGCGAAGAACATGGGCAGCAGCCGCGGCCCCAACTGCGCATCGCCGGGCACCGGGATCAGGTGCACCATGAACGGGAACATCACCGACAGGCCGAGCAAAATCCCCAGCTCGCGGGCGAGGGAGGCGGTGAGAAAACGCGGGACCGGGCGGACGCCGACGGCAGATTCAGACATGGTGAGTAGTTTTGAGTGGTGCGGCAATGGGTGCGGGGCGGACGGCTCGCGCGAGAAAACGGTCGGCCCCATCTTCCACCTCCACCTCGTCGAGCCCAGCTCTGCGGAGAAGGCGCGCCAGATCCCTGGGGAACGGCAGAAGGTGCTTGTGAAGCGAGGGCGGACCGTGGCGATGCACGCCGTTGACGAACGCCCGGCTGCAGGTGTGCGCAATCCAGAAGACACCACCCGGTCGAAGGGCGACAGCGAGCCGGCGCGCTGTCGTTGCGTGGGGAACGAGGTGCGGGAAGACATTGAAACAGATCACGTGGTCAAACGATGCCGGCGTAAGCCGCAGTATCTCGGCGTCGCCCCGGCGCAGCGTTACCTGGGGCGGCAGTTGGCGCTGCCTGGCCAGGCTCAGGAATGCCGGTGAAATGTCGAAGGCGACCACCCGCCCCGTCGGGCCCACCAAGGCCGCCAGGACCCCGGTCAGGCGCCCGGTCCCGCAGCCGGGCTCGAGCACACAGTCGCCGGGCTTGATCTGCCACCGACGGATAAAGGCATCAAGGACACGGCGTTCGTTCGCCGTGAAGGTCCGCCACCGGTCGTCGCTGGCGAGTTGGTCAAAACAGAACCGAGCGGCAGAGGTCATCGATCGTGCCTCGAATGGCGGCTAGAAACGATAGGTGAAGCTCAGCCGAGCTTCCCGTGGTTCGGCCGGGTGCAGGTGCACATCGTCGACCCCGTCCGCCGGTTCGCCCGGCAGGCGCGAGGCATCGTAGTAGGCGATATCGTCGTTGGCGCGGTTGAGGATGTTGAGCACGTCGAGATCGATCTCCCAGACACGCCGATGCCAGCCGATCCGACCATTGAAGGTGATTGACGAAGGCCCGGTGACGGAACCGTCTTCGATCAGGGGCTGGGGGCCGAAATAGCGCAAACGGAGGCTGCCGACAAACCCAGAGGCGAAGTTCACGACGGCGCCGGCCGAGGTGACCGTCTTGATGGAGTTGGGCAGACAGGAGCCGCGGTGGGGTGCGTCGCCCTCGAGGTCGCGATAGCGGGCGTGGGTGAAGGCCAGGTCGGCGTCGAGCGCCAGCCAGCTTGCCACCCGGTAGAAATTGGCCAGCTCAACCCCATAGCGGCGGGTGGGGCCGGAGGCCTCGGTTCCCCCCGAGTCCCCGGAAAAAACCAGCTCCGAATCCAAGTCCAGGGCCCAGAGCGAGACCGTGCTGACCAAGCCGGGCACGACGGCCGTGCGCAGGCCCAGCTCGGCGCTGGTGGCGCGCACCAAGGGTTTTGCCCGAGCGGTGGGCAGGCCGGCGGCCGGATCGACGGTGGTGAGGACGCCCCGGGCGTCGTTGCTGTGAAAACCAAGGCCGCCGTTTAGGTAGACCTCGGTCTTCTTCCACGGACTGAAGACGAGATTGAGCTTGGGACTGACAATGCCGGCGGTGCGGGTCCCGGAGTTGGCGGCCAGGTCGCTGTCGACCTGAAACCGGTAGGCGTCGGCGCGGAGGCCGCTCTCGACGCGAAACCATTCGCTGAGCCGGAGGGTGTTTTTGGCGTAGACCGCGACGCTGGCCTCGTTGACATGGTCGTCGCGAACCGTGGAGAGATACTCGCGCTGTTCCGTATCGAACAAGCCGACGTGGATCGCGTCGTCGCGGAATTGGACGCCCACGGTGCTCTGGGAATTGCCGCCTGCGGAGCGGCCGTCCCAAGCCCGCTCCAGCGAGCCGCCGAACACACCGCGGCTCTCCCGCTGGTTGAACTGGTCCCCGTGAAGGGGGTCGTTGAGGAAATACGTGAAGTCGGAGAAGAGGCTCAACCGGTAGTAAATCGCGTAGAGATTCAACCGGGTCGTGGCTGCCGGCCCGTGGTGCGTCCAGTCAAACGAGAGACTGTCGCGATCACTGGAGCCGCCGTCGGACGGGTCCATCGAGCCAAACCGCCCGATCAACCCTTCGTCGATCGCGCGGAGGGGCACCTGGTCGGTGGAGTTCCAGTCCCCGTGATACCCGAGGGCGGTGAGGGAATATTCGTCGTCTCCGTTGGTCCAGCTGTGGCGGATCAGCCCGTTGAATCGCCGGGAGTGCTCCGGATTCTCCCACGGTCCGTTGTTGTAGGAGGCTTCCACTCCCAACGTCGTGGTCGCCTGGTTCCCGCCGGCGAGGTTTTCGCCGGCCACCAAGCGGCCGTAGTCATGCGCCCCCACTTCGACCTTGGCGAAATCCTGGGGCAGCGTGCGCACGAGTTGGAACTGGGCCGCGCCGGCGGCGGAGAAGTCGCCGTTTTCGGCAAACGAAAGGCCCTTCTGGTAGGTGATGC
>DATIWI010000151.1:0-31089 GCA_035519475.1 Opitutaceae bacterium
TGGCGCACCCGCGCGCCATCGCCATGTGGGATTTTTCCTGGCTCGAACGCCGCTGGCCAGGCGCGGGGTACGAGGATCCAGCCGGAGCGCTCGATGAACTGGCGGAGCGGGGCTACGATGCCGTTCGGATCGACGCGTATCCCCATCTCGTCGCGGCCGACCCCACCCGCGAATGGGAGCTGCTGCCGTGCTGGTCGGTGCAAGACTGGGGCAGCCCCGCGCTCAACCGGGTGCGGGTGCAGCCGCACCTCGACGAATTCCTGGCCGCCTGCGCCGCGCGTGACATCGCGGTCGGGCTTTCGAGCTGGTACCGCGAGGATCGGGCGCAGATGCGCCTGCGCATCCGGAGCCCGGAGGAGCATGCGGACCAATGGATCGCCACGGTGCAGGCCATCGATCCGGCCCTGCGCGCGCACCTGCTCTTCATCGATCTATGCAACGAGTGGCCCCTGGAGGTGTGGGCCCCTTTCTTCCGACCGGAGCCAACGGACCGCAGGGATGATTGGAGTACGCCCGCTTCGCTGGCGTGGATGCGTCGCGCCATCAGCCGCTTTCGCGACGCCTTTCCTGACCTGCCGGTCACCTTCTCCACGACAACAACACCGGAACAATATCTCGACACCGAACCGCCGGGTTTCGATCTCATCGAGGCCCACGTTTGGATGGCCAATGCCACCGACTTCTATGATCGAGTTGGTTACCACTACGAGCGATTCTCGGGCGCCGGCTACGAGAACGTCGTGGCGCGCGCCGAAACGCTCTATCGTGCATCTCCCGCGCACTGGCAGGAATCCCTCCGTGCGCGGATTGAATTGCTCGCCCGGGGCGGCCGGCGCCTGAAGCTGCCCCTGATCACCACGGAAGCGTGGGCCATCGTCGACTACAAGGACTGGCCCCTGTTGGATTGGGGCTGGGTCAAAGAACTCACGGCGCTCGGCGCCGAATGGGCTTCCCTGACGGGCTGCTGGGCGGCGATCGCCACCAGCAATTTCTGCGGACCCCAATTCCGCGGCATGTGGCGTGACCTCGCGTGGCACCAGCGCCTGACCCATTTGATCCGCAGCGGCCGCCTGCCCGACCTCTCCGTCTGAGCGCCAACCGGGCGCCGCCTGCCGCCCGCAATGTCCGCGCTCCGTTTTCGATCCCGGTTGCGGGCGCGCGGGAAACCCATTTGCTGCGACGTTGCCATGCCGCTCGCCATTCCGCCGGGCGAATTCGCCGGATTCATCTTCGATCTCGATGGCACCTTGATCGACACCATGCCGCTGCACTATCGCGCCTGGAACGAGGCCCTGCGCCGAGCGGGGTGTCGGCCCCGGCTGGATGAAGATTTGTTCTACTCTCTCGGTGGCGTGCCCGCCCGGCGCGTCATTGAAGTGCTCGCCGAGCGCTATGGACGGCAATTGGATTTCGCCCGTATCCGCCGCGAGAAAGAGAAGCTCTTCGCCGGGTGGCAGGCGCAGGCCCGGCTGCTCAAACCCACCGTCGCCTTTGCGCGGCGCGTCGCGGCCACGCATCCCGTCGCGATCGCGTCCGGCGGACCGCGCCGGGTCGTCCAGCGATCCCTGGTGCTGGCGGGTCTGGCGTCGCTGTTCCCCGTCGTCGTGACCTCCGACGACGTGGCGCGTGGGAAACCCGCCCCCGACATGTTTCTGCTTGCCGCTCGGTTGATGGAGGTGGCCCCGGCGCAATGCCTCGTCATCGAGGACGCCGAACCGGGGATCAAGGCCGCGGAGGCCGCCGGCATGCGGTGGGTTCGCGTTCCCGGCCGGCGTCTGCGCCCTTCCACCGGCGGCCGGGAGCCGGCGGGATGATAAGTTACGCGGCGCGCGTGCCCCGACATTCGGGCAAGCTTCCTCTGGCCTACCGGCCCGATTCGAGGCCGCGGATGCGGGCGTCCCGATCGATCAAAGGAGGCAGGTCGTCGTCCGGCCGGTCGAGATAGAAATAGGCGCAGCTCGACACATCGTCGCGCCGTTCCATCAAGCCATACTTCGCGATGTTGGGGGCGTCCCAGCCAATCGCGTTCTCGCGTTTCATGTAGAAGTTCCGGCGTCCGGCTGCCCGGAAAAGCGGCACCGTTCTCGGATCCCACAACCCGATTTGCTGCAAGGTCACCCGGAGGTCGGAGTGAAAATAGACCGGATCCGGCACGTGCCAGCGGTAGAAGCAGAATCGCGTGCCTTCGGCAAGCGTGCATCCCGTGTAGGCTTGAGAAAACGCCCCAAGGCCCCAGGCCGAGCCGAGATAATCCTCGGTCCCCGTCCCACAGAGCGTCGGGCGCTCCGAATCGCCATCGAGGTAGATCTTCACCTCCCCTTCACCCCACCAGGAGTCAAAGAATTCCTTTTGATTGATGACCACGCCGACATTGACGCCAAGAAACCGCCCGCGGCCGGACACCTTGGGCAGGATCGTGTAGTCGCGCAGGTACTCCGTCAGGTTCTCCCGATTGAACCACGCATGGAAGTACAGCACTTCGTCGCCGTGCCGGTCGCCCAGGGTGTAGTCGACATCATAGAACACCATGGCGATATCGACGCCGCTCTCGTTGGTGAGGACGATCTTCATGCCGGTACGGAACGGCATCGGAACAAAGCAATTGAAACTCCGCCCCTCGGGGTCTGCGAACAGCGCCGACTCAAACTTCGCCATCCGGCCGAGTCCCACGCCGAAGAAGTCGCCCAGCGGTGCACTCGCCGCCGGCCGTGTGCCGCCATCCCAGTAAAAGTCGATGCGCAGGCCGCGCAGCGTTTCCGGAGTGCGTTCATTGATGGTCATCCAGATCCGGCGGATCGTGCCGCTGGTGCCCTTCGCCTCGGCGAGCACGCAACTCTGGCCCGCCTTCAGGGGAAGGCTCGCCCGTCCTTTCCGGCCCAAGTTCGTCGTGGCGGCACCGCCTTTTTCACCCGCCGGGTTCTCGGGGCTCGCCCAGCGCGTTTCACCGCCCGCCGGCATTTGATACAGGGGTTGCGCAGCAACCCGCGGAGACGGACCGAAGATGAACAGAACAGTGGCCAAGAAGAACAGCGGTCTCATGGTTGAAAGGCGCTCACTGGTTCGGGTTCCCCCCTGATGCTTTGAATTGGATCGCCGGCTTCTGCCCGCTGTCGCGAGCAGGCCGCGATCGACATCAGGTTGGATCAACCTCCACGTCAAATCCCACCTCAAAGAGCCGTTGCCAGGGCAGGTGGACATGGCTGAGGCGTACCTCTCGGACGAGCCCGGACGCCATGAATTGCCCGCGCAGTCCGTCGGCGGCGCGGGCGAGGCTCGCCGCCACGCGCTGCTCGACGACGGCGGCCCGATCAGCCGGCAGGCGCTCCATCGTCGGAGTGATGCCCACGGCGGGTAATTCCTCCACTAGGCAGCGCGTCCGTTCGCGCGCTTGATACAGATCATCGTCGAGAAACCGGCGAAAGAGGAACTCCAGATGCGCGGCCCGCTGATCGCGCGTCGTCCCGGCGCGCAACGCGAGTGCCCGAATGACGCCCTGCGCAAGAACGGTGCCCAACGTATTGCCGGCAGTATTCCAGCCCCCATAGGCCGCGAGGGCGGTCACCGGAGGATGCTGCCGGAGCAGGTCACCCAGGATGAGGTCGCCGGCGTTCACGAAAGCAACGTCGGCCACCGCCACCGGCCGACCCGAGGCCAGCGCCTGCAGCAAGGCGCGGACGAATTCCTCGGGGCTGCGATGAGGCGATTCCATTTCGCGGCGGGTGAGGCGGAAACCCTCGGTCGCGGTGAACTGGTCGAACCAACTGTGGAACTCAAGCGGCAGACGCGCGCGAACAGCGTCGAGGCCCTCCCAGAGCAGCCACTGGCTGTCTCCGTTGCCTTGCTGTTTGACCGGGGCGTTCACAAACAGGGTGAGATCGGCGGCGGCGGGCGAATCGGCGACCGTGCCGCCCAGCGGGGCCAGGTGCGCCTTCAGCAGTTCGTGGATCGGCCGATCTTCATAGGCGGTGATGACCGAGGGAGCGGTCACCGCGGAATAACGCGGCCAAATCTTGGGCGCAAATCCGGCCTGCTGGCAGACGTACCGCGCGAGGAGGAGACAGCCGACCTCGTCTGCGCCCGGATAGGTGATGGCGCGGTCGGTGAGCCGCCGCGCCCGGATGAGCGCCTGCAGCGCGCGCGCCTCTGAAATATTCCAGCCATAGTCCGCGGTGTCGTCCTGCGGCAGAAGCAGGTAATCGAACACGCCCGCAGCCAGCCAATCGATCATGGCGCGATTGATGGCGTGATTTCGGCTCCGTCCCTGACGATAATCGCGGTAGATCTCGTCGGGAATCTCGGCCCGCAACGCGTCCCGCTCGACGACTTCGTCCGGGCGGGCATCACCCAGGTCGCATTTGTGCTCCAAATAGGAGAGCCGGAACATCCGGCTGCCGTAGGTCGCCCAATAGGGCTTTTCCTCCTCGCCTGAGTTCGCGCGGCAGATGCGCAATACGACGCTCGAGGCCAGGATGGGCTGCTCCGGGCGGGCGGCTTTGAGCTGTCGCAGGACTTCCAGCCGCGCGAGCACGGCGCCGATCGATTCCGACGAAGTCCGCGAGGGAATGAGACCCCCGTAGGCCAGTGTATCAATCGCCACCACCACGGCATCCGCCTGCGGCGCCGTCTGCCGCAGCCAATCGACCAGATCGGCATGCCGGCTCGCGCGCCAGGGATTTCCCAGCCACTCGCGTGGCGGCAGCTGCGCCTCCATCCCGGCAGCGCGCGCGAGGATGCGCGGGTAGTCATAGGTGACGGGCCGATCATCCATCGGCAATACGGCAATGCGGTTCATGACGAATTCTCTTCAGCCATCAGCCAGAAACGGGAGGCGTGGGGTCGGCCGGGCGACACGTCATGCGCGGCGGCCCGCGCCCGGCTGCGTCTCGAGTTTCTCAAACTCGCGCATGCACAGATAGAGCGCTCGCGGGACATGGAAGCATCCCTTCCATTTTCCGCCCTTAAGGGACAGCAGGACCTCGCCGTTGCGGTTGAGGTATCCAAACCATTCACCGCATGGGGGATCCGGAAAATGAGTCCACGTGTAGGCGTGCACCCGTTCATACCAATCCCAGCAGGCTTTCCGGGCGGTGAGGCGGTAACCCTTGAGCAGCGCGATCAACGTCTCCACGTGCACCCACCACAACTTCTGATCCCATTCCAGCTGCTGCGGAGGATGCCCGTGGGCGTCCAGAAAGTAATAGATGCCTTCCCGCTCCGGATCCCAGCCCAGTTCCAGGGTGCGGAGGACGACTTCGACCGCCTTTTGCATGAGCGGGCGGTCGTTCCGCCGTTCGGCAATGTCCATCAGGAACCACATGGCCTCGATGCCGTGTCCGGGATTGATCACGCGCCCTTCGAAGCAATCCAGCTCGCCTCCATCCGGCGCCACGTGCTCGCGCAGCACTTGCCGCCGTTCATCGAGGAACCGGGAAAAGACCTCCTCCACGCACGTCCCGACCGCCTGCTCGAAGGTGCCGGCATCCAGCAGCCACTCCAGTTCCAGTGTGAGATTGGCCAGGATCATCGGCAGCGCCAGCGAGATCATCGGGCGCGCGCCCGCCACCGCCTTGGAATACTTCCCCTTCGGATTGTCCTTCCGGCGGAGAATGTTGCGGTACGTGCGATCCGCCATCTGCCGGGCCTCGTCGTCGTTCGCCGCCAACGCATATTGGCTGAACGCCATGGCGGCGAAACAGTCGGAAAAGATGTTGTACGGCTGCACGAGCGGATGCCCGTCGCGTGCGAGGCTGAAATACCAGTTGCCCTCCGCATCGCGGCCATGGCGTCGGAGAAATTCCGCCCCGTGCCGCGCCACCTCCAGCCAGGCCGCCCGCTTCTCCAGTCGATTGTACAGCATGGAGAACATCCACACCTGGCGTGCCTGCAGCCACAGGAACTTGTCCGTGTCAAAAACGGATCCATCGCGCTCGAGGCACGTGAAGTAGCCGCCGCACTCCCGATCCAGCGAATGTTTCTCCCAGAACGGCAGGACATCGTCGAGCAGCGCCTCGCGGCAGCGCTGGCGTAGATCCGCGAACCTGGTGGGCATGGCAACCTTGGGTTGGAAAGCTCCTCCCCTTGCTACGCCCGCGCGAGGGCTCCGCGCAAGGCCGGATGGATCGCCCTGCGGTGAAACGGGCGGATCAGGTCGAAAATGTGCTGGAGCGTGTCGGCAGAATCCTCACCGCGCGGGAACGTTTGGGATATAAACCAGCATGGATTGCGAGATTGCCCCACCCCGCGACATCGGCCACCTACTCAGGTCCATGATGCAACCCCCGTTCTTTTTCCGGGGCGCACAGTTGGCCGCCGCCATCCTCATGCTACCTCCGGGATTGCCCGTCCTGCGCGCGGGCGACAGCCACCCGGCCGGGCCTGCAGACCCCGCCGCGACTGCTGTCGGCTCGGCCGATGACCGCGCGGTACCTCGCGCTGTTTACGCACTTCCGCCCGATCGCGTCACGACGTGGAATCCCGGCGTCCCGGGCGGCATCCCGCATTACACGACCGTCCATGCGACGATCCTCGCGTCGGCCTTTGGCGACGGCGCGTCCGACGCGCGGGCGGCCCTTCAGGCGGAACTCCACGCCGCGGCCTCGGCGGCGGCGGGGGACGGTGTGGGCCGGGTGGTGGCCCTGTCGGCCGGCACCTTCGCCATCTCGGGCGAACTCTACCTGCCGAGCCGCGTGGTGCTGCGGGGGGCGGGGCCGGACGCCACGCGTCTCGTCGCCACGGGAAACAAGCATCCGCTGATCGTAATCGGCGTTTCCCTTTGGCCCCACCCGGGCGAAGCAACCACGAATGTCACCCGGAACGGTGGGATGGCGAATGAAACCAAGGAGTTCTCCCATCCCGGCGGCACCACGGATCTGGCGGCTACCGGTTTGAAAGGCTCCCTTTCGGTGCAGGTGGCGAACCCCGCGGGATTTGCCGTGGGCCAGCTCGTCTATATCGACGAACTCACGGATGGCGTGCGGTCACAATGGAATCTGCAGAAGCACCCGCCGGGCAAGTGGCGCAATTGGTACTCCCGCGACGACCGCCCCATCACCCAGATTCTCGAGATCGCCGCCATCCACGGGAACTCGATCACCTTCAAGACGCCCCTGCACATCGAGTTTCGCACCGCGCAATCGGCGCAGTTGAGCCGCTTTGACGTGCCGCCCGTGTGGTTTGCCGGCCTGGAGGAGCTGCGGGTGTCCGGCGGGCGCAATGGCAACATCCAGCTCGATCACGCGGCGTGCTCCTGGGTCCGGCACGTCGAGAGCGACGAGTCGTTTGGCTCGTGCGTCTCGCTCCGCCAGAGTTATCGGTGCACGGTGCGCGACAGCTACCTTCACGACTCGTATTATTACAACAACGGCGGGGCGGGGTATGGCTTCGACGTGACCTTTGGCTCCTCGGACAACCTCATCGAGAACAACATCTCGATTCGATTCAACAAGGTCATCAACTGCCGGGCGAGCGGGGGCGGAAACGTCATTGCCTACAATTACATGGACGACGGGGCCATGAACTCGGAGCCGGACTGGATTGAGACCGGTCTGCAGGCGTCGCATTACCCCACGCCCCACTTCGAGCTCTTCGAGGGCAACTACTGCTTCAACATGGATGGGGATTTCACGGAAGGAAACGCCATCTACATCACCTTCTTTCGAAACCACGCCTCGGGCATCCGCCGCAACACGCCGCGATTCCTGAGCGACACGCGGAGTCGACGCATCGCCGCCGCCATGAAGGGGCACTACTGGTACAATTTCGTCGGCAACGTCCTCGGCTATGCCGGAATGGAACCCACACCACCCAACGGCTGGGTCTACGAGGGCGCGCCGCCGTGGCCCGACACGCCCGTCACCGTGTGGCGGATCGGCTATTGGAATCAAGATTGGACGACACAGGATCCGCAAGTCGGCGCCACGATGATTCGCGACGGCAACTATGACTTCGTGACCAAGTCGGTTCACTGGCACCACACGCCGGACTTCGCCGGCGCGCTGCCGGATTCGCTCTATCTCGCGGGCAAGCCGGCGTTCTTCGCCGACAATCCATGGCCCTGGGTCGACCCGCTCGGCCCCGCGAAAATCCACACCCTGCCCGCCAAGGCGCGCTATGATGCCGGAAAACCAAACGGATGACGCGGCACCGCGGAAGCCGCCTCCCGGCCCCGGCAGGCTCAGGATCGGGACGCGACGGCCCTGGCGCCGGCGCGGCTCCCGTCGATGGACAAAACCATGAGCTTGACAATCTGCATGATCGGATGCGGCTACTTCGCCGAGTTCTGCCATGGGCCGGCCCAGCGCCGATACGCGGCGGCGCATCCCGACGTGCAACTCGCCGCGTGCTGCGATCTCGATGGCGATCGGGCCCGGGCACACGCCACGGCATTTGGTTTTGCGCGCCACTACACCGACATGGCGGCCATGCTTGCCGCGGAAAATCCGGATGCGATCGTTGCGGCGGTTCCACCGAGGATGACCTGCGCCGTCGGCGGCCTTGTGCTGCAGCAAGGAGTGCCCGTGCTGCTGGAAAAACCCCCGGGAATCTCCTTGGCAGAGTTGGAGCGGCTCATCACGGCGGCCGATCGGAGCGGGTCGCGCGTTCAGGTCGCTTTCAACCGGCACTATATGCCGGTCATGCGCCGCGCCCTCGAGATCCTCGAGGCTGATATTCCGCCGGCCGCCGTCGGGCAGATCGATTACGAGATGGTCCGGTTCGACCGCTGGGAGCCGGATTTCTCAACGACGGCGATCCACGCGCTGGACGCGGTGCTATTCCTCTCCCGGAGCCCCTTCCGCGCCGCGGAGATCCGGCTGCAGGTGCAGCGGGCCAAGGACCGGGAAGCCGTGAATGTGACGATCGAGGCGGAGTGTGCGTCCGGGACGCGGGTGCGCGTGAATATTCAGCCCGTTGCGGGCGTCAATGCGGACTCCGCCAGCGTCCACGCGCTCGGGCAATCCCTGGCGCTCAGACTCCCGGTCTCTCCCCTCTCCGCTGCCGACGGTTCCCTCGAACACTGGCGCGGCGACCGATTGGTCACCACCTTCACGGACCGCGATCGAGACGTCGTGGAAAAGCTCGGCGTCTTCGGCGAAACCGAGGCGTTCTTCGATGCCGTCCGCTCCGGCGCCGCCCTGTCGCCAAGCCTGCGCGATTGCCAGCAGCAGGTGGCGTTGATGGAAACCATCCGGCTCCGCCGCTCCGGCTTGCTCCAGTTCGGACCGAGCTGACGCCAGTCGCCATGGGCCGGACGCGATCGCGCTCCCGGCAAATTCCTCACACATATGATCCGTTGCCTCCCGTCCCGCCCATCAGCAATGTTCCTCGTCATGCATCCCACCTGCTGGGCAATCCGCCCACCCCTGGTCCGCCGCTCGCACAAGTCCGGCAGAGGGTCCTCCGTGGCTGGTCTGCTGGTCGGTTCGCTCCTGACCACCGCCGCCATCGGCCAGGACCGCATGCCGCCGGCGCCCTACGATGCCGTCAACCCATTCATCGGCACCGCCGCAGATGGAAATACCTTTCCCGGAGCCACCGTGCCTTTCGGGATGCTGCAGTGGGGGCCAGACACGAGGGCCGATGGATGGTATCATTACGGCGACCAGAAGATCCGCGGCTTCAGCCTCACGCATATCAGCGGCGCCGGATGCCCGATCTATGCCGACGTGCCGATTCTGCCATGGATGGGTGATGTGACGGTTCCGGGCTCCGCCCCTGACTACGCGCTGGCGTTCTCCCATGGCCAGGAACAGGCGCATCCCGGCTACTACGCGCTGAAGTTCGACAACGGCATCGGCGTGGAACTGACGGCCACCGCGCGCGCCGGCATCAGCCGTATTGTGTTTCCGGCAGGGGCGGCGCGAACGCTTCTGATCAAGGTCAGCGACAGCGCCACGGTCGATGAGGCGAAGCGCAAAGCCGACACGAGCGCGGTGGAGCTTCGCGGTCCGGACACCATCGTGGGATCCGTCCATAGCGGTGGATTCTGTGGCAGCGACAGCAATTACGTCGTGTATTTCGCCCTGAAATTTGCCGCCCCTTGGTCGGCCTGCGGTACCTGGACGACGGCGGTGAACCCCGGAGGTACGTCCGCCGCGGGGCACAAGGTGGGTGCTTATGTGTCTTTCCCGCGCGGGGCGGAGCCGGTGGTACTGAAAGCGGGGGTCTCGTTTGTGAGCATCGACAACGCGCTCGCCAACCTGCAAGCCGAGATCCCCGGGTGGGATTTTGCCGCCGTGCATGCTCTCGCAAAGAGCGCCTGGACGGAGGCGCTGGAGCGTGTCCGGATCGACGGCGGCACGCCGGACCAGCGCACGATTTTCTATACCGGTCTGTACCACATGCTGCTGGCTCCAAATCTGTTTAGCGATCACAACGGCGATTATATCGGCTTCGACGGTGAAGTGCGGCGGCTGCCACCGGGGCAGGCGCACTACGCCAACTTTTCGGATTGGGACACCTACCGCAATGTCGTGCACCTGCACGCGCTGCTTCTGCCGGAGCAGACCAGCCAGATGATGCAGTCATTGATCCGCGACGCCGAGCAAAGCGGCTGGCTGCCGCGCTGGCCGGTGGCGAACGACGTGAGCTACGTGATGGGCGGGGACTCGCCGGCGATCTTGGTCGCGGCTGCCCACGCCTTCGGCGCGCGCGGTTTCGCGACGAAACCGGCGCTGCAGTTCATGCTGAAAGGCGCAACCCAGCCGGGGACGGGCCCGCATGGCCGTTCCCAGCGGCCGGGGTTGGCCGACTATTTGAGCAAGGGTTATATCCCGGTCGCCGGCGATGATGAGACGGGCGCGTCGGTCACGCTCGAGTATGCGAGCGCCGATTTCGCGATCTCGCGGTATGCGGCCGCGCTGGGCGATCAGGAGAATGCGGCCAGGCTGCTGCTTTCATCCGGGAACTGGCGAAACCTGTGGGACCCGGAGACCGGCTTCATCCGGCCGCGCACTGCCGACGGCAAGTTCCTTGGTGATTGGGATCCCAGCCACCTCGCCCCGCACCACAAGAATTGGGATCAGCAGAACCAGCTTGGATTCGAGGAGGGTTCAACCTGGCAGTACACTTGGATGATTCCACACGACTATGCCGGTCTCTTCCAGGCGATGGGCGGAAGCCAGTCCGTCGTCCCCAAGCTCGACCAGTTCTTCCAGCAGCTGAGCGGTTGGGGAATCCCCAACTTCACCGTCACCAACGAACCGGATTTCTGCGCGCCCTACGCCTACGTTTGGGCTGGCCGGCCCTGGAAGACCCAGGAGGTGATCGATCGCATCCGCCGTGAGACGTTTTCCACGAAGCCTGATGGCCTTCCTGGCAACGATGATCTCGGTGCCACCTCCGGCGTCTACGTATGGAATGCGCTCGGCATGTATCCGGTGATTCCCGGGGTCGGCGGGCTGGTGCTGGGAACGCCGCTGTTTCCCCGGGCGACCGTCCGGTTCGGCGATGGCCGGACCTTGCAGATCGTCGCGGACGGCGACGGCATCTATGTGCAATCGGTCAAGCTGAACGGCCAGGCCCACGGCAGCACCTGGCTGCCGCTGGAGGAACTCTCCGCCCAAGAGAACCGGCTGGAGTTCTCGCTCGGCGCGCTCCCCAACCCGGCTTGGGGAACCGACCCGGCAAGCCGGCCGCCCTCGTTTACGCCACCGGCCCGGTGACCAGTCGGGCGCCCCGTGCTCCGCGTGCAACCCAGTCTTCGACCGCCGCTGGATCCGGATTTCCTCCCGGCTTCGTTGTGGAATCGCGCCTACTGCGACCTCGTCGCTGCCGATCCCGGCGCGAGGCGCCTTGCCCTGGCGCTGGCGCATCCCGATGGAACCGCATCGCTTCACCAGAGCCGCGTGCTCGCGGCGGACCACCCGTCCGCCGCCGCGAATCTGCGTTACGTCGAACGCCTCCTGAAATTCCTTCTCTGGCAAAAGGGCGGCTGTCGCGTGCAACTCGCCGGCGCCGACGAACTCGCCGTCCACCTCGCACGGATTTACAGTCCCGCCGGCGAACGCGCCTTCGACCATGAATTCATGGGGGCGAAGGTCTATGGCCGCCCCCTCGAAATCGAGCGGGCCGATTTCCACGGACTGCCCGGGGAATCCTCGGCGACGGGCGTAGCGATCGGCCGCCATCTCGATGGCTGCCGCATCGGCTTCGATCTGGGCGGAAGCGACCGGAAGTCGGCGGCGGTGATCGACGGGCGGGTGGTGTTTGCGGAGGAGGTCGCCTGGAACCCCTATTTCCAGGCGGATCCGGCCTATCACCTGGCGGGCATCCACGATACCCTGCAGCGCGCCGCCGCGCACCTGCCGCGGGTGGACGCCATTGGCGGAAGCGCCGCCGGTATCTACGTGGGGAATGAAGTGCGCGTCGCCTCGCTGTTCCGCGGCGTGCCGACCGAATTGTTCGAACAGCACGTTCGCCGGATGTTTTTCACGTTGCAGGAGCGCTGGGGTGGCGTCCCGTTTGTCGTGGCGAACGACGGCGAGGTGACTGCGCTGGCCGGATCAATGGCCCTGGGGGACAACGCCGTGCTCGGGATCTCCATGGGCACCAGCCAGGCTGGCGGCTATGTCACGCCGGCAGGAGACATCACGCCCTGGCTCAACGAGCTGGCGTTTGCGCCGATTGACTTCCGGCCGGACGCGCCCCGCGATGAGTGGTCCGGGGACCGCGGCTGTGGGGTGCAGTATTTTTCCCAGCAAGGCGTCGCCCGACTGGCCGCCCGGGCGGGCTGGACCTTTCCGGACTCAATGCCGGCGGCGGAGCGTCTCGCGGCGGTTCAGCAGGCAATGGTCAGCGGCGACCCCCGGGCGTCCGCGATCTACGATTCCATCGGGATCTGCCTCGGCTATGCGGTCGCCCATTACGCCGATTTCTACACCCTCCGTCATGTGCTGGTACTCGGCCGCGTCATGTCCGGGCCGGGAGGCCGACGGATCATGGAGCGGGCCGCCGACGTGCTGCGGACGGATTTCGCGCCGCTGGCCGCGCGGATCCAGTTGCATGTGCCCGACGAACGAGATCGCCGCCACGGGCAGGCCATCGCCGCGGCGAGCCTGCCCGTGCTGGCCGGTTCCTGATCACCGCCTCACAGCTCACGCGGACCCGGAGCGGCGCGGTCGCCTCGGCGATACGCGAGGGGCGAAACACCATAGGCGGTCCGGAACGCCCGGCTGAAACTGTAAATCGAGGCAAATCCGCAAGCTTCACCGACCTCCGACACGCGCTTGTCTCCCAGCCGCAGCAATCCACAGGCTCGTTCGAGCCGAAGTCGCCGCAGGTGCCGGCCGAGGCTTACGCCACACGAAGCGCGGAACCGCGTGCGGAGGTGGCTGACGCTGATGCCCAGCGCGCGCGCAATCTCCTTCACGCCCCAAGGTTCCTCTTTTCGCAGCACGAGCTGGTTAACCCGGGCAACCAACCCGGGAACCCCCGAGGGCCGGTGCGGCCGCCGGCGTGCCGGCTCGGCCTGCCGCGCCCGGATCAGCAGCAGCGCGAGGAGGAGCGCGGTCAGGTCCGCCTCCCCCGGCGACAGGTAGGCCGTGAGGAGATCGGCCGCCAGTTGCCGCAAGGCTGGCGTGATGATGAACGGCCGGAAGCGGAGGGGCAGCAGGTCGCCCGCGTCGGTCAGTTCGAAAGTGACGAACAGCCAGTCGAGCTCGGGCCGCGCCGGATCCATGTAGTGATGGAATTGAAACGGGAACACGAGGAGGCCCTCGCCCTCGCGGAGGCGGATGGCCCGGTCGTCGATGCAGACGGTCACGTCGGTCGCCAACGCCAGGATGAGCACGAAGCGGTGGTGCAGGGCGCGGCCCCGTTGCGGGCGATTGAGCTCGGTCGCCGAGACGCGGCGAAAACAGATGACATTGTCCGGCAGGGTCAGCGGCGTCGCCCGGCGGCCATGCAGGGGATGCAACGGGGAGGGAAGCAACGCGACGAGACGCTCCAGCGAAGGCCGGTGGACGGGAGGCGCGGTTGTCATTTTTGTTAAAAACTTCGTCGCTTCTGCCATTTTTTAACGATGGCAGCAAGGCTATCATCAGCTCCGGCCTAGTCCTGCGGCCAGAATCCCCGTCATGCCCACGCAGAATAACCTGGTCCCCAACCGATTCGAGCACGCCCCCTTGGCGGTCTTCGCCAGCAGTCTGGAGGCTTCGCGCACCATTGCCCGAGCGATGGCTGACGTGATTCGCGCTCGGCAGCAGGCGGGCCGTCCGACGGTGCTGGGACTCGCCACCGGCTCAACGCCGGTCAGCTTCTACGCCGAACTCGTGCGGCTGCATCGGGAGGAACGGTTGAGCTTCGCCAATGTCATCACCTTCAATCTCGACGAATACCGCGGCCTTCCGCCCGATCACCCCCAAAGCTATCACCACTTCATGCGGGTGCATCTGTTCGATCACGTCGACATTCCCGCGGCGAACGTTCACCTGCCGGACGGTTCCCTGCCCAACGCTGCGGTTGACGCCCACTGCCGCGCGTACGAGGAGGCGATCCGCGCGGCGGGCGGCATCGACTTCCAGATTCTGGGCATCGGCCGCACCGGCCATATTGGTTTCAACGAGCCGGGCAGCGCCCGGCGCTCGCGCACGCGGCTGGTGACGCTCGATCCGCTCACGCGGCGCGACGCCGCCGGTGACTTCGGCGGCGAGGAGCACACCCCTCGCTATGCGATCACGATGGGCGTCCGCACCATCCTCGAGGCCCGGCGCATCGTGCTCATGGCTTGGGGTCAGCACAAGGCAGGCATCGTGCGGGCCGCCATCGAGGGCGAAATCACGCCGCAGGTGACCGCCTCCTTCCTGCAGGAACACGATCAGGTGCAATTCGTCCTCGACCAGGCCGCCGCCAGTGCGCTCGCGCGGTACCGGACGCCGTGGCTGGTCGGTGCGCTCGAGGATCAGGGGCTCGCGTGGGATGAACGCATGACCCGCCGCGCCATCTTGTGGCTCTCGCAGAAGCGCCGGAAACCCATCCTCAAACTGACTGATGACGATTACAACGAAGCCGGCCTGCAGGATCTGTTGCAGGTCTACGGCTCCGCCTACGAAGCCAACCTGGCCGGCTTCTACCAGATGCAGCACACGATCACCGGCTGGCCGGGCGGGCGTGATCCCGCGCGAACCCGGCCCGGCGATGCACCGGTGCGCCCGCTCCGCGCGCCGTCGGCGGGAGTGTTTCCGAAGCGCGTGCTGGTGCTATCGCCCCACCCCGACGATGACGTGATCTCGATGGGCGGCACGCTCTGCCGCCTGGTCGAACACGGCCACGAAATCCATGTCGCCTACCAGGTCTCCGGGGCCAACGCGGTCTCGGATGAATCGTTGTGGCGCGCGCTCCTCTTCGTCCGCGATCTGGCCCTGGCCGACGCCGGGACCGCCCGGCGCCTGCAGGCGCTCTGTGCCGACTACGAGGCGGGTGGTGCCCTGCCCGCTTCCCCGGAGTTGATCCGCTGGAAGGCGCTGATCCGCCGTCACGAGGCGATCGCGGCCGCGCATGTGTGCGGTGTGCCCACCAGCCGGCTCCACTTCCTCGATCTGCCGTTCTACTACGGCGTCTCCACCCGGCGGCGCCAGCTGGGAGATGAGGATCGCGAGATCATGCGCCGATTGCTGGCCGAGCTGCGGCCCCACCTGGTCTTCGCCGCGGGCGACCTTGACGATCCGCATGGCACGCACCGGCTTTGCCTGCACGCGCTCCGCGATGCCTTGGCGCTCAGCGCGAAAGAACCGTGGTTTGCGGAGATGGAACTCTGGTTCTACCGCGGAGCTTGGGCCGAGTGGGAGCTGGACGAAATCGAGCTCGCCGTGCCGCTCAGTCCACAGGAGGTGCTGCGCCGCCGGCGCGCGATCTTCCGGCACGAAACGCAGAAAGACCAAGCCCTCTTCCTCGGTGACGACCGCCGGGAATTCTGGCAGCGGACCGAGGATCGAAGCCGGCGTCTCGCTGACGCCTACAACGCGCTCGGCCTCGCCGAATACGAGGCGATCGAAGCGTTCAAGCGCTATAGCCCCGACGAGTTCCTAGACCACGCGCCGCTGTAGGGCACGAACAGTCGCCGTCGGGCCGGTCACCGCCGCACCCGGCAATCGCACCGCCGCCACCGGCCCTGCTGCCCTTACGGCATGACCGGCGGACCACCGCGCGCCTTGTCCTCCAGGAGGCGAACCCGCTCCACATTGGCGTCCGAGTCAATCAAACCAAGGCTGTTGATCATACTCGCGATAGGGGTGGCCGGATCGTTGGACCAGAAAATCCCGGCGTCTTGCGAGCGGTGGTAGTAGTAACCCACCTTGGCTCCGAATTTCCGGGTGAGGGCGGCGCCCTCCTCCAGTACGGCCTCCCAGTGCAAGATCGCAAAGGACAGGTCGATCTCGTGAACCAGCACGGCGTTCGCCTGCGAGACCTCGGCCTCGATCATCCCTAAAGGATCAAAAACCGCGGCGTGATCCCGGGGTGTTGCGCTCACGATATAGTACTGGTGTTGCAGCGCGTACATGGAGGGCCGCACCGTTTCCGGCGAGGCGGAAGGCAGTGCCACGATTTCCGCGCCCTGCTTGGCCAACGCCTGCCAGCCATCGGCGTAAAGCATGTCGAAGCATATCTGGATGCCCAGTCGTCCAAAATCGCAGTCAAAGACCGGAAAATCCCGCCCCGGGGTGGTGCCGTCCTCGACCGCATCGCTCCCTTGGGGAGCGACGGGATGCACCTTGCGGTAGATCCCAACCAGATGTCCGGTGCGGTCCATCAGCACCGCGGCATTGCTGTAACGCAGCGGCTGCTCCGTTTCCCGGAGCAGCAACGGCACGACGAGATAGCAGTCATGTCGCTGCGCGCAGGCCGCGATCCGCGGCTGGACCTCCTCCAGCGTCACCGTTTTCTCCGCCAGCGTGTCGCCGGGACGCCCCAGGAAGAATTCCGGCAGCACGACCAGATCCAGCCGTTTGGCGGGATGGTCATTCCTGGCCTGCTCCGCGGTCGTCTCCACGAATTCATCCATCTTCTGCAGACGCCGCTCGAGCGGCAGCGTGAAGATCCCGTAGCCACTGACCACCGTGCCCACCAAGACCTTGCGGGGAGGCTGGTCCTGGCGCGCCGGGCGGGCCGCTGCCGCGTGCGTCGCCGCGCCGGCGAACGAGACTGCCACTGCGGCCAAGGCCGCCATCAGTTTTCTACGAGACATGGGAGACCTCCTGGAAAGGGGTGAACATAGTTCAAACAGTCATCTTTCGCACGCCGTGCCACGGAAATTATCAATGCGCCGCCGCCCGACGCCGCGATGAAGAAGCGCCCGTGGCCAGAGACTCGACTTTAAGCCATCGTCGCCTTCTTGACGACTCCATGCCTTTCTCGGCCAACTGCACCCCCTTGGCGCCCTCCAGGAGATTCCAAGGGAAGGGTTCGTCAGCGACGACATGCTTGAGAAAAAGTTCCCACTGAACCTTGAAGGCGTTGTCGTAGGTCGTGGAGTCCGGCATCTTCTGCCAACCGGCGCTGAAGTCGATCGGTTGTTCAACGTCGGGGTTCCAGATCGGGCAAGGCGTGTCCCCGGCGCGCTGCGTCCAACAATCACGCAAACCCGCCACCGCCGAGCCCTCGGTGCCGTCGACCTGCAGCGTCAGCAGATCGTCGCGGCGCACCCGCACACACCACGAGCTGTTGAAATGCAGGATGACTCCCCGGTCGGTCTCAAACGTGGCATAGGCGGCGTCATCCGCGGTGCACTGGTAGACCTGGCCGTGCTCATCCCGGCGCTCCGGAATATGGGTGACGCAGCGGCAGGACACGGCCGTCACGTTTCCGAACAGATTGTCGATCACATAACGCCAATGGCAGAGCATGTCGATGGCCATGCCTCCTCCGTCCTCCTTGCGGTAGTTCCACGATGGGCGCTGGGCCGGCTGCTGCGTGCCATCAAACACCCAGTATCCGAATTCGCCGCGCACGGAAAGAATGCGGCCGAAAAAGCCGTCCGCGATCAACCCCTGCAGCTTGCGGAGACCGGGCAGCCAGAGTTTGTCCTGAACGACGCCGTTCTTCAGTCCGGCCGTCCGGCACGCTTCGTAGAGCGCCACCGCGGTGCGCGTGTCCGTGGCGGTGGGTTTCTCGCAGTAGATCGCCTTGCCCGCCGCAATTGCCTCGCGGACGCTCTGCGCGCGGCGCTCGGTGGTCTGCGAGTCAAAATAGATCCGGTTGAACGGATCGCGCAGCGCCGCCGCGAGATCGCTCGTGAAGCGGGTGACCCCATGGAGCCGGGCGAGCGCGGTGAGCTTGTCCGGGTTGCGTCCCACCAGAATGGGATCGGGCATGATGACGTCACCATTGGCCAGGCGGACGCCCCCTTGTTTCCGAATCGCGACGATGGAGCGCGCCAGGTGTTGGTTGGCGCCCATGCGTCCGGTCACACCGTTCATCACAATGCCGAGGGCGTGTTCTTTCATGGAAGGAGGAGGGGCCGAAAGGCCGATCGCGGAGCGGCGACCGCCGCTCAGGCGTGGGCGAGATAGGCTGTTTTGATGGCTTCGAGAAACTGCGCTTGGTCGGTGGCCCAGAGACGACGCGAGAAGATCTCCACTTCATGGTACCCGGCGAATCCCGCCGCTTCGACCCAGCCGCGGATCTGCCGGATCGGAATGCAGCCCTCGCCCATCAGGCCGCGGTCCTCCAGCAGATCCTCGGTAGGCGTGCGCCAGTCACAGATGTGGAAGGCAAAAAGCACGCCTTCGCGGCCGCAGGCCGCGATGTCCTCCGCCAACCGATCGTCCCACCACGTATGATACACGTCGACCGCGATCCCCAGCGACGGGGAACGCAGTTCCTGGCAGATTGCCCGCGCCTGGCGCACCGTATTCACCGCCGAGCGGTCGTCCGCGTACATGGGATGCAAGGGCTCGATGGCGAGCCTGACGCCCGCCGCCGCCGCATGGGGCAGCACGGCGGCAACACCCGCGGCGATCTGCCGGCGCGATTCCACCAGCGCCTGCCCGGGCACGGCGCCGCCCACCAGCACAACGAGCGGTGCGCCCAAGGCCGCGGCCTCGTCAATGCAGCGGCGATTCTCATCGATGGCCCGGGCGCGTTGTTCGGCCGCCACGGCCGGGAAGAACCCGCCCCGACACAGCGACACCACCGCCAGACCGTGATCGCGGACCACGCGGCCGAGGGCGACGGCGTCGCGCCCCGCGAGCGTTTCACGCCAGACCGTGATGCCCCTGATCCCGGCGGCGGCGTAGCGCCGGACCGCCTCCGCGACGGGCCAAGGCCGCGTGGTGATGGTGTGAACGCAAAGGCGGGAAAGATCGCGCAACGGTGCGGGCATGGTAACCGGTGACTCAATCGCCGAAGAAGGTGTAATAGGATCCACCCTCGGCCATCCGCTGCAAAAGCAGCGCCAGTTCCCGCAGGTGATAGTCTCCCCACATGCAGGATTCGCCGCACGGGATCTTCCGACCGCGAGGCACGTGGTCCCAGCCGTTGGGGCGATGATAGACCGTGTGGAGCAGGAGCCCCTGGTGGCGGGACGAGGTCGAAAGGTAGGGCTCCCGAAAGACCGTCCGGGCCACCGTCAGGCCCGCCGCAGAGTAGCGAGCGCCGTCCCGCGCCTGTTGGTGCGCCTGCAGGTAACGACCCAAACGGATCAATCCTTGGGCGGCGATCGCGGCGGTGGAGCTGTCGACGGGTTCGTGGTCGTTGAAGGGATCCGCCGGACGGTCCAGATACGAACCGAGCGCGACCAACCCCGGCGCACCCGTGTCCCAGTAGGGGACGCCATCCGCGGGGGTCTGCTCAATATAGTAGTCGGCCGTGGCACGCGCCACGTCAAGAAAACGGGAGAGCACCCGGGTCTTGCTGCGCTCGACTGGGAATTGCTTCGCGGGCAGCGCGGCGAGAAATTCCAATTGCTCCGCGTAGCCGCACAACACCCAGGCGAGGCCGCGCGTCCAGGTCGTGAAGGGGGAGTACCCCTGTTGGGAACTCGGGCATCGGTAGGAGCCGTCGTTCAGATTGAAAATCGACTCGTGGGCGACGCGGCCGCGGACGTCGTAGCGGTCCCGACCCCGGCCGAAGTAGACGTTAAAGCGCGCGGTGGTTTCGGCGTGCTGGAGGAGGCGGCCGAGAAGCGAAATCTCCTGGTCGTGCTCTCCCAGCAGCACATGGCCGAGTCGATGAGACAAAGCCAGCGACCGCAGTGACCGGATGGTGTCGGCAAACAGCGAATGCGGGCCGTTGAAGGAGTAGATATAGCCGAGGCCTGCGGGGAGCGCCGTCCACCGCGCGGCTTGAATCGCCCCGGACACCTTTAGGGCCAGTCCATAGAAACGAATCTCCCCTGCGGTGGCGGCAAAACGGCCGGCGTTGGCGAGCTGGTACAGGTTGCCGTAGGTGGAGACGACGTTGAATCCGTGATCGTGAACACCGACGTGGCTCACGTGTGTGGCCATCCGGTCATGCGCCGCGGCGCGTCCAATCGCCAGGGCCCGCCGGTCGCCGGTTGCCGCGAACTGCAGAATCGCGGAGCCAAACTGAAAACCCTGCGTCCACTCGGTCCAGCCGCGCGAGACATACTTGCCGTTGACGGTGACGACCGGCGCACCCCGGCGCGGATCCCAGGCTTTCTGAAGCGCGAAGAGTTTCCGCGCCGATGCCTCAAAGAGGCGATCAAGGTCCCGGCGGAGAGCCGCGGGCGTCAGGGAGGTGTCGATCCGGATCATCGGAACACTCTACGAGTCTTCTGCACCCTGGGTCGCGCTTGCCGTCACAGCCGGCGGAGGTGCAAGCCTCCGTCAATCGGAATCACCGCTCCCGTCGAAAACGGGAAATGCCCGGCAATGACCGAGCAGGCCGCCAAGCCGACGTCGTTGGCCGTTCCCCAGCGATGCTGTGGCACGAGGCCCCGCGCGATGAGTTTGTCGTAGTTCCTCTTCACCCCCGCGGTCATGTCGGTCGCCATGATGCCGGGGCGGAGTTCAAAGACCTGGATGCCGGCGTCGGCAAGGCGCGCCGCCCACAACTGGGCCGCCATCGCCAACCCGGCCTTCGAAATACAATAATCACCGCGATTGGTGGACGCCGTGTCAGCCGAGACGGACGTGACGAAGATCACCTTGAATCCTCCCGGCAGCCGCGCCCTGGGTCCTTCTTCAAGCCAGTAGCGCACGACGGCCTGGGTCAGAAAATAGGGTCCCTTCAGATTGACGCGAATGAGCTCGTCAAACGACTCTTCCGTGGCCGCGGTGAGGTCAGCGCGGACCCGGGGCGCCACGCCGGCATTGTTGATGAGCGCATCAATCCGGCCCAACCGCCGGCGCACGGCGGCCAGGAGACGGGTGCGATCCGCTGCGCTGCCGATGTCGGCTTGAAAGCAGGCGAATCGCTGGGTGTGCGAGGCGGCCGCCTGGCGGCAAAGAGTCTCGGTCCGCTCCGCGGCGGCACGGTCCTCACGGTAGTTGATCGCCACGGAGCTGCCGGCGGCGGCCAATTGCAGCGCCATCCCTCGGCCTAGTCCGCGACTAGCTCCCGTCACCAGGACAACCGCGCGAGGATGGAGAGCTTTCGCCATGAGTCAGATTTATGCCAGAAAGGCCGTGGTGGCGTGAGGATTTTCTCGCTGCCAATTAGCACATTGTCGACAAAATCCATACAGCCGATGCATCCCTGCCGCTCATTTCTCACCAGCCTCGCCGGTGTGCGGGTCCCGGGTCTGCGGATCCTGATCCTCGCCCTGCCTTGCCGCGTGCCCGAGCATGCCTCCATCGAGTCTCATCGTCATGCCTGGAGCCAGAAGATTCTTCATTTGAGCGGGCGGGGACGCCAGTACTTCAAGGATCGCGTCGTTCAGGTTGAGCCGGGAACGCTGGTCGAGATGCCGCCGGGGGTGGCGCAGGCGTATCAGCGCGCGGCCGGTTGGCTGGAGTGGGTGTAGCCACCGTCGGGCGATGAGCCCTGTCTGGCCATTCGGCCCCTCCTGGCGAACATGGATCCCGCCGGATCAGAGCTACTTTGCCCGCTCGTTTCGTTGCTCGACCGGCCGGCCGCCCTTGCACTGGGGACGCCGGCAGCGCGCCCGAACGCGAGGATGCCGGATCATCGGGCCCCGCTGGGCCACCGCCGTTGCTCGCGGATCGGCGGGTGGCCCGCCAAACACCGGCGTGGAGCAAGCTGCCCGCCTTTGCCCCGCGGGACTTCGGCGCGGCACCTCGCCGCGGCTCTGCTTCGCAGCGCGTCGGTGGATGGTGCCCGGGGCCGGACTCGAACCGGCATGGCCTTACGGCCAGGGGATTTTAAGTCCCCAGCGTCTACCATTCCGCCACCCGGGCGGCGCGCGCTGATTCCCGCACTGAGACTGCCGATTTCCAATTGCCCTGAGCAAGCGGTAAATCGAAGCGGCCCCGAACTCGCCGCCGCGAAGGGCGGGCGCAGGTGCCACCGGCAATTGGCCTTTGAAATTGACCGGTGATCTGGCATTTCAGTCCCGAGACCCCTCCCCGCCATGGCCCTGATCATCATCCAGCATCCGCTGGTCACCCACGTGCTCACGCACCTGCGCGACAAGACCACGAAACCCGCGCTCTTCCGCACGCTCAGCCACCAGATCACGCTGCTGCTGGCCCTCGAGGCCACGCGTGACCTTGCGACCGAGGAAAAAGAGATTGAGACGCCGCTCGAGACCATGCCCGGCCGCGTCCTGGCCCGGCCCCTCGTCATCGTGCCTATTCTGCGGGCCGGCCTCGGCATGGTGGAACCGTTTCTCGACCTCTTCCCGGACGTGAGTGTCGGTTATGTGGGCCTCGAACGCGATCACGTCACCGCCATTGCGCACTCCTATTACTGCAAGCTGCCGCCCTTGGAGGACCGGCGCGTGCTCGTGGTGGACCCCATGCTCGCGACGGGAGGATCGGCCGCCCAGGCACTCGACGTGGTCAAGACCGCCGGCGCGCGCGACCTCGCGCTGGTGTGCATCGTCGCGGCCCCGGAGGGCGTCGCCCTCTGCGAGAAACGACATCCCGACGTGCCCATCTTCACCGCGGCGCTCGACCGCGAACTCAACGCCAGAAAATACATCCTCCCCGGCCTCGGCGACTTCGGCGACCGGCTGTACGGCACCTAGGGCGCGGGCGGCCAGCGGCCGCGGGCCGTGACTGTTTCGCGCGTCCGCCGCGCAATACCCAGCCGACATGCGTTCGGATCGTTGGCTCCGGCGCAACGCCGCGCGTCGTGCACCGTCCCGCCAACCCGCGTCTCGACAAGCCCTGCTCGCAAACCCACTGTGATCCCGCGTCGACATTGCCATGCGCGCCGAACGCCCCGCCCTGCTTCTGGCCGACCACTGGACTGACTACCAGTTGCTCGACTGCGGCGATGGCTTGAAACAGGAGCGCTGGGGACCCTACGTGCTGGTGCGCCCCGACCCCCAGGTGCTCTGGCCCCGGCGCGGCCAGCCGCCGGGTGCCCCGTGGGAGGGGTGGGATGGTTTCTACCATCGCAGTGCGACGGGCGGAGGCCGTTGGGAATTCCGACGCCCGCTGCCGGAGCACTGGAATATCCGCTACGAGCCTCTCAAACTCACCTTCCGAATCCGCCCGACCGGGTTCAAACATACCGGCCTCTTCCCGGAGCAGGCCGTCAATTGGGAATGGTCTGCACAGAAGGTCCGTGCGGCGGGCCGGCCGGTGTCCGTGCTCAACTTGTTCGGCTATACCGGGGCGGCCACCTGCGCCGTCGCTGCCGCGGGGGCGCGCGTCTGCCATGTCGACGCCGCCGAGGGAATGGTCAAGTGGTGCCGCGAAAACGCCGCGCTCTCCGGC
This sequence comes from Opitutaceae bacterium, assembly GCA_035519475.1. Lineage (GTDB taxonomy): Bacteria > Verrucomicrobiota > Verrucomicrobiia > Opitutales > Opitutaceae > Fen-1467. The sequence continues at coordinate 23,802 of DATIWI010000151.1, forward strand.
CTCGCCGCCGCCCCGGTCCGCTACATTGCCGATGACTGCCTCAAGTACGTGCGCCGTGAGATCAACCGCGGGCGGCGCTACGACGCGATCATCATGGATCCGCCCACCTACGGCCGCGGCGGCAGTGGCGAGTTATGGAAGCTCGACGACCATCTCTGGAGGCTTCTCGGCGAATGTCGCCGCGTGCTGAGCGACCAGCCGCTGTTCGTACTCATCAACGCCTACACCGCGCGCCTTTCGCCCCTGGTGGTGACGAACTTGCTTGGTGCGTTGCTGCATGACGCGGGCGGGCGGGTCAGCAGCGGTGAGATCGGCCTGCCCATCGCCGCCGACGGCAAGATCCTCCCCTGCGGGATCTACGGCCGCTGGGAACCATGAAGCGGTCGGCTGCTCCCCGCGGGGCTCCGCCGCTTGCCCGTTTCTCCGAGTGCCGAGGTCGGGCGACTGTCAATCAGTCCCCATATTGAATGGACTCACGCGACATCACCGTGATTTCCTCTTGGTTCGACGCCCCCCGTCTGTTTCCTCCATGAGCTACCGAATCGGCGTTGATGGCGGCGCATCCAAAACGGAGTGCATCCTGGTGGATGCCAGCGGTGCCACCGTCGCCCGGCACACCGGCCCCGGCTGCAGTCCGAGCTTGGTGGGCGCCGAGCGGGCTCGTCTCATTTTGAGGGAGGTGCTGCAATCGTTGGTCGCCGGCCGGCCGGCGCCTCCGGTTGCCCGCCTCCTGCTTTGCATGGCGGGCAGCCGGTCGTTCTGGCGGGAGACCGCGGCAGCGCTCAGCGGCTATGGCCGCGTCGAAACGGCACCGGACTCTCTTCCCGTGCTCGAACTCGCCACCGGCGGTGCCCCCGGTCTGGTCGTTCATGCCGGCACCGGCTCGTTCATCGCCGCCCGCGCGCCGGATGGGACGACGCACTACGCGGGCGGATTGGGTTGGCGGTTCGGTGATTTTGGCAGCGGCTATGACTTGGGCCGCCGGGCGGTGGCTCGCGCCCTGCTTGAATTGCAGGGATGGGCGCAACGCACCGCTCTCGCCGACGCCCTCACGGCCCACACCGGCCTCCCCGATTACACCGCGAACTCGCGCTTCTTCTACATCGAGGCGGAGGCCAATGCCCGGATCGCCGCGTTCGCACCGCGGGTGATCGATCTCGCCGAGCAGAGCTGTGACGCGGCGCGACAGGTGGTCGCCGAGTCACTGGCCGATCTGGCCGGCCTCGTGAATGGCGTGCTGCAGCGCCTCTTCCCCGACGCCACGGTGGATTCGCCGCTTCCCTGCGGCGTCTCCGGAGCCCTGCTCAATCGTACGCCCTGCCTGCACGCGCTCCGCGCCCTGGCGGCCACTCATGTCTGGCCGGTCCGACTGCAGCCCATCACCGCGCCGCCGATTGAAGGCGTGCGCCAATTGGTGCTGAAGATGACCTGAGCGCTGCGGGCACCCCGTTGGCGGCGCCCGGGACGCGACGGCAGCTGAGTCTTGGGCGCAGAGCGGGTTTGCCTGCCGGCGCCCGCTCGCTAACCTGCCTCCATGCCTGCAGCCGCCGGCACCGTCCTCCCGACGCAGAAGAAGCCGAGCTATCCCATCATCGATGAGCTCCGCGCTTACCTGCAACGCTACCGGCGTGACCGCGATCTGCCCGTCACGTATGAACGGCTCCGCGGTTTTCAGGAAACGGCGCCGCTGATGGACGCAGAAGGCCAGCCGACGCTCTGGGAGACCGTGGCCTACCGCGCGGAAGACATGCCGGCGCTCAATGAGGATCTGAAGCGCATCTACGCCTTGCTCAAAGTCGACGGCGATTTCTCCGTCATGGCGCACCTCTACATCGACCGCATTGACTTCTGCGCCTTCGGCAATTCGCAGCCGTTCCGCATCCGCATCGTCAATGCCTACAACGAGAACGCCGACTATTTCCACATCAAGAAGGCCGACGCCTCGCGGGTCTATGGCCTCGAACTCGAGCACCTCCTTTCCCCCAACCGCCTCAGTTTCCTCACCTGCGGCGCCACGCTGGTCGAGGAGCACATTCCCGGCATTCCGGGCGACGTCTTCATCGAGCGCTGGCTGAACCACGGCGATCTGAAACCCGTCCGGGTGGCCAAGGAACTGGTCAAATTCAATGAGCGTTGCTTCATCCGGCTGCTCGGCGACATGCGCTCCTACAATTTCGTCGTCGTGATCATGCCCGACTTTGAGGACGCGCAGATCCGCATTCGCGCCATGGATTTCGACCAGCAATCCTACAACGGGCGCAAGAACTACTACCTGCCGCAGTTCTTCAAGGAGAACACGGCTCTGGCGCTTTACTGCCTCAAGCACCTTCGCTACGAAACCTCGCTGCAATACCAGCGCGAGGAACAGACGCTGATGCTGCAGCGCTGCGAGATCGCTGCCCATCGCCTCGGCTACCTGCTGCAAGTGATGGCGCGCGACCGCATCGCTCCGGAAGAAAAAGTGCGCGAACTGCGCGCGGGACTCGCCGAACATTTTCACTCTGAGCGGCACCTGCACTGTCAGACCATGGGGGAACTCGTCCGGGAGAACCTGGAAACCCTCCGCCGCGACCTCGGCCGGCCCGCCACCCCGCTGGCCGGCGAGGAGGAACTCGGTTGAGCCGTCTGCCAGCGAGCCCGCCCTACGCCAGCGTGAGGACGATCTTCCCGAATTGGGCGGCGCCCTCCATGCGGCGCAGCGCCTGTTCGGCCCGTTCGAGCGGCAGGAGGGTGTCGATCACCGGTACGATGTGCCGGGCCTCGACCAACCGAATCATGGCGGCAAAATCCGCCGGCGAACCCATCGTGGTGCCGAGCAAGTTTAATTGGCGGTAGAATACCCGGCGGGCGTCAAACCCCGGCGGATTCCCGGCGGTGGCGCCGTAGAACGCGATGCGCCCACCCGGTCGTGCGAGCTCGATGAGGCGGGTGAATCCCTCGCCCATGGCGCCATCGACGATCAGATCAAACCGTCCGGCCTGCCGTTCGAGTTGGGTGGCCCAGTCGGCGTCGCGGTAGTTGGCGCCGCCCGCCGCCCCCAGAGTGCGCGCCTGCAGCAGCTTGTCCGCTGAACCGGACGTGACATAAACCGTCGCGCCCGCCGCAAGCGCGAACTGCAGCGCCAAGAGCGCCACGCCGCCGCCAATCCCCGTGACGAGCACGGTCTCGCCGGCGGAAAGTCCCCCGCGGGCGAACAGGGCGCGCCATGCCGTGAGCCCGGCCAGCGGCAATGCCGCGGCGTGCTCCGTGGCCAGGTGCGCCGGCCGCGGTGCCAGATTCGCCACCGGGATCGCAATGGCCTCGGCAAACGTGCCGTCATCCGGCAGTCCGAGAATGCGGAATTCCGCCCCCTGCGCCCGCGGATCGGATCCCCAGGCAAGGCTCGGATTGATGATCACCGGTCGCCCCACCCAGTCGCGATCGACTTCCGCGCCGACCGCCTCGACCACCCCGGCACCGTCCGAGCCGGGAATGAGGGGAAACTTCAGTCCGGCATAGCGGCCCTGCTGAATCCAAAGGTCGCGATGGTTCACCGCGGCGGCCTGCAGTCGCACGCGCGCGAAACCCTTGCCGGGCTCGGGATCAGCGACTTGCCTGATGACAAGCGGCCGATCGACTCCCTGCAAGACGGCGGCTTTCATCGGAGAATCGGTGGTCTCGCCCTGCCCCACTCATTTCGATATGATTCTCTCGCGCCCTAACCCCTCCTGGGCCTTTTCCGCAACGCCCGGGCATCGGGGCTGATCGCGCCGCAGCCCTCGCCGCAGCCGGGCTGATGGCGCGTCACGAGCGCTCGCCACACCAGCCACGCTGCGGCGAACGCGACCACCAGCAGTGCCACGATGGTCTGGGCTTGGGATGTCATATCGGCGCCTCCACGGGACACATGAAACACACTATGATGGAGATGTCACATCGGCGGGCGGGATTCCCCGGGGCACCGCGCCGTTGCTAAAATCCCAGCGCACGGCCCCCTTGATAGACCACGAAGCATACCAGCCACGCGGTCCCCGTCATGTAGGCGGTTTGGAAGAGCGGCCAGCGCCAAGAGTTGGTTTCGCGCCGGACGACCACCACCGTGCTCATGCATTGCATCGCAAAGACGTAGTAGATCATAAGCGTGAGGCAGACGAGCGGCGTGAAGAGCGGCCGGCCATCGGGCCACACGGCGTCTTTCAGGGCGGTCCGCAAAGGCGTGACGTCCGCCCGTTTGCCGCCCGCGAAGTGGTCCACGCTGAAAACGACGGCCATCGAGCTGACAAACACTTCGCGGGCCGCGAAGGACGTGACAAGGCCGATGCCGACGCGCCAGTCGAAACCCAGCGGCTGGATCAGCGGTTCGAGCAAGCGCCCGCCGGTCCCCGCGAAACTGTGGGCAATTTGCGCCTCTGGCGTCGTGCTGCCGGGCTGTTTGGGATATGCGGTGAGGAACCAGAGGACGATCGAAATGCCGAGGATGATGGTCCCGGCGCGGCGCAAGAACAGGCCGGCGCGTTCGAGCATGTGCAGCAGGACATCTTTCATCCGCGGCAGGCGGTAGGGGGGCAGTTCCATGATCATCAGCGGCGGCTCGCCTTTGAGCAGGAAACGCTTGAACAGCCAGGCAAAGCCGAACGCGCCCACCGTGCCCAAGGCATACATCAGCAGCATGAGCCCCACCTTTGCGCCGACGGGCACGCGGTCGCCGGGCAACAGGGCGGCGATCATCAGCAGATAGACCGGCAGCCGCGCCGAGCAACTCATGAGCGGCGCCACCAAGATCGTCACCAAGCGGTCCTTGGGATCCTCGATGGTGCGCGTGGCCATGATGCCGGGAATCGCGCAGGCGTACGAGCTGAGCAGCGGAATGAACGACTTGCCGTTGAGGCCCACGCGGCTCATCAACCGGTCCATGATGAAGGCGGCGCGGGCCATGTAGCCGGTGCTTTCGAGCAGGCCGAGAAAGAAGAACAGGATCAAGATCTGGGGCAGGAAGACCACCACCCCGCCGACGCCCGCGATCGCTCCATCGGTGATCAGATCGCGCAGATCCCCGGGCGCCATCACCCTTGTCACCCAGCTGCCAAGCGCGGCCACCTCCGCGTCGATCCAGTTCATCGGGTACTCCGCTAGCGTGAAAATCGACAGGAACAGCAACGTCATGACGGCTCCCAGGACCAGCCAGCCCCACACCGGATGGACAAAGACGCGGTCAATGCGGTCGGAGAGTGCCGGGCTGATGCGGTCGGAGCGCTGCACCACCTCGCCGCACAGGCGCGTGATCGCGCCGTAGCGGCTGTTGACGAGCGTGCCCGACCAGTCCACTCCTTCGCGTTCCCACCGTTGCTTCCAACCGGCGAGAATCGCGGACGTGCGAGCGCTGAGCGGCGTCGAGCCGGCGACCCGCACTGGATTCTGGTCGGTGAGGAGCAGGAGCGCCTCGGCGCGGGCGATGAGCGGCTGCTTGCGGTCGTTCTCGACCAGCGATGCCTGCAACTCCGAGACCGCTGGCGCGATCGGCGCGGGAATATCCCAATTGTGTCGCGACAGCGGCAGATCGGCACGACTCATCGCCAGGCGCAATTCAAGGACGCCCCGGCCGTTGACCGCCTCGCACGGGATCACCGGGATGCCCAGCGCATGTTCGAGGCGGGCGAGCCGCAGGTTGAGGCCGGCGGAACCGGCCAGGTCCATCATGTTGAGCACCAGAATCACGGGCCGACCAAGGTCGAGCACCTGGTGCACGAGGTAAAGGTTGCGCTCCAGATTGGTGGCATCGACAATGCAGATGACGCGATCCGGCTGCGCAATGTCATCGCGGCGGCCCAACAGCACATCCCGCACAATCGCCTCGTCGGGTGAGCGCGCCGCCAGCGAATAAGTGCCGGGCAGGTCGATGACGGTAATCGGGCGACCATGCTGCGAGTAGGTGGTGCCGATCTTTTTCTCCACCGTGACGCCCGGGTAGTTACCCACCTTCTGCCTCAAGCCAGTGAGCGCGTTGAACAGCGTGCTCTTTCCGCTGTTGGGATTGCCCACGAGCGCGTAGATCGGGGCCCGCCCCGGCCTGGTCGCATGCGAAACAGCGTCAGTCATCGCGCACACCCTCAGAACATGAGCATCCCAAAATCAGCAGTCGGAAGCCGAGATGCCCGCATCGACGCCGGGCCGCAGGTCACCCGCCACCGGCCATTTCCACGAGCACGTGCTCAGCTTCAGTCTTTCGAAGCGTGAGATGATAGCCGCGTACTTGGATTTCGAGTGGGTCGCCGAGCGGCGCGGTCCGCACGAGCGTGACAGCCGTGCCCGGCAGCAATCCCATTTCACGCAGGCGAAGAAACGCCGGCCCTTGGTGAGGAAACTCGCGCACGGTCGCGCGGGCTCCGATGGGAAGCTGGGACAGTTTGACGGTGGAAGCCATCAGCAAGCAGGCAGCGATCCGAGGAATCCCGGGGCTAAGTGTCCCGCCGAATCGGCTCGACCATGATATTCCGCGCAGCTCGATTGCTCAGGGCCACGCGGGTGCCGCATAGTTGGCAGATCAGCATGTGCTTGCCGGCGATCTTGTGAATCACGGCAGACTCACAAAAACCCATTTCACGAAGCCGCTGGCTGAGTTCCGCCTTTCCGTCGAGGTCTGTGACCCTACCTGCCCCACCGTCGGGGAGTTCATTCAGCGAAAGGCGCTGGGGGCAACCGCTATTGGATTTGACCGGCATACGTTCGTCCAAAGCAAAGTGAACTGAGACTCAGTTTCAACATTTTTAGCAGGCCCCTTTCTTAATCATGTGCCAAGAATCCCTTAAGTTATTACACAGCAATATGAAATTGGAGCAATGACGCCGATCTTCGCGCCGATGATCCCTTAAGCTAGAATGGAAGCAAAGACGTCAGGCCCTAGGAGCCCGCGTCCTCTTCGCCCCGCCCTGTGCACGGCAGTGCTCGGAGTGAGCCGTTCGGACGTAGAGCCCAATACCTACCGACGGACGCGAAGAGAGTTGGCGACTTCATGAGCAGTCGTCTCACAGCGGTTGGGTGGCCAGTGCCCTTATGCTCGCGCGCCCGAGGATCACCTCCCGGCCCGGATGCGATCTCCCCTTCGCCGAGAGATCTACCCCAATGGAATCAGCGAGCGCGTTGCCACTGCCGGCACCGCGTTCTCCCTGACCGCCACCTGAAGACGCAACCTACCGTACCCAAGTAGTGCCGCGAGACCGGCAAGTCGCAATTCATTGTCGCTGCTCGTCTCGCTTTCGGCAAACGGACGCCGTTGGAGATATCTCCCGATGCCACGATGTCGGCATGCTTC
>DATIWI010000152.1:0-16143 GCA_035519475.1 Opitutaceae bacterium
CAGCGCGGGCTCACCAACGAGTGCCACAGTCGACGTGTTCTTCCTGGCGGACTCGACCGGCAGCATGGGTAGCGTGATCGGCTCGGTGCAGTCGGCTGCGAGTTCAATTCTGTCGAGCGTTTCCGGGCTCGGTAACGTGGCCTTCGGAGTCGGTGACTACAAGGACTACAACAGCGGAGATCCCTATGTTTATCACCAAGGGACGAACCTGACCACCACGGCTGCAACAGCGACCACCGCGATCGGCGCTTGGAGTGCGTCGGGCGGGGGTGACTACCCCGAAGCCGGGTTTTATGCTCTTCAGCAAGTGGCCGACACGACGACTTGGCGCACGGGATCAACGCGTCTCGTCGTATGGTTCGGCGATGCGCCGAGCCAGGATCCGGCTGGACCAACCGGCATCACGCAGGCGCAGGCCATTGCGGCGCTCAATGCCCAGGGCATCGCCGTCTTGGCTATCAATGTCGGCACATCGAATGATTTCTACGCTCCTACCGGTGCGGGTCATACCGGACTGAACGATCTGGACCAAGCGTCGGCCGTCGCGAGCGGGACGGGCGGAGCGTTCTATGACGGAATCAACGCGAGCACCATCGTCACTGCCATCACTAATGCGATCACGACTTCGTTCGCGACGTACTCCACCGTGGGATTGGATGTGTCCGAGGCGCCCGCAGGGGTCACGGTCTCCTATTCGCCGGCGAGCTATACCGGCGCCTTTGATCGCAAAGTGGACGGCACGTTTGGCTTTACTGTGACCTTCACCGGAGTCACGGCCGGAACCTATGATTTCAATATCTACGGCACCGTGGACGGCGGGCGCATCGCCACCGAAGCGGATCATATCGTGGTTGGCGTGCCCGATGGCGGATCCTCGCTCCTCCTCGTGGGGCTGGCCTTGTCGGGCCTTGCCCTGATTCGGAGAAAGATGGCCCGAACCGTTGCGTAACGCTTCTACTTCGCAAACGAGCGCAGGATTTCGGTCCTGCGCTCTTTTTTTTCTCACGCGTTTGAATGGTAGGGCCTGCGTAGTGGCGGTTTTGGGGGCCATTGAGACGCGGCGAAATATCCTGCGGCAGGTGCAGCGGTGGACCGGCTACAACGGTTCATGCCATTTTACGGCAGAAGGCCTGACGTCTTTGGCACGGGAGCGGGCGCCGGTTGGGACTCCGTGCCATCGGTGCTAACACTTGGATTGCGCGGAGGCCGGGCGACGACAAAATGGCGATATGAACACTCTCGATAATCCGATGCGGGCGTGCAGGTCGGCGGCGGTCGACCGCGGCAAACGGAAGCTGGCTCAACACAGGACGGGCCGGTGGATGGCCGCATTGGTGGTTTTGCTTGCTTGGCCGGCCGTGGCGTCCGCTCTGCCGATCGAGACGGGCGACGTGGCCCCTTCGGGAGCGGAAGCATTGCAGCCGGAGGTGTTGGCACCATATCAAGCCAATCAGGATTTGGCGGAAGCACTGCGGCTGATCGAGCAGGGGCAGTTGGCACCCGCCCGCCTCAAGGTGGAAGGATTCCTGCAGCAGCATCCGGATTCCGCGCCCGGTCAGGAGGTCTTGGGCATTGCGCTCGTTCTGCAGGGCAAGATCGACGACGGATTGAATCACCTGCAGCGGGCGATCCAGATCAATCCGAACCAGAGCACGGCGATCACAAAAGTGGGCGACGTCTATTTGGCCCGCGGCGAAATCGCGCAGGCGAAGGCCCAGTTTCAACAGGCGATCGCGTTGAATCCGGGCGACCGGTTCGCGCATCAGCGACTCGGGATAATCTGCGAACAGGAGGGAGACTACCCGCAGGCGATCGACCAGTATGAGAAAGGCCTGCTGGGGACGCCGGCGAACTACCTCGGCGTCAAAGTGAACCTGGGCCGTCTTTACAATCGACTGCAACGGTTTCAACAGGCGATTGATTTGTTGACCCCGGTGGTCACGGAGGAATGCCCGGATGCGACCGCCCACCTGGTGGTCGGCACGGCCTGGTTGGGCTTGCACAAACCGGAGGCGGCGCTGGCCAGTTTCGAACGGGCCCGGAAGCTCGAGGCAAAGCCCGAGGCGGCCCACCTCGCTCTGGGCATTGCCTATCGCGAGGCGGGTGATCTGGCGAAATCCCGCGAGGAACTGGACGCGGCGCTGAAGGGCAAACCCGGATGGTCCGCCGCCCAGGTTCAAATGGCGGAGACGCTGGTCGCGATGGACCGCATTGCCGACGCCATGGCCCTCTACACCCAAGCCGCCCAGGATCCGGTCGGTCGGACGGGGATCCGGAACCGAATGGCCGAAGTCTACGCGGCGCACAAGCAATACGAGAATGCCATCCAGGTGTATGAGTCCCTCCGGAAGGACGGCTCAGCCAATGTGCGCACCTACGACGGCTTGGCCACCGTCCTTCAGTTCGGCAACCGCCTTCCCGAGGCTGAAGAAGTCCTGCGCGAGGGTTGTCGGAAGTATCCGGATAATGCGTTCCTGCAATTCCGCCTCGGCATGCATCTTTCGCTGGTGCGCGACTACGAACATGCCATCGAGATTTTGCATCAGGCCCGCCAGCTGGCCCCCGCCGATCCCCGGATCCAGAAGGCCATCAGCCTGACTGAGCTGCGGCGGGGCAACAGAAAAACGGCAATCAGCGAGGCCCGGCAACTGCTCCAATTGGTCCCGGCCAGCACGGACGATCAGTTTTATCTGGCGACGCTGCTCGAAGAAGACGGGCAGACCGCGGAGGCGACGCGCCAGTACGAGGAGGTTCTGCGCCGGTCGCCGGAACACGTGGGGGCGCTGAACAACCTCGCGCAGCTCCGGTTGAAGGCGAATCAGCCGCAGGCGGCGCTTGAGCTGGCGGAAAGAGCCGCGCGCCTCGCCCCGGAGAAACCGGTCGTGTTGGACACGCTGGGTTGGGTTCAGTACCGCTGCGGAAATCTGCGCGAGGCCGCCGCAACCTTGGGAAAAGCCGTGGCAGGCGGGCCAGGTAATCCGACTCATCGCTACCACCTCGCCGTGCTGTACTCTCAGCTGGGACGAAAAGCGGACGCGCGCGAACAGCTGGAGCTGGCCCTGAAAGCGGAGGCCGACTTTCCCGATCGCGCCGACGCCGTGCGGCTGGCCGGCCAGCTGCGGAGTGGCACGGCACCGTAGCGAGGCCTGACGCTGGGGTTTCGCGCGGGATTCAAATTGGCCAAGCGATTTGAAGCCTGCGGGAGTCTGCGTTGCGTAAGGACAATTGGCACCGGTGCGATGAAAATCTCCCTCGTCCTCTTCCTGCTCTCCGCCGCGGCCGCGTTCGGCCAACCGGCCGCGAAGGCGCGTCTCGAGAAATCCCCCCGCCACCTCGAATGGGTGAAGGTGAAGTATGGCAACCGGGAGGTCGCCTGCTTCATCGCCTATCCCGAGGTGAAGGACCGGGCGCCGGCCGTCGTGGTCATCCACGAGATTTTCGGCCTGACCGACTGGGCGCGCAGCGTGGCCGACCAGCTCGCCGCACACGGCTACATCGCCGTTGCGCCGGATCTGCTGTCCGGCATGGCGCCGGGCGGCGGCGGCACCGCCGAGTTCGGGGGCCGCGACGCCGTGACCAAGGCGGTCATGTCGCTGTCGGCCGACCAGGTGACGGCGGACCTGAATGCCGCCGCCAGCTACGTGGCGGGGCTGCCCGCCTGCAACGGCAAGGTTTCGGTTGCGGGCTTCTGCTGGGGCGGCAGCCAGTCGTTTCGCTATGTCACAAATAACCCGCACCTGCAGGCGGCGTTCGTGTTCTATGGCACCGGCCCGGAGCAGGCGGAGGCTATCGCCCGCATCGCCAATCCGGTCTATGGTTTTTACGGCGGCAACGACGCGCGCGTAGGCGCCACCCTTCCCAAGACCACCGAGCTCATGAAGGCCGCCGGCAAGACGTTTGAGCCCGTGATCTACGACGGCGCCGGCCACGGCTTCATGCGCGCGGGCGAGGAGGCGGACGCCTCGCCCGCAAACCGGCAGGCCATGACCGAAGGCTGGAAGCGCTGGCTGGACCTGCTGGCGAAGATCAACGGCGGTTGATCGTCACGTGGCGTTCCCGGCGGTCCGCCGGGAATCGCCCTCGGCTTCGCGCAATCGCACGAGATCGGGATCGGTGGTCGCGGCCTCCCGGAAGGATTGGTCCAGCGCGATTGCCTGGTCGAGGCGGCGGCGCGCCTCGCTCAGATCGCCGCGCACACAGGCATAGCAGCCGAGATTGAACTGGATCGCCGCCTCGCGCGGATGTGTGCGTTCCGCGCGGAGGAGAATGGCCTCCGCCGCCGCGAGCGAGAGACTCCGCCGGGTGGCATAGGCCCAGGTGATCCACCAGCCGCTCTCCGCGGGCTGGCGCTGCACCAGTTCGCGGGCGACCTCCGCCAGCGACGGCCATTGCTTCTGCTCCTGCAGAACCAGGGCGCGCAAGGCCAGCACCTCAATCTGCTGAGCCGCCTCCGCGGGCACGTGGTCAAGCTCGGCCGCGGCCTCGGCGGTCATGCCAAGGGCGAGATAGCCGCGCGCCTGCGAAAGCCGCCATTTCAAATCCATGGTGCCGGAGGGCGCGGGCCGGTGCCGGAAAGCTCAGGGTGTCCGGCGACCGCTCTGTGCCGTCATTTCTTCCCGCTCAGGAGCTCTTTCACCGCCTCCGCCGCCTTCTTCGCCGCATCGACCGTCGCATCGATGGCCGCGCTCCCGGCGGGCTTGCTGCCACTGGCGGCGGCGGCGGCGAGCACCTGGTCCAGGACATTCCGCAGGATGGCTTCGGCCAATTGTCCGCCGGTGAGTCCCCCTTCCTTCGTGCCGAGGTCGGTCAGCGTGAGCGCCGGCAGGGGCACGCTGGTCGAGGACGACCCCACGGCGATGGTCACCTTGCCGTTTTGGAGCCGGAGCCGCTTCACCTCGTACCGCCTCGGCGGGCGGGATTGGGCAGCCGCGATCGCCGCCTCCGGGGCCGGACCGGCGGCGCCCCGGAGGTTCTTGAGCAGATCCTGCAGGTTGCTGCTGAAGATCTTGGTCTCGTAGACGAATTCGGGCTGGTCGATCAGGACGTCGTTGATCACGACGTGATCACGCCAGAGTGAAAGCGGCGCGATCGACAGGCTCGCCTCGCCGAGGTAGATGGCCCGATCGGACCGCCAGCCCGGCGGGTTGCCGATGACGAGGCCGCGAATGCTGCCTCGGCCCGTGAGCGGGAAGATCCGGGCGTCCGCCAGCTCGACCTTGGTCTTGGTAATGGCGGGGCCGTATTTGTTGACACCCGCCCTGACGATGGAACCGAAGAAGAACGTGAGCACCACGAGAAGGGCCGCCACCAGCGCGGCGATGCCACCGAGGAAATAGAGGAGCACTTTCATGGAACCACGGGAGAGACACCAAAGGTACTCCCATGATCCACCGGCGCGCAAGCGGGAGTCACCCTTGCGCGCGGGCCTCGGGCCGCCTAGGTCGGCGGGGGAGCGCCAAAATGGGCGGCATGAGCGGCATACGCCGCCGTATCGGCAAGCATCGCGTCGATGGCGGCCGCGATCGGCTCGGCCCGGATCAGGCCGGAGAACACCGCCTTGTCCCCGATGGCATCCGTCACGACGAAGGCCGGGCGCTGGCTGATCTGGTGGGCGTGAAACTCGGCGGTGGAAGCCTGGAGGCGCGCCAGCACCTCGGGGGACTCGGCGCGGGCGCGCAGCTTCGCGGGATCGAGGCCGGTGACGGCAGCGGCGACGGCGAGGGACTCATCCAAATCGCCCAGCGTGCGGCCCTCGCGCTCGGCGGCATGGGTGAGCGCTAGGCGGAGCCGGTCGTCCTCAAAGCCAAAGTCGCGCCCCGCCTCTGCCACGAGATCGGGCGCCAGGTAGACGCCCTGGCGTTCGGGTTCCAGCCATCCGGAATTGAGCATGTAGCGCGATCGCACGATCGTGCCGCTCCGCCGATAGAACCAGTCGCACTGGGCGCGGGACACGGGGTAATCGCCTGGATTCATGAGCGCGATCTTCCATCCAAACTGCACCCGGTCGCCGTAGCGCGCCCGCAGTTCGGTCCACGCCGGCTCAGCCCAGTGGCACCAGGAGGATAGGATTTCGAGGTAGTAGGTAACGGTGACGTCGGCCATGCGGGCACGTTCGGCGAAGGTTTCGTCTGCGTCAACTGGTGCGCGTGTCATGGCCGACACACTGGCCAGCCGGGTCGGGCGGCACCGAGCGTGAGCCGAGACGGGACGGCGCGGGCGGCGGCGGAATGATCACCAGCGCCCCCGTTCAGCCGCGCGGCGGAGTATGCTGCGCCACCCACGCGTCGTACTGCTTGCGCGGCATGAAGCGCAGCGAGGCGGAGTTGATGCAGTAGCGCAGTCCGGAGGGCGCGGGGCCGTCATCAAACACGTGGCCAAGATGAGCGCCATCGACCGAGCAGCTCACCTCGACGCGCACCGTCCCGAAGCTGGTGTCGGTCGCCTCGGAAATGAATCTGGGCTCGATGGGCTTGGTGAAGCTCGGCCAGCCCGTGCCGCTCTCGAACTTGTCCCGGCTGTCGAACAGCGGCGTTTCGCTGCAGACCGAGAAGTAGACTCCATCCTCGTGGTGGTCCCAGTAGGCGTTGCGGAAGGGGAATTCCGTGCCCTGTTCGCGGGCCACCCGGTATTGCTCGGGCGTGAGCTGCGCCCGCCACTCGGCGTCGGTGTGTCTGACGCGGGCCTTGCTCATATCGATCACGACGCGCGACGGCAGGCCGCAAGCGGATTTTTTCCCGGTGACCGCGCAGGCGGCGCCGGCGGAAGCATTCGAGGATTTCATGGTGGCATCGTCCGCGCGTCCCCCCGGGACGATGCCGGCGGCCGCCGCCACGAGGGCGGCGAGGGCGGCAAAAACGGTGGCGCGGCGGTTCATGGCAGCAAGGAAGGCGGAGTGGAACGAATGACAACCCGGGGAGTATCGGGCACAGAATACGCAGGTAGGAGCCGCGCGGGGGCGTCGTATTCCCCGCGGTGTGCTCACACGGGCACGGTGCCATGCTTCCGATGGAGCACCAGATGGTTGCCCTCGGGATCCTCGAAGCGCGCGAACCGGCAGACGCCGGTGTCGACCGGCCCGAAGACGAACTTCACGCCGTGCGCCTTGAGGTGGGCGACCATGTCGTCGAATTGCACGGTCTCCAGCGCGACCGCACCCGCCTTCGCGCCGGGCTGCGCGCCTTCCATCACGCTGGAGAGTGCGAGGGTGGCGGCGCCCACCTCGTATTCCACCCACTTGTCCTCCCACGCCGCGCCGGGCGTCAACCCCAGGATCCCGCTGTAGAAGGCTCTCGCCCGGGCCATGTCGCGGACCGGGTAGACGAAGAAGGAGATGCCGGAAAACGTCGGTTGCATGCGGGCAGAATGTGGCGACGGTTGCGGATCGTCAGCATCGGAATCGGTCCGCCCGGCGGCCGGGATTGCGCTTGTCACCGCCTGCCGGCGGCCCTCTGTTTTTCCCTGCGCGAGACGCCATGGCCAACCACAACTACACCGAAGCCAGCATCAAAACCCTCTCGTCGACGGAGCACATCCGCCTGCGCCCGGGCATGTACATCGGGCGCCTGGGCAATGGCGGCCACGCCGAGGACGGCATCTATGTGCTGCTCAAGGAGACGATCGACAACGCGGTCGATGAGTTCACGATGGGCTACGGGCGGAAGATCGAGGTCGAACTCGCGGACCGCACCGTGCGCGTGCGCGACTACGGCCGGGGCATTCCGCTGGGCAAGGTGCTCGAATGCGTCTCGGTCATCAACACCGGCGCGAAATACGACTCCGAGACGTTCAAGAAGGCGGTGGGTCTGAACGGCATCGGCCAGAAGGCGGTCAACGCCCTCGCCGCGGTCTACCGCGCCCAGGCCGTGCGCGACGGGCAGACGAAGGTCGTCGAGTTTGCCCGGGGCAAGCTGGTCAAAGACCACCGCGTGGCGAAGTCCGCCGAACGCACTGGCACGATCATCGAGTTCATGCCGGACGGCGAGCTGTTCGGGCAGGACTTCCGGTATCATCCGGAATTCATCGAGGATCTGCTGTGGAAGTATGCGTTTCTCAACCGCGGGCTCACGCTCACCTTCAACGGCAAACCCTTTCGGTCCGAGCACGGCCTGCGCGATCTGCTGGAAAAGGGACTCAGCGGAGACATTCTCTATCCGATCATCCACCTCGAGGGGGAAGACATCGAGGTCGCGTTCACCCATGGCGCGCACTACGGCGAGGAGTACTCCTCGTTCGTCAACGGCCAGCACACGACGATGGGCGGCACGCACCTGCAGGCGTTCCGCGAGGCGGTGGTGGAGGTGCTCCGCAACTTCTACAAGAAGGATTTCGATGCCGCCGACGTGCGGCAGTCGATCGTCGCCGCGATTTCCCTCCGCGTAATCGAGCCGATCTTCGAGTCGCAGACCAAGACCAAGCTCGGCTCCGCCGACATGGGTCCCGGCGGGCCGCCCGTCCGCCAGTTCATTGGCACCTTCATCCAGCAGCACCTCGACGCGTTCCTGCACCGCAATCGGGAGACGGCCGAGGCGCTCAAGCGCAAGCTCGAGGACAACGAGCGCGAGCGCCGGGAGCTGGCCGGCATCCGCAGTCTCGCCCGCGAGCGCGCCAAGAAGGCCTCGTTGCACAACCGCAAGCTGCGCGACTGCCGGCTCCATCTCGGCGACCGCGCGGAGCGCGCCGAGGAGAGCACGCTGTTCATCGTCGAGGGCGACTCGGCGGCGGGCTCGCTGACGGCCTGCCGCGACGTGCAGACGCAGGCCGTCTTCGCCCTCAAGGGCAAGCCGCTGAACACATACGGCCTCTCGAAAAAGGTGATCTACGAGAACGAGGAGTTTCACCTCCTGCAATCGGCGCTCAACATCGAGGAGGGCCTCGATGGCCTGCGCTATGGGCGCATCGTCATCGCCACCGACGCGGATGTCGACGGCCTGCACATCCGGCTGCTGTTGATCTCGTTCTTCCTCCAGTTCTTCCCGGAACTCATCGCCGGCGGGCACCTGTTCATCCTCGAGACCCCGCTGTTCCGCGTGCGCACCAAGAAGGAGACCAGCTACTGCTACGCGGAGGCGGAGAAACGGGCCGCGCTGCAGCGGCTGGGCGCGGGCGCCGAAATCACGCGTTTCAAGGGTTTGGGCGAGGTGTCCGCCGGCGAATTCAAGGAGTTCATCGGCGAAGGCATGCGCCTCGAGCCCGTGACGCTGGCCCACCTGCACGATAGCGACGAGTTGCTGTCGTTCTTCATGGGCAAGAACACGCCCGAGCGGCAGGAGTTCATCCTCGGCAGCCTCAAGGTGGAAAAGGACCTGGTTGACGCCTGAACCGCGCGCGCGGGGCCCGAGCGCCCTTCGATGCCGCCGCGCCTCTCCACTTCGCCTCGTCATGGCCCACCGCAAGCGAGATGTCCGGCCATCCGGGCCCCGGCGCCGGGGAGGCCGGATCGGCCGGCGGGCGGCGGTCGCGACCATCCTGCTGTGGCTGGCCGGCTGTTATACCGTGCCGCCACGGGGCGAGATCCCATGGATCAAGTATGACCCGCCGCCGCCGATCGCGGCGGAGACACCGCGGCCCCGCCGCAATCTCGAGGTGTTCGACTGGGTGTGGCGCACGGTCAACGCGATCTACTATGACTCCCGGTTTCACGGCGTCGACTGGCCCGCGGCGCGCGAGCGGCACCGGCCGGCCGCGGAGGCGGCGGCGGACGACGACCAGCTCTACCGGGCCATCAACGCGCTGCTGGGCGAGCTGGCCGACGGGCACACCTTCGCCCACTCGCCCCGCGTGGTCACGGAGCTGCGCGATCGGCGCTGGGTCTGGATCGGCCTGGAATTCGCGGCGCTCGCCGGCGCGCCGGAGAAACGAGTCGTGACCTACGTGTGGCCGGGCGGGCCCGCCGAGGAGGCGGGCGTGCGCCGCGGCTGGATCCTGGAGACCTGCAACGGTGAGGCGGCGGGCGCCTATCTCGATGGTCGGAGCCTCGCGAACGGCCAGCGGCTGGCGTGTGCGTTTCGCGACGAGACGGATCAACCGCGCCCGTTGGAACTGGTGGCGCGCCCGGTCTCGTACCCGCCCGTGCGCGAGGTGCGCGTGCTGGCGGGCGGCTGCGTCTATCTGCGGTTCGACGAGTTCAAGTACCCCGCGACGGCATGGCTGTACGAGCAGCTTCGAAAGCATTGGAACGCACCCGCCGTGATCCTGGACCAACGCTACAACACCGGGGGGGATGTGGCGTACCTGGAGTATGTCGCCGGCCTGTTTCTGCCGCGCGGACAGGAACTCGGCACCTTTGCCAAACGCGGCCAGCCCTCCGAAACGGCGAACGGACGCCGGCCGCTGTTCGCGCCGCGCTACCCGGGCGGCGTGGCCATCATCGTATCCTCCAGTTCGGCCAGCGCCGCGGAGATCTTCGCCGACGCCATGCAACATCGCCGGCGGGCCGTCATCGTCGGCCAGGCCACCTCCGGCCGGGTGCTCAACGCCTACCAGGTCGGGCTGCCCGACGGCGGCGAACTCAGCGTCAGCATCCGGGATTATTTCACCGTGGACGGCCGGCGGCTCGAGGGGAACGGCGTTGCCCCCGATGCGGTCATTGCCTACCAACTCGCGAATCTGCGTGCAGGGCAGGATCCCGGCATCGAGGTGGCGCTGGCCACGTTGCGCGCGCTGAGATACCGAACCAGCCGCTGAGCGCATTCTCCACCATGGCCCGACGCAAGCGCGACACCAAGCAGACCGAACTGAACCTCGATCCCGCCGACGCGGGGGCGAAGAAGCCGAGCACGGAAGACAGCGGACGGAAGTCCGCGGACCGGGAGACCAGAGCCGGGGAGCGCGCCGCGGTCCGGTCCGTCTCCTCCCGGAACCCGGGCACGGGGACGCCGGCGGCCAGCCGGCGCGGGTCGAAAGGCAGGAATGCCCCGGAGGCGCCGCTGGCGCAGAGCTACCGCACCTGGTTTCTCGAATACGCCAGCTACGTCATCCTCGATCGCGCCGTTCCGCACATCGATGACGGCTTGAAGCCCGTGCAGCGCCGGATCCTGCACACGCTGTGGGAAATGGATGACGGCCGGTTTCACAAGGTGGCCAACATCGTGGGCGCCTGCATGCGTTTTCACCCCCACGGCGACGCCTCGATCGAGGCCGCGCTCGTCGGCATGGCCCAGCGCAGCCTGCTCGTCGAACCGCAGGGCAATTTCGGCAACGTCCTGACCGGCGATGGCGCCGCGGCCGCCCGCTATATCGAGGCGCGCCTGACGCCGTTCGCCCGCGAGGTCGTGTTCAACCCCAAGACCACCCCGTGGCAGCTCAGCTACGACGGCCGCGCCAAGGAGCCGGTCACGCTGCCGGTCAAGTTTCCGCTCGTGCTGGCCGAGGGGGCGGAGGGCATCGCCGTTGGCCTCGCCACGCGCATCCTGCCGCACAATTTCAACGACCTCTGTCGGGCCGCCATCAATCACCTCCAGGGGAAAACCTTCCGCATCTTTCCCGATTTTCCGACGGGCGGCATCGCGGATTTCTCCGAGTACCGCGACGGCGAGCGCGGCGGCAAGGTGAAGGTGCGGGCCCGGATCGAGCAGCGCAGCAAGTACCTGCTCGCCGTCACCGAGATCCCGTACGGCACGACGACCAACTCGCTCATTGAATCCATTCTCGCCGCCAACGCCAAGGGCCGGACCAAGGTCCGGCACATCGACGACAATACCGCCGACCGCGTCGAGATCCTGATCGAATTGCCGCAGGGCTCCGACCCCGACCAGGTCATCCAGCAGCTCTATGTCTTCACCGACTGCCAGGTCGCCATCTCGCCCGCCGCCTGCGTGATCGAGAAGGACAAGCCGGTCTTCCTCGGGGTGCGCGAGATCCTCAAGCGGAGCGTCGACCGGACCAAGGCGCTGCTGCGCCAGGAGCTTGAGATCAAGCTGGCCGAACTGGAACAACAGTGGCACTGGGATTCGCTGGAACGCATCTTCATCGAGGAACGCATCTACCGCCGGATCGAAAAGTCGCGCACTTGGGACAGCGTGCTCGCCGAAATCCGCGAGGGCTTGCAGCCTTTCCTGCGCCGGCTGCGCCGGCCGGTGACCGACGAGGACGTGGTCCGCCTGACCGAGATCAAAATCAAGCGCATCTCGGCCTACAACCGTTTCCAGGCCGACGAGCAGATCGCGAAGATCGAGGAGGAGGTCAAGGAGGCCAGGCACCATCTGAAGAACCTCACGCCTTACGCGATCAAGTGGTTCGAAACGCTGCAGGAGAAGTACGGCCGGGGGCTCAAGCGGCGCACCGAGTACGAGGAGATTGAGCAGATCAGCGCGACTGAGGTCGTCTCGGCCAACCAGCGTCTCTATGTCAACCGCGAGGAGGGATTCGTCGGCCTCAACTGGCGCAATCACGAGTTCGTGGCCGAGTGCAGCATCCTGGACGATGCGCTCGCCATCATGGCGGACGGCTCGATGAAAGTCGCCCGGGTGGGGGAGAAGGTGTTCATGGGCCCCGGCATCCTCCACTGCGCGGTCTTTCCGAAGGAGGGCGATCCGTGCGTCTATACCATGGTTTACCAGGACAAGGCGACGGGCAAGGCGTTCGCCAAGAAGTTCCGCATTGGCGGCGTCACGCGCGACAAGCTTTATCCGCTGGTGAAGACGCCCGGCTCGAGGGTGGCGTACCTGGAGGTGTCGCCGGACGAGAAGGCCCTGGCGAAGAGTCTGCACATCTCGCTCGACGGACGCAGCCGTGCGCGCGTCCGCGAGTTCGACTTCGACCTCGCCCGCGTGCCGGTCAGCCACCGCGCGGCCAAGGGTCTCACCGTCACCCGCTGGCCGGTCAAGGAGGTCAGGCGGACGGACCTCGCGCTCTCCGCCGGCTAGGGTTTGCCGGGGGGTGCCCGGTCGTACCGTTCACTCCACGTCAGTGCGGAAGGGCGAGGCCGGCAGACCGGCGGCGTTGAAGAGATTGCCGGCGGGCACGTTGGCCCAGCCGTAGCGCACGGCCACGGGCTGCGGCACCCCGGGGGACGCGACTACGATTGTGTCGCCGTGGATTTCGGCGCTGGCGGGATGGAACACTTTGTCAGCTCCCGCGATCGTAAATCCGACCAGCGGACCATCCTTGGCGACGAGGCCGCCGCCGAGGTGGGTGAAGCGCAGCACGGCGCGCCCATCGTCGATTTGGAGCGCGGCGAAGACTGGTCCCGAATATTCGATGGACTCGCCGTAGCCGAGGGCGCGGGCGGCCAGGGCCAGCCGCGCGCCGACGGGTTGCTTGTGCGGCGGATGGATGTTGTTGGCGTCGCCGCAGTCGATGGTCACCGCCATGGCCGTGGCGGGCGTGTGCAGCGCGGTGAGCAACTGGGCTTCGCGGATCTCCGGCGTCATGTCCCGGTGGGGTGCGATCTGCACGAAGAGGAAAGGAAAGTCGCCCTCACCCCAGGCGCGCCGCCAGTCGGCGATCAGGGCCGGGAAGAGCGCGCGGTATTGCCGCTCGCGTCCGACGTTGGACTCGCCCTGATACCAGATGGCGCCGCGGAGGGCGTAGGGCAGCAGCGGCGCGATCATGCCATTGTAGAGGGCACCCGGAACCATGGGACTGTTGCGGTAGTCAGCCGGCGGGTAGGGGACGGGACCCAGCCGCACGGATTCCTTGCGCAGCCATTCCCCGGCGAGGGGGATCGGCGGGTCTGTCCGGCCGGGCGCGGGGGAGAGTTGCAGCGGATGACCGTCACCCCAGATGCCGCCGTTGCCGCCGGTGTCGAGTACGCGTACCGCGATGACGTTGCGACCCGGCCGCAGGACCGCGGCGGGCACGCGGTAAAGGCGCGGCACGCGCCAGCCGCTCGTGGCGCCCACCTGCGTGCCGTTGACCCAAGTGGTGTCGGCGTCGTCGATCGCACCGAGTTGCAGCTCCGCGTCCGCCCCCGCCCACGAGGCGGGCAGATCGAAGATCCGGCGGAACCACACGACGCCGTCAAAACCCGGCAGCCCGGTGTCTTCCCAAAAGGCGGGCAGGTTGGTCGGCGCCCAGCCGGAGCCGTCGAGTTCCGGCGCGCTCCATGGCGCGGCGACCATCGAACCGGGGTCATTCGAGCGATACCAATGCTCCAGCGTCTGCAGGTAGTTGTAGGTCCCGTCCGCCAGTTCGCCGCGCACCCGCTCGAGCCGCGCCACCGATTCCTGAAAGTCCGGGAGCAGGCGAAGGGTGTCGGGGCTCGTCCACGACTCGGCGGGCGTGCCGCCCCACGAACTGTGGATCAGACCGACCGGCACACGGCGCGCCACGTGGAGGTCGCGCCCGAAGAAGTAGCCGACGGCGGTGAAATCGGCGACGGTCTGCGGCGAGCAGACAACCCACTTCCCCTCGACGTTTGCGACGGGTGTCAAAGACGGCCGCTGGGCCACGAGAAACTGCCGGATCTGGGGGTAGTTCGCGGCGGCCTGCTCCTCCCGCCAGTCGGTGATTAACGGCTGGCCCTCGCGCGGCCCGAGCTGTCGTTCCATGTTCGACTGCCCGCTGCAGATCCAGACCTCTCCCACCAGGATATCCGAGATCGTGACGGCATTTCTGCCCGAGATGATCATGGCGTACGGCCCGCCCGCGGGCAACGGGTGCAGCCGCACGAGCCACCGCCCGTCCTTTGCGGTGGTCGCGAGCTTCTGGCCGGCGAACTCGACTGTCACCCGCTCGCCCACGCCAGCGGTGCCCCACACCGGGATATCGCGGCCTTGCTGCAGAACCGCATGATCGGAGAACAGGGGGTTGGGTGTGACCTCGGCCCATCCGGCGATATGCAGAACCGACGCCAGGGCGGCACCCCGCAACAGAACGTTCTTCATGCGCCGATTAGTGGCCTGATTGCCTCCGTGACTCAAGCCGCGAGCCGCCCGCGACTTTCCCGCCATCGACCCGACCGCTGCCACGCGGGCCGACCTGAAAAGCGCGAGGCTGGCAAACGCGTCGTTTCGGTTTCCGTCCGGGCCGGTTTGCTGTATGGTTTCGGGGTGCGGCCAGCCCTTGGCTTGCGAATCCTTCCCATGCTCCCGCGGCGACTTGTGCTCGGCACTGTAGGTTTCGGCATGGCAGTCCTTGCGCACGGCGCCGGCGCGGACAATCCGATGGCGGCGGCGGCTGGCGGGACCCCGCTGCCGCGGCCCGATCTGATCGTGGCTCCGGACGGCAGTGGAAATTTCAAAACCATTCAGGAGGCGCTGAACTCCATCCCTCCGGCCAACCGGGAGCGGATGGTGATATTCATCAAGGACGGCATCTACCACGAGAAGATCCGGATCGATCCGGCGTACATCACTCTCCGCGGCCAGAGCCGGCAGGGCACGCGCATCGCCTTTCCGCAGGGAGCCGAGGAATTCCGCCGGCAGCCAGATGATCGGGGGATCGGCGTGGTCAACATCAACGGGAACGATTGCATCCTGGAGAATTTGGCGGTGGAGAACACGCATGGCGTCCTCGGCGTCCATGCCTTCGCCGTTTATGGGCGGGCCGATCGGATTGTGATCGTCGACTGTGATGTTTTCAGCCAGGGGAACGACACCCTGGCGCTCTGGCCGGGCGGGAGCGGCCGCTTCTACCAGGCCCGGGTGAACCTGCGCGGCTCGGTGGACTTCGTCTGCCCGCGCGGCTGGTGCTACATGACCGACTGCAACCTGTACGAGGTCAATCCTCGGGCCGAGGCGGCGATCTGGCATGACGGCAGCAAGAATCCGGACATGAAGTTCGTCCTGCGGCGCTGCCGATTCGACGGCGTGGACGGCTGGCGGCTGGCGCGCCACCACCACGACGCGCAATTTTACCTGTTGGACTGCACATTCTCCCAGGCGATGCGGGACGTGTTGCCGCGCCGGGTTTTGTACCCGCTCGAGGGCGGCCCGCCGACCGAGGCGAATACCAAGAGAAACCGCGAACTCGACGCGTCCAACCAGTGGGGTGAGCGGGCGTATTACTACCATTGCCACCGCGAGGGCGGCGATTACGCCTGGTTCCAGGACAATCTCTCGTCCGCGCCGGGCGCGCCCCGGCCGGAGCAAGTCACCGCGGCCTGGACCTTCGCCGGCACGTGGGACCCGGAATGCACCGCCGGCCCTGCCATCAGGCGCTGGGAGCAGAGCGGCCAGACGATCGCGCTCACCTTCAGCGAAA
>DATIWI010000153.1:0-2038 GCA_035519475.1 Opitutaceae bacterium
CTGACGCTGCTGGCGCCGGACATCGTCAAGGCGATTCTTGAGGGAAGGCAGCCGAAGGGGATGCAGTTGGAGGAGCTGACAGACGCCATTCCGAGCGAATGGGAGAAGCAGCGGAAGGCCTTCTTGTCAGGCGCCGCCTGACTGCCACCAAATTACCAGCTATTCATGGAAACTTGACATTTCCAGGCGGCATAGACCTCGCGAAAAGGCTCATTTGAGAGTGCGCTTCGCCCGGGCGCCGGGGAATCCGCTGCACAGCCGTCCGCCGATCGACAGCCAGTCGTTGATCTTGTACGCCGCCACCGGGTACGCGCCAAGCGTCAGATGGCACCCAGCCGGGGGCCGCCGCCCCGCGGGTCGTTCATGATGGGCTCGCCGGAAGATGAGAAGGATCGCATCGGCGCGCAGGTGCTCAGCCATTCCCGCTTGATCGTCGATGAGAGTGCCGTAAACGTCTCTACTACAGTCGAGTTAAAGGGGAGCAAGAAGATGACACGTCATGCTCGGGACCCTGCGGCCTCCGTGTGCGCCGTGCTGGCGGGAACGCTGGCGCTGTCTCTGGCGCTCGGCGGCGCGAAGCCGGTCGCGGCCGCGGCCACGCTGGAGGAGCTGGCCGCACCACTCAACATCGATCCGACGTCCATCACAGTGTCCGGCATCTCGTCGGGCGGCTTCATGGCGCACCAGTTCCATGTGGCGCACTCGGGCCACGTAGCCGGCGCCGGGATCGTCGCGGGCGGGCCCTATGCCTGCTCGCAGGGCGACGCGATCACCGCGATCACCGCCTGCTCGAAGACGATCGCGCTCGCCTGCAAGGGGATCGTGAAGCCGTTCACGCCGTTCGATCCCAGCGTCTGCGACCGAGGCTACACCGGGCCGGTGAGCGAGGCCTCTTCGGTCGACCTTGCCGCACAGGCGTTCTCGGCGGCGCGGGATGCCGCCGCCCAGGGACGGGTCGACGACCTCAAGGGGCTCGCCGCCGCCCGGGTCTATCTCTTCACCGGGGCCTCCGACGAGATCGTGCCCTACGGCGTGATGAATGCGGTCCGGCACTTCTATGCCGACAGCGACAAGGCGCAGGTCCAGACGCTGACCTTTAACCGCCTGTTCGAATCCCATCACACCATGGTCACCGACAACTTCTACCACGTCGACGCCAGCCTCGTCGGGCAGTGCCAGAGAGCGTCGTTCGGCGATCCGTACGTCGCGGACTGCAGGGCGGTGGCCCAGGACATGTCGGCCTGCTTCTGTCCCACCGGTACGGGCGCGTGCTCGGTAGCCAATCCGATCGCCAGCCTGTGCAACGGCACGAGCGACCCGCAGAACTTCAACCCCCAGACCGCCTGGCCCGACGCACCGTCGTGCGTGCAGAACGTGCAGGTGGAGGCGTGCCAGTCGGCGGCCAGCGTCGATCTCGCGGGCGCGATCCTGCTCACCCTCTATCCCGGCATCCCGGCCGGCAGCCGCTCCTCCCTGCTCGATGTGCATCCGGAGAGCGCGGGCGACGCCGCGACGTCGAAGCGGCTCAGCAGCAAGATGTCGCAGTTCAGCCAGCAGGCGCTGGTGCAAAGCGCCTTCGGCCGGGCCGATCAGCAGGCGTGGGGGTCGCTCGCCGAGTACGGCTACGTCTACATCCCGCCCTATTGCGCGCAGGGCGGCACCTGCGGCCTGCACGTGGCCTTTCACGGCTGCAAGCAGGGCGGGGAGACAGACCTGCCGTTCGGGAACATCTATGCCAAGTACGCCGGCTACAACGAGTGGGCCAAGTTGAACGCGATCGTCGTCCTCTATCCGCAGATCCAGAACACCACCTTCGGCCCGGTGAACCCTGAGGGCTGCTGGGACTGGTGGGGCTACACAGACGCGAACTACGCCAACCAGAGCGGCCGGCAGATCCGGGCCGTGGCCCAGATGATCAACATCCTGGCGCACCGAACGGACCAGCCGCTGCTGCCGGTGCCCGCCGGCAACTGAAGCGGAGCCTTACGCAGCCCTGCGCTGCGTAAGGGCACGAAGGCCGAGGCCCGCCGCGCGAGCG
>DATIWI010000154.1:0-6523 GCA_035519475.1 Opitutaceae bacterium
GACGCGCAACCCCTCGAGCAGCCCGGCCCGCGCCAGCACGAGGGCGCCCGTGCACACGGACATCACGACCTCCGCGCGGGCCGCGCGTCCGCGGACCCATTCGAGCAGCGCCGGCCGCTTGAGGAGCGCCCGCGTGCCCGCCCCGCCGGGCACGACGAGCACGGCGGGGGCCGGCGCGGCCTCGAGCAGGTAGTCTGGCGTCAGCTTGAGGCCGTTGACGGCACGCACGGTGCCGGGAGCCTCGGCGACCGTGAAGGTGTGGAGCAGGCGGTGCTCGTGCAGTTCGTCGGTGACGGCGAACACCTCGAACGGTCCGGCGAAGTCGAGGACCTCGACTCCGTCGAAAACGAGAATGGCGACGGGGCGGCGCATGGCGGAGGGTGGGGGCGCAGAGGTTCCGGCAGCGAGGGCGATTTTCAGGCGGGCCATTCGTTCAGAGCTGCCGCCGGGCGAGATCGCCGACGGTCCGGAGCGCATCATCGATCTCCGCCGACCACGGGATGCCACAGTTCATGCGGAGGCAGTTGCGGTAGCGGTCCTTCACCGAGAACAACGGTCCGGGGGCGGTGTTGATGCGGTGCCGGAGCGCGTCGCCGTGAAGGCGGATCGTGTCAACGCCGGCGGGAAACTCCACCCAGAGGATCATGCTGCCCTGGGGACGGCTGAACCGGGTGCCCTCGGGAAAATGGCGCGCGATTGCCTGGGAGAACAGATGCATCTGGCCCTGGTAGGCACGGCGGATGGAGCGGAGGTGGTGGTCGTAGCCGCCGTCGCGGAGGAAATCGGCCAGCACCTTCTGCAGCACGGCGGGTGTGCCGATCGTGTTGGAAAGCTTCAAGTGACGCACGCGCTCGAACTGCCGGCCCGGGGCGGCCCAGCCGATGCGAAAGCCGGGGGCGAGCGTCTTGCCGAACGAGGACACCAGCATCACGAGTCCCTCCGTGTCCCACGCCTTGAGCGGCTTGGGCCGGCGCTCGCAGAATTGAAGATCGCCGTAGATGTCATCCTCGATCGCGGGGACGCCGTAGTCGGCCAGCAGGTGGTAAAGCCGCTCCTTTTTGGCGTCCGGCATGCAGGAGCCGAGCGGGTTCTGGAAGCTGGGCATGACCAAGACGGCCTTGACCTCATTCTGTTCGAGGGCGGTCCGCAGGGCATCCAGGCAGATTCCCTCGCGCGGGTCGGTCGGTATTTCCAGCGCCTTGAGATTAAGGCTCTGAATGATGTCGAGAAAACCGAAGTAGGCCGGGGTCTCGAGCGCCACGATTTCGCCGGGGCGGGTGACGGCACGCAGGCACAGGTTGATGGCCTCGGTGCAGCCCACGGTGATGATCAGTTCATCGTGGTGCAGGGGGGCGCCCGTCAGCAGATACCGCCGGGCGATCTCACGGGCGAGCGGTTCGTACGCCCAATTCATCGCATAGCGGCCGATCAGGGTCGGGTCGTTGCGGCTGACGGATCCGAGGAGGCGGGCGAGTTTCTTGGTGGGGAAGAGCGAATGGTGCGGGCAGGCGGTGGCGAAGGGAACGTAGTTCGCGTCGAGGGCGCGCTCCAGCATCCGCGCTGTCAGGTCGCCGAGGCTGACGTACGCGGGCTTGGCCATGGGGCGGGCCATGCGCGGCTCGGGCACGCTCAGGAGGGGGCGGGGGCGCACGTAGTAGCCGCTTTGCGGACGCGCCTCGAGGTAACCGCGGTTCTCCAGCAGCGTGTAGGCCTGCAGGACGGTGGAGACGCTGACGCCGCGCTGGAGCGACATGCGCCGCACCGAGGGGACGCGGTGGCCGGGGCGCAGCGTGTCCTGCTCGATGAGCCGCTGCAGCGACGACGCCAGCCCGGCATAGAGCGGTTCGGCCGGAGCGGGAGCGCGGGCGGAAGGCGCGGGCAGACCGGCGCGCGGGCGCGGCCCAACGGCGATGCCGCCGGCCAGTGGCGGGGGAGCGGGGGCGAGGAGGGTGGGGGTCATGGCGGGAGCGGAGAAGATAGCACGGGGCGGCGGCGGGAGGCAGAAACAGCCGCGGAAGATTGCGACCAGTACAGTTTGGCGCAAGGCAAACTGTTATCATCACAATTAAGAACCGGTGGCACTGCCAGAGGCGCCGGGCCTGCGCTATTGTGGGCGCCATGAACCCGACCCTCCCGCCTGCCGCCACCCATCCGACGCCCACCCTCCAGGGAGCCGCTCGTTCGCGTCCCGTTCCGCCGCCGCCAGCCGGGGCAGGAACGGCAACGGGCTGGCGTGGATGGCTCCGCGCCGCGCGGCGGCGCTGGCGGTCGGCTCCGCTCGTGACCGCGCCGCGCGCAGCCACGTCTCCCACGCCCGACAAACCGGTGACCGCCGCGCCCGGGTGGTGCGATCTGCCGCCGTGGCGGCCGTTCTCGCCGCGGTTCTGAACGCCGCCTCCGGGCGCCGCGCGGAACCACGGCGGCACCCGGCGGACGTCAGGCCTCGAGCGTCCCGCGCAGGTAAGTGACCGCGCGTCCGGCGATGCCGACGCGATCGCCCCGGAACTCACACCAGAGTTCGCCGCCCCGGGCGGAGAGCTGGCGGGCGTGCAGGCGCGTTTTTTCCAGGCGCGCCGCCCAATACGGAGTCAGGGCGCTGTGGGCCGAGCCGGTGACGGGATCCTCGGGCACACCGCTCTGGGGGGCAAAGAAGCGCGAAACGAAATCGCAGCCGTCGTCGCCCGGCGCCGTCACGATCAGGCCGCGCGTGCCGGCGGCGGCGACGGCGGCGAAGTCCGGCCGCAGGGCGCGCACCCGGGCGGCGTCGGCCAACACCGCAAAGAGATCGAATTTGGTGCGACCCAGCCACGCCGGAGCCTGGCCCACTGCCGCCGTCACCGCCTCCTGCACGGCCGCCGCGTGCTCAGGTGCGGGTGGGGTGGCGGGAAAATCGAGTTCCAGGCTGCCGTCAGGGCGGCGGGTCACGGGCAGCGGACCGCTGCGCGAGGCAAACGTGACGACCGGGGCGCGTTCGCCGAGTTCGGTCCACACCACGTGCGCGCTGGCCAGGGTGGCATGGCCGCACAGTTCCACCTCGACGGCCGGCGTGAACCAGCGCAGATGGTACTGCCCGGGACCGGTGGGGACAAAGAAGGCAGTTTCGGACAGCCCGTTCTCGAAGGCGATCTGTTGCATCGCGCCATCGGGCAGCCAGTGCCCGAGCGGCACCACCCCCGCGGGGTTGCCAGCGAAAACGTGAGCGCTGAAGGCGTCGATCCAGAAAAAGGGGAGATTCATGGGAGTGGTTTCATGACCCGGTGGGCCGGCGAGGCCTGGCAGGAGGACGGGTGCAGCATAAGGCCGGCGACGGGCCTTGGGAAGATTCAGTCGAGCGGAAAATCGCGGCGCCGCTGTCCCGCGGGGCGGTCCGGTGCGTCGACCCGGCCGCTACGCGTAGCGTGTCAGACCCGGGCCGGTGAGGCGGCAGATGCGCCACTGGCTCATCTCGACCGCACCGAGCTTGCGATAGAAATCCCGGGCCGGTTGGTTCCAATCGAGCACGGCCCATTCCATGCGGCCGCACCCCCGGTCATTGGCGAGCTTCGCGCAATGCTGCCACAGGGCGCGGCCGATGCCGCGGCCGCGCATGGCGGGTTCGACAAAGAGGTCCTCCAGATAGAGGCCGGGCCGGGCGAGAAACGTGGAGTGGTTGTGAAAGAAGACCGCGAAGCCGGCAGGCTGATCCCGCCAGAAGGCGAGGAGGCACTCCGCCGCCGGCCGGCCGTGCGCCGGGAACAGGGTGGCGCGCAATTGCTTCTCGGTGGCCTCAACCTCCGGCAGGAGCTGCTCGTAGGCCGCGAGGTCGCGGATAAACTGCCCGATAAGGGGGATGTCGGCGGCGGCGGCGGGTCGGATGGCGATCATGGCAGGGTCCACCTCAAACGCGAAGGCGCCCGCAAGTCCACTCCGCAGCGCCGGCGGCGCCGGGGCGCCGGTCTCTGCGCCTAGGGGTTTTTCCCGGGGTGCTCCGACCGATCACATGGTTGCACTGGATGACGCGGCAGGTTATTCCGCACCCATGTATTTTTGGAATCGGGTGCGCCCGGCCCGGGTGGCTGCCTGGCTGGGCGGTTTCACCGTCGTCGGCGCTGCATCCGAGCCGATGCGTCCGGCCTTTCCGCGGGTGATGCTGGCCGCGACGCCCGATTCCGGATGGCTGCCTTGGGTGGGAGTGGCGCTGGCTGGCGTGATGGCCGGCTGGGGCTTCCTCTGGTGGCGCCAACGCCGTTCCGAGCGGGCGCTCGGGCTGTCCGGCCGTGAGGTGCCGTCCGCCGAAGCCCACTACCGGACGATGTTCAACAACAGTCCCGTGCAGATCCTCGAGGAGGACTTCACCGCCATTGGCGAGGCCTTTGCCCGGCTGCGGGCCGGGGGCGTCACGAATCTGGTGGCCCACTTGCGGGCGCATCCGCAGCAGCAGCGCGCCTGGCGGAGCCTGCTGCGGGTGAAGGACGCCAACCGGCCGGCGATCGCGGCCGCCGGCTTCGCCAGCAAGCCGGAGCTGATCGCGCGGCTGCCGGAGCATGAGCTCGCCCCGTATCCGGAGGTGTTCGACTGCCAGCTGGGGGCCTTGTGGCTGCGGCATCCTTATTTCCAGGAGGAGTTCCGCTATCTGGACGCCAACGGCCAGGAGCGCGCCTGCCTGATGCTGTGCCGGGTGGCCGAGCGCGCGGGCCAGCCGGATCTCTCGAGCGTGACGCTCGTGCTGCTCGACATTACCACGGCCAAGCGGACGGTGACCGCCCAGATGGAGAACCAGGAGGTGCTCCGGCAGATTCTCGCCCGCGCCAACATCCTCCTGTGGTGGGCCGGGGTGCATCGCGAAGGGGGGCAGCTCCGCTGGAAGATCAACGTCCCCTCCCAATCCTACGACAGCCCCCTGCTCCAGCTGGCGACCGCGCGGGACCGGGGCGGACTCTGGGAGATAGACCATTGCCCGGACCTCGCGGAGACCTCGCGCCGGGCCGAGGAGTCGCTGCTCACCAATCAGCCCGGGTATCGCCAGGAGTTCCGCGTACTCTCCAAGGAGGGCGTCACCCACTGGCTGGCCGAGGAAGTGAGCATTCGCCGGCTCGGGCCGGACGACTGGAGCCTGATCGGGGTGATCACGGACGTGACGGCGCAGCACGCGGCGGAGGAAGAACGCCGCAAGAGCCAGGCGCAGTTGCAGCAGATCCTGATGCGGGCCGATTGTGTACTGTGGCAGGCCACCGTGATCCGCGAAGGGGAGGAGATGCGGTGGCGGGAATTTGACATGCCGACCTCACGGCTACGCAGCCGTCTGTTCGGCACCAAGGAGGTAGTGGACAAAGGGCGGTTGGAGCTCTGGACCCTGTTGGATGTGCCCGATCTGCCGGAGATGAACCGGCGCAGCAAGGCAGCCATAATCTCGGGTGCGGCCGGCTATGAGCAGGATTTTCGGGTGATCCTGCCGGACAAGACCCTATGGCTGCACGAGCAGACGTCGATCGCCGCCGCCGGAACCGACACGTGGCGCCTCGTGGGCGTAGTGATGGATGTGACGGCGCAGCACGACGCCGAGGAAGCCCGGCGGGCGAGCGAAGCGCAGTTGCAGCAGATTCTGGCGCGGGCCGACTGCATGCTGTGGCGCGCCAACGTCATCCGGGAGGGGAAGGGAACGCGGTGGCGGCGCTTCGACGTGCCAACCTCGGGCCTGCACACGCGCCTGCAAAATGCCGGCGTCATCGCGAGCGGCGAGCGGCTCTGGCCGAAAGAGTATGCGCCCGAACGGTCGGCTATGGACGCGCGCGCCGAGAAAGCGCTGCTGTCGGGCGCGCCGGGGTACGAGCAGGACTTCCGGATCGTCAAGGGGGAGCAGACCTTCTGGCTGCACGAGCAGGTGATGATCACGCCGGCCGGGTCCGGCGAATGGAACCTGGTCGGCGTGCTGATGGATGTGACCGCGCAGCACGAGGCGGAGGAGGGCAAGCGGACGAGCGAGGCGCAATTGCGGCAGATCCTCACCCAGGCGGACTGCCTGCTGTGGCAGGCTCGCGCGGTCGAGAATGCCGCCGGCGTGATCGACTGGCACCTCTACATTCCGCAGTCGAGCCTCTACCGGGAGCTGTTCGGCGAGGACCCGGCGGAACATCCGACTCTGATGTGGAGCGAGCTGAGCGTGCCCGAACTCGCCGAGATGAACGGGCGCAGCACGGCCGCCATACGCGGGGGCGCGCCGGGGTACGAGCAAGAATTCCGCGTCAGCAAACCCGGGCGCACGTACTGGCTGCACGAGCAGGTTTCGATCACGATCGTCCGGCCGGGGGAGTGGAACCTGGTCGGCGTCATCACCAACGTCACCGCCCGCCGGGAGGCGGAGGAGGCGCGGAAGGCGACCGAAACGCAGCTGCAGCAGATCCTCACCCGGGCGGACTGCCTCCTGTGGCAGGGCAACGCGGTGCGCGCGGGCGCGGGGGTGCGGTGGCGCAATTTCACCATGCCGGCCTCGGTGCTGAGCGAGCGCCTCTTTGGCGCCAGGCCTCCGGCCACGGGAACCGGCCTC
>DATIWI010000155.1:0-14124 GCA_035519475.1 Opitutaceae bacterium
AGTGTCCGCCGGCCCACGGTCGTTCCACGCGGTCGGCCCGTGCGGATCGATCGCATAGAGTCGTCCGGCGAAATTCTCCTTCAGCGCCAGGCCGATATGGCAGGTCGACCAGCCGCTGGCCGAGCCGATCTCGACACAGACCTCGGGACGCAATGACCGCACCAGGCCGTGCAGGAGCCACGCCGACGCGCCGAGCCCGGTGCCGAAGTCGGAGGTCGCGAGGCGATACCGCGCCGGGAGCAGGTAGAGCTGGTGCCGCAGCTGCAGGTTCTTCCATCGGAACGCGGAGAGGCTTCTCATGGCGCGCGGCGTCAAAGCTTGGCGAGGACGATCGACCCCGACTTGTCCGGCATCGGGATGGCGGCGACGGGGTGTTTCTGGCGGAGGTCGTCCACGGCGATTCGCGCCCCGGGCCAGGCGTTGTAGTCATGCACCACAAGAAAGCCGCCGCGGCTCATGCGGGGCCAGAAGAAGTCCAGGCCCGCCCGCGTCGGCTCCTCGAGATCGGCGTCCAGATGCACCAGCGCGAAGCTTTCCTGCTGAACCTGCGGCGTGAGCGAGGCGGGGAACCAGCCCGGCACGAGGACAACGTTCGGCGATTGCGGCTCGATGGTCCGCATCACCGCGGCGACATCGGTGTCGAGGAACTGCTGCGCCTGGTTGTACCCGACCCGCATCGATTCCCTGGCCATGTCCCGGTCGTGGAAGCCGGAAAAGGTGTCGAACAAGTAGAGCCGGCGTTCGGGGCAATAGTGGTGGAGGATTCGCGCGGAGGCGCCGCGGTGCACCCCGAGTTCAGCGATAGCGCCTGGAACGCCCTGAACCGTGATCTCGCGGAGCAGCAAAGTCAGCATGTCGGCCCGGACCTGATCGCCGGGGAATCCCGCGATCCGCGTCCGCTGCTGTCCGGGCGGGTGGAATCCGCCGAAACGGTCGGTCATCTCCTTGGGGAACCACTTCGACGCGGGATCGATGTCCATGAGGTATTGCACGCCCGCGCCAAGGGATCGGGCGGCTGTCGCCAGCGTCGCCAGGTCGGACGGCGGCCCCGCACGTCCGGCAAACCGATTCCGGATCCACGCCAAGGCTCGCCGGGGCAGCTTTCGCAGGTCGTCAATAACGCTTGGTTGATGGTCCATCGCGACAATCGCGCCTCACAGCCGGGTCAGAAGACCACGGTTCATGCCGATGCCTCGGAAGATTCCTGCCAGCGGGCCGAGAGCCGCAGGCCGCCGCCGGGAATCTGGACCGCGCCAGCGGAGGTGCGCGGTCCGGGTTGAACCTCGATCATGCCACAGCTGGGCAGGTAATCGAGGCTGGCCACGTCGCCGCAGCGGGCGCCGAGATCGAGGGCGTAGCGGCCCGGCCCCAGCTGGAGCTCCGGCAGCGCGACTTCAATCCAGCCCGCATGACCCGCGGGATAGCTGCGGCGCTGCCCGTCCAGGTCGCTGTCGATTGTGGCCAGGCGGGTGCCTTCGACGGAACAGAAGCCGAGGCCGAAGGCCACGCCGTCGACGGGCGCGTTGGTGCGAAAATGAATCCGCGCGCGGAAGGATTCGCGGTGGAGGATGGCCCCCGCCTGGTTCAATTCGAGCCCGGTGAGCACCAGGCGCCCCGCCGCCCGCTCGGGCCCGCCCCGATCGCGGAAATCGAACGCCGTGCGCGTTTGCTCGGTCTGGCTCCGGATGTAGTCGGCCACGACGGCGGCCGCCGGGCCGCTGGCATTGAGGCGTCCGTCGGCGAGCCACAGCGCACGCGAGCAGAGTCCGGTCACGCTGCCGAGATTGTGGCTGACGAACAGCACGGTGCGCCCTTCGTCGCTGGCGACCGCGCTCATCTTTCCCAGGCACTTTCGCTGGAAGGCGTAGTCCCCCACGGCCAGTACCTCGTCCACCACCAGGATCTCCGGCTCGAGGTGCGCGGCGACCGCGAAGGCGAGCCGCACGTACATGCCGCTCGAGTAGTGTTTCACCGGCGTGTCGAGGAATTTCTCGACCTCGGCGAAGGCCACGATCTCGTCGAATTTCCGCCGGATCTCGCCGCGCGACATGCCGAGGATGGCCCCGTTGAGGAAGACGTTCTCGCGCCCGCTCAGCTCCGGGTGGAAGCCGGTGCCGACCTCGAGCAGCGACGCAACCCGGCCGCGCAGCTCGATCAGGCCGGCCGTCGGCTCGGTGATGCGCGAAATGATCTTCAGCAGCGTCGACTTGCCCGCGCCGTTGCGCCCGATGATGCCGATGACCTCCCCGCGTCTGACCTCGAAGGACACCTCGCGCAGCGCCCAGAACTCCTCGCGGGACCCCCGGCCAGGATCCTCGCGCCCGAGGCGCGCAAGGCGCCGCAGCTTGTGTCCCAGCGCGTCGCGCAGCGTGTCGTGCCGCGCGACATGCCCCAGGCGGTAGCGCTTGGAGAGTCCCGAGACGGAGATGACGGTGTCGGCGGGCATCAGATGACGTCGGCGAACTGCCGCTCCGTGCTGCGGAAATACCAGAGCCCCGTGGCGAGCAGGACCGCCGTGGCCGCCAGCGACACGAGGAGCCCGGGGGTGTAGAACTCCATCCCGCCCCCGAGGAGGCACCAGCGGAATCCGTTCACCACGCCGGTCAGTGGATTGAGCGAAAGCAGGTCGCGCCAGTTGGGGAGAAAGTCGGTGCGATAACCGATCGGGGTCACGAACAGGCCGATCTGCAGCAGGAACGGCGCGATGAAGCGGAAATCGCGATACTTGACCGTCAGCGCCGTGATCCAAAGGCCGGCGCCGAGCGCGATGAGCAGCGCCGCGACGATGAACAGGGGCAGCAGGGCCAGCCGCCAGGTCGGGATCACGCCGAAGGCCAGGATGACCGGCACGGAGATGACCAGGAGAATGGCGAGATCCACCAGCGCGACCGCCAGCGCCGACAAGGGGACAACGAGACGCGGGAAATAGACCTTGGAGATCAGATGGGCGTTGCCGACCAGGCTGTTGCTGGCACCCGAGAAGGCGGACGAAAACAGCTGCCACGGCAGCAGCCCCGCCAGGACCAGCAGCGGGTAGGGCACCCCGCCGTCGGGCATCCGGGCGAGCTTTCCGAAGACGAAGGTCAGCAGAATCGTCTGCACCGCCGGCTGGAGCACCGCCCACGCGACGCCCAGCGCCGCCTGTTTGTAGCGCACCTTGACGTCCCGCCAGGCGAGGAATCCCAGCAACTCCCGGTAGCGCCAGAGATCGCGCCAGTAGTGCCGATCGGCCCGTCCGGCCTGGATGACAAGGGGTTCTGGCAATGCCGGGGTCATGGTTCAGGCCGCGAGGGCCTGGCGGAGGCGCCGCGCAAAGACCGGATAGCTGAACTGCGCCGCGCGCTGTTTGATTTGCTCTGCATTCCAGGGATGTTGCAACGCCCAAACGGCCTGCCGCGCGATCTCCGCGCTGTCACCGTATTCGACGAGCACGCCCGCCGTCGCGTCGATGATCTCGGGCGTCGCGCCGGCGCGGGCGCCGAGGCACGGGCGGCCCTGCGCCATCGCCTCCAGGAAGACGATGCCGAAACCTTCGCCGCGGCTCGGGAGCGCGAACAGGCGGCAAGTCCGATAGGCGTGCCGCAGCTTTGCGTCGTCAACCGGTCCCGTGAATTCCACCGCGCCGGCCAGGCCGAGACCGCCGGCGAGATTCCGCAGGCGGGGCAGGTCGTCCCCCGTGCCGATGACCCGCAGCCGCGCCGCGGGCAGCGCCTGCCGGACGGCCGGAAGCGCCGCGATCAGGTGGTCGACCCCCTTGTAACCCTCCGCGGCATCGAGGCGCGCGACGGTCAGAATCACCGGGTCCTCCGGCGGAGCGGCCGCCTCGTCCACTGCGAGATCGGGGTCGAGCGCGTTGGGCAGGACCACGAGCCGCGATTCGGGGAGCGCGATCCGCCGCAGCATCTCGCGCCGGGTGAAGTCACTCACGCACAGGATGCGGCGCGCGCGGCGCAGCGCGACTCGTTCGATCCACGTGTAGGACCGCCAGACTTCGATGCCATGGGCGACGAGAAAATAATCGAGACGAGGGCGCCGGCGCTGGGCCAGCCAGGCCACGGGCAGCTGCCCGAGATGGCCGCACACCACCCGTTCCGCGCCTCGGGCGGCGCCCAACGAGCGGCAGACAAACGCGAACTTGCGCCGGCCGCAGGCGTGATGCGCACCGAGGGTGCCGCCCGCATAACGATGGAGCTGCCCCGCGGGAAGATCGCGGTCGTTGAGCACCACGAGCCGCACCGTGCCGCCGGTCTCCGCCTGCTCGCACAGGGCCTTCAAATACAGGCGCAGAATGCGCTGGATGCCGCTCTCGCGGGCGAACAGTTCGGGGCATAGCAGCAACGTCGTCATGGCGCGTGGCGGCGGTTGAGGAAAGCGATCAGCACCGCCAGGCTCCATACCCGCGACCATTCACGCTCGTCGCGGCCGGCGAGGAAGGCGTGCCAGCAGGCGGACACCGCGTCGGGATCGAGCCAGCCGGTGCGCGCCACCGAGGCCGCGGCAAACGTGTCCGCGAGGAACGGCTGCAGTTCGCGGCGCATCCACACCGCGAAGGGCAGGGTGAAACCCTGCTTCCGGCGACGCCAGATCTCCTCCGGCAGGAGATCGCGCAGGGCGGCGGCGAGGGCGGACTTGGCCTGCCCGCCGCCGGCCTTGAAGCGGGCGGGCTGCGCCCACAGCCACTCGATGAACGGGCGATCCACGAACGGCACGCGCAATTCCAGCGAGTGCGCCATGCTCATGACGTCGCTGTCGCGCAGCAGCACGTCGGCCATGTACGTGCGCAATTCCCAGGCGCTGATGACCTGGAAGGAGTCGGCGCCGGCCAGCTCGCCCGGCAGGTCGGCGAGCCAGGGATGGTCGTGCAGCGGCGCCCCGGCGGCGGTGCGGGCGTCCGCCGAGAGCAACGCCTGGCCTCGCGCGACGGAAAACACGCGCCGCTGGAGCGAGCAGAGTCCCTGCAAGTCGCGGGCGTGCGCGAGGAAATCGGCCAGCTTGCGCTGGCGCACGCTGCCGCCGGCGAGCCATCGCCCGATCACCTTGCGCATGGACCGCGGCAGGGTCTGCCACCACGGCAGCAGCCGGGCGAGGCGGGGCAGATCGCGGAAAGACGGATAGCCGCCGAACAGCTCGTCGCCGCCGAGGCCGGAGAGGGCGACCTTCACGCCGCCGGCATGCGCGGCCTGGCTGACGTAATAGGTGTTGATGCCGTCGCCCGTGGGCTGGTCGAACGCGCCCAGGAGACGGTCGAGGTCGGCGGCGACCTGCCGGCCGGTCAAAACGGTCTCGTGATGCTCGGTGCCAAGCGCCTCGGCGGCGCGCCGGGCGGGCGCCGCCTCCGAGTAGGCGGCCTCCTCGAAGACCAGCGAGAAGGTCTTCAGGCGCGCGGCCCCCGCTCGCGTCATCAGCGCCACGATGCCGGAGGAATCGAGCCCGCCCGACAGAAACGCGCCCACCGGCACGTCGGCGACGCGGTGGGCCTGGACCGTGTCATCCAGGCGCGCGGCCAGTTCATGGTGGAATTCCCCGGGTGTGCGGCAGGCGGGGACGCCGGCGCCCGCCGCGGGAAAGCGCCACCACCTTTTCACCTCCAGCCGGCGGCCGGCCAGGCGGACGGATTCGCCCGGCCGCAGGCTGAACACGTCCGCGTAGATCGTGCGCGGCGCCGGGACGGCAAAGTAGGCGAGGTACTCGCTCACGGCGTTCGCGTCGACCCGGGGCGCCACCAGGCCGGAAGCGAGCAGTGCGTTGAGCTCGGAGGCAAAAACGAAGCGGCCCCGGGCTTCGTCGCGGTGATAATAGAGCGGTTTGATCCCGAACGCATCCCGGGCGAGAAAGAGGCTGCGCGCGGGTTCGTCCCACACCGCGAAGGCAAACATGCCGCGGAGGCGTCGCAGGCAATCCTCGCCCCAGTGCGCGAAGGCGGCGAGCAGCACCTCGGTGTCGCCGTGCGACCGGAACGGATGGCCGGCCGCGGCGAGTTCCGCGCGGAGTTCGCGGTAGTTGTAGATGCAGCCGTTGAAGATGAGGTGGTGGCGGCCGTCGGCGCTGGACATCGGCTGGTGGCCGCCCGCGGGATCGATGATGGCCAGCCGCTGCATGCCAAGCGTCGCCGGGCCCCGGCTGATCTCGCCGCGGTCATCGGGGCCGCGGTGCTGCAGGGCATCGCACATGCGCGCCACGGCCGCACGCCGCTGGTCGTCAGAGTCGTTCAGACTGAGCAAACCGGCGATGCCACACATGCGGGGATCAGAGAAAGCTTCGCCGGATCACTTCCGGTGGAAGCAACCGGCAAGGGCGCGACGTCATGGCGCGGGGGGCACGTGATCGCAGGCGGGGCATCGGCCCCGACCTTTTCCAAACCTTAGGCTGGACGCAACTTTCGCGGGTTACGAGCCGGTTTTGGCTCCAACACAGGGGAAATCCCCTATGAATCGAGCCCGCCGCGGCGCGTTGGGCGCCCGGCGAGGTCCGGCGATGGGCCGCGGCGCGATCGCGGCGGCCGATTCAGGCGCAGATCGAGCGGGCGACTTCGCGGGCTTTTTCCGCCGAAACCAGCTTTTCGACCAGCAGCAGCCCGAAGTCGAGCGCCGTGCCCGCGCCGCGCGAAGTGAGAATGCGACCGTCGGCGACGACCCGCTGGTCCGCCAGAATATGGGGCAGTTCGCCCGCGACCGACGGGTGCGCGGTGTAGCGCCGGCCATCGAGCAAGCCCGACGCATTGAGCACGGTGGGCGCGGCGCAGATCGCCGCCAGCCACTTGCCGGCGGCCGCATGGCGCTCGACGACTTGGTTCACCCGCGGTTCCGCGCGCAGGTTTTTCACTCCGGGACCACCCGGCAGAAACAGCAGATCGAACAGACGGTCGCCGACCTCGGCGAGCGAGGCGTCGGCATGCGCCGTGATGCCGCTCCGGCCCGTCACGTGGCGCTGGGGCGAGAGCGAGGCGACGGTCACGTCGGCGCCAGCGCGGCGCAGGAGGTCGACCGGCGTAAACGCCTCGATCTCCTCAAAACCTTCGGCCAACAAGGCGAGCACCGTGGGCATGGCAAGCGGAGTTTAGGGTGAAAGGCGTAAAGTGTAAGGCGGGGCCGCAGTGGCAAACCGCCGGAATCCTGTCAGATTCACTACCAAGATGGGTGAACCGGATTCATTGGCGAACAAAAGATTGGTCGTCCTCGGCTGCGGCTATGTGGGCACCGCAGTGGCGCGCGCCGCGCAGGCGGCGGACATGCGCGTCGAGGCCCTGACGCGCAATTCCGGGCGGGCGGTCGAACTGGCGGCGCTGGGAGTAGCCACGGTAGTCGCCGACCTCGCGGCGAACGCCTGGCACGAGCGCATCGCGCCGGGCGCGGATTTCGCGCTGGACTGCGTGAGTTCCGGCGGCGGCGGATCAGAGGGTTACCGCCGCTCCTACGTCGAGGGTATGCGCTCCGTCCTGGAATGGGCCCGCCGGGATCCCGTCGGCACGCTCATCTACACGAGCAGCACGTCGGTCTATCCGCAGGGCGGCGGGGCCGTCGTGCACGAGTCGGCGCCGACCGGCGGCGCCGGCGAGACCGGCCAAATTCTGCTGGAGGCCGAGCGGCTGCTGCGCGAGAGCCGGGGGGCGTGCCGGCGATGGTTCATCCTCCGGCTGGCCGGCATCTACGGACCGGGGCGGCATCATTTGCTCGACCAGGTGCGCAGTGGCGCCGCGGAGATTGCAGGAACGGGCAAGCATTATCTTAATCTGGTGCATCGCGCCGACATCTGCGGCGTAATCATGGCCTTGTGGCGGGCGCCCGCGGCAGTCGATGATGGGATCTTCAACGTGGTCGACGATACGCCGACCAGAAAGGACGAGGTGATCCGTTGGCTGTCACAGCAGGTGGGGCGGCCTGCGCCGCGCTTCGCCGGCGGGGCAGCGAGCGAGCGCCGCGGTTTCGCGTCGCCCGCCAACCGGCGCATCAGCAACGAAAGGCTTAAGGCCGCGCTGGGGTGGCGGCCGCAGTACCCGTCCTTCCGCGAAGGGTACGCCGGAATATTAAGTGCTTGAAGAACGGCCGCGCTTGCGCGCCACTTACGGGCTCCAAACCGCAGCCGAAGAGCGTGCTTGGCCGTCCGATGCCCCGCACGCTGCGCCTTCAGCCTTACACCGTAAACCTCAACTCTCCCATCCCATGCCCGGCGTCGGCAAACTGCTCAAACAAGCCCAGAAGATGCAGCGTCAGATGGAAACCGTCCAGGCGCAGCTCGAAACCAAGGAACTGGAGGTCACCGCGGGCGGTGGGGCGGTCGCCATCAAGATCAGCGCGTCCGGCAAGTTTCTGTCGCTGAAGCTCGACCCCGAGTTCCTCAAGGAGGAGCCGAAGCTGGTGGAGGAAACGCTGCTGCTGGCGATGCAGGACGCGGCGAAGCAGGCGAAGGAACTCTACGAAGCCGAAATGCAGAAGATCACCGCCGCCTTCCAGGTGCCGGGCCTGATGTAAGGCGCGAGGCGTGAGGCGTCAGGCGCGAGGCGACTCGCGCCGCCGGACGCCGGAAGCCTCTTGCCTGATGCCTCGTCCCATGACTCCCGCCTTCGAGAATCTTCAGAAGCACCTCAAACAGCTGCCCGGCCTCGGCTACCGTTCCGCGGAGCGGATCGCGCTCCACCTGGTGGTGGAGCGCCCCGAGCGGCTGCCGGCGCTGGTCGCGGCCCTGCAGGAGGCGGCCGCATCGGTGCGGCGCTGCGCGCGCTGCGGCAACCTCGCCGAGGGCGACCTGTGCGAGATCTGCGCCGACGGCAAACGGCCGCCGAACGTGGTGTGCGTGGTCGAGCAGGTGCCCGATGTGGTGGCGATCGAGCGTTCGGCGGCGCATCGCGGCATCTATCATGTGCTGCACGGCAAGCTTTCGCCCATGCACGGTGTCAATCCCGAACACCTTAATTTGGCGCCGCTGCTGGCGCGGATCGAGGCCGGGGAGGTCAGCGAGCTCATCCTCGCCCTCTCCAACGACGTGGAGGGCGAGGCGACCTGCCATTACCTCGTCAGCCGCCTGCCGGCGGGCAAGGTGAAGGTCACGCGCATCGGCTTCGGCCTGCCCAGCGGCGGCGGCGTGGTCTACGCCGATTCGGTCACGCTGAAGAGCGCGCTCGAAGGCCGGCGGGATTATTCGTAGGGGACCACGGACGGGGCGATGGTGGAGCCCGCCGTCCCGGCGGCCTGGGGGTGCGCGCGGGCGAGTAAGCCTCCGGTTCGGCTGGTCCGACCGGCGGAAGAGCTGGATTCGGGCGCAGATGCGGCGGACGGGTTCCGCGAACCTGATCGATCTCCGGTGATTGAGATCATCACTTCAAGGTTGCGGCGGGGCGGTTCCTCGCTTTCATCCCCCGCGTCGGCATCGCCGCGCGCCATTAGTTCATCGGTAGAACGCGAGCTTCCCAAGCTTGAGAGGTGGGTTCGATTCCCACATGGCGCACCAGCCTTCGCCCCCGCGGGCTACGGTTGGCGGGCCAGCCGCCAGTGCTCCGATGCAACCAAGTCCGCGGCTCGGTGTCTGACAGAAGTCCCCAACTCACATCCTCCCTCGATCCAACCACGCTATTACATGAAGACCCTCCGTTTCCTCCTCGCGCTCTCGGGCGCTTCCCTCCTGTTCTCCGGCTATGCCTTCGCGGGCGACAAAGACGACGCCAAGGACCAGGACAAAGCCAAGGCGTGCGATTGCAGCAAAGATAAGGATGGCAAGGCCTGCGGCGTCGACAAGGACTGCTGCTGCACCGGCGCGAAGGCCACCAAGGCCGACACCAAGCAGGACCAGCCGAAGCAGGAGAAGCAGGACGAGCCCAAGAAGCCGTAATCCTGGCGACACTTTTTCGATCTCGAATCCCGTCCCCGGCTCCGGGGACGGGATTTTTTCATCTTCGGCGGTGGTAGGAGCGGATTCACTCCGCGATCCGGCGGCTGCAAAAGGCGCGCGACGCACAAGCGCCCCCCGGCAGTTCACCGAAGACAACGAAGGAATGGAGGTGGAGTCCGACCGCCAGGCGGACACCCGAGGGCCAGCCGCTGTGCCCGCCGTGCCGGGCCCTCGATGATCCTCCCCGGCGCTGAGGGCGCGGCGGCATCCGATTCTCGCGTCTGCCATGGAGTGCCTGTACTCCGGGCTGCTTGTCCCAAAGCGCAGCGGTTCGACAGGCTCACCGCAGGCAAGACTGCGCCTTTCCGGGGCGGCGGACTGGATGCAGCGAGGGAAATCGAACTGCACTGCGGCGTCTTTCCCGTGGATCGCGTTGACGTGCCCGCCGCCGCATCTACCCTGCTGAAACTCGGAAGGGACGAGGCACCCCAAACAACCCCATGAAGCTCACCCGACTCCGATGGTTCATTTCGATCGCCGCCGTCGCGATCGCCGCGGTGCATGCCCTCTGGCCCGGCTTTGGCATGGACACCACCTATATTGTTGCGGTGGTCCTCGCGCTAATCCCGTGGCTGGCCCCAATCGTCAAATCCGTCGAACTGCCGGGCGGCATCAAGATCGAGGTGCAGGATCTCAAGGAAGCCACGGACAAGGTCGCCGCGGCGCCGGTGGTTCCGCCGATGCCGAGGGGCGGGGCGTTCCCGTTGATGCCACCCGCCCCAGCACCCCAACGACAACAACAACAGCAACAACAACAGCAACAGCAGCAACAACAGCAGCAGCAGCAACAACAGCAGCAGTGGCGGGCGCCGGCGCCCGAACCAGTCGATCCCTTCGCCGTGATGCGGCAATTCGTGGCGACGGAGCCCAACCTGGCGCTGTCAGGTTTTCGCATCGAGCTGGAGCGCCGCCTGTTGACCCTTGCGCAGCGGCACGGCATCGATCCGCAGCGCCAACCGGCCGGACTCCTCCTGCGCGCGCTCGAGACGCGCCGGGTGATACCTACGTCCGTCGCGTCAGGTCTGACGGATATTCTGGCGCTAGCTAATCAAGCCTCCCACGGCGCAGAAGTCTCGCCCGGCGCAGCGCAATGGATCCTCGACGTGGGGCCGAAGGTTTTGGGCGTGCTGGACGCAGCCATTGCCGCTTCGTAGGCTCGCGCGGAAACGGTGGGGGGGGCGGCCCCGGGGCCCAAGCGCCTCGCAGGAGGACGCACAGGGAACGGACGGTGAAGATGATCGCAGCGATCAGGGTAAAAAAGCAGCTTTATGCCGCGATCCCTTGGCCTCAGCCGAGACAACGAAAGGAACTGAGAGTGAAGCCCGCATTCCGTGTGGGAAAGAAGGAATGGCGGATTTTGGAGGGACGCGCTCCCGCGCGTCCTGAGACGGCCGGGCGGCCGTGCCTCCGGCGAGAACGAACGAGCGGCGCGGACACGCCCAGCCTTCGCGCAAGGGTTCAGCCGTCGCCGCCCCCCCGCGATAAGCTCGGGACCCTGAGCGCAGCCGAAGGGGCTTTGGCGGACAAAGGCAGCGGCCAGGCGAGGTTTGGTCCTACAATCTTGAATGACCGTAATGCCCGCTCCCGGTGCGCGCTGGCGGGGAATCGAACGGCATCACTGCTTGTGGTCTATGCCCGGTTCTTCCGGCGAGCCCGGCCATACAGGAAGACTCCCACGAGAGCAATGATCGGGATGTAGAGCGGACCCCAATTCCATATGCCAGATCTCAGCCGAAGCTCTACGACGCTCGCGAGCCACATGATGATCACGCCAAGCTCCGGAAACAGGAATGTCTTTGATCTGTCTGGCCGTCTCTCTTTCGTCCTAGCATCGCCCGGCGTCCCGCTCATGGGAAAATGCCGTGATCATGGACTCTTCAATGGAAAGGCTTAAGTCGCGGGAAGAATTGCGCGTGAAAGCAAGCCAATCATCAGGCAAAGATGCAGCTTCGAGGAGTCTCTGCCTTGGACAGAGATCCGGAATGCGGGCGCGCCCAGATTCGCGCGTTGACCGAGCTTCGACGATTTCTAGCCTTGAGGCCGCGCGAAATGCGCAACAGAACCAACTGTCCAAACGGGTCTTTCACGAGGAGCGACGATGACCTCCGCCGCGATCAATGTCGTCCAGGCTT
Source organism: Opitutaceae bacterium (assembly GCA_035519475.1). Lineage (GTDB taxonomy): Bacteria > Verrucomicrobiota > Verrucomicrobiia > Opitutales > Opitutaceae > Fen-1467. The sequence continues at coordinate 12,015 of DATIWI010000155.1, forward strand.
TCATCGCGGCGATCAACCGGCGCGACCCGGCCGCGATCTCCGAACTGATGACGGAGGATCACGTTTTTGTGGATTCGAGGGGCACGGTGGTATCGGGACGGGCGAAGATGACGGCCGGCTGGAAGGAGTATTTCCGGATGTTTCCCGACTTCGGGATCCACGTTGAAGAGATGCTGGCCGAAAGGTCGGTCGTGGCCGTCTTCGGGTCCGCGTCTGGCACTTACAACGGCAGGCGCGGACTGGTCGCGAAGAACCGAATCGCGATGCCGGCGGCCTGGAAGGCGATCGTGGAGAAGGGCAAGATCAAATTCTGGCGGGTCTATGCGGATTGGACCGAAGGTATCCGGATCATCGAGGAAGACAGGACCTCAGGCGAAAGGCGAAAGCCGTGAATCAGGACGACGAACATCTGCAGCTGCTCGCGGTCTTCCACTACGTGGTCGCAGGCCTCGCGGCGGTCTTCGCCCTGTTCCCAATCTTCCACCTAATTATCGGGCTGATGATGGTTCTCGCCCCGGACAAGTTGGGCACTGCCGGCGCGCCGGTGCCGGCAATGCTGGGATGGTTCTTTGTGATCTTCGCCGCGACGATCATTATCATGGGCTGGGGCTTCGCGGTCTTGGTTTTCACGGCGGGCCGTTTTTTGGCGAGGCGGAAGCACCACACGTTCTGTGTGGCTATGGCGGCCGTGGAGTGCATCTTCATGCCCTTTGGCACGGTACTGGGCGTCTTCACGATGATTGTCCTGATGCGGGAGTCGGTGAAGCAGCGGTTCAGCGTGACCAGCTCGCTGCCGCCGCCACCCGTCGCCGCCGCGGCCGGGAGCGGTTGAGAGAGATTATCCAGTCGCCATCCCGATGTTCCATCACCAGCTTCCTGTATCAGAAATCGCGGGCCATGCGCACCAGCGAGGGTGTGCATCGGCGGCGGGCCGATGGGCCGGCGTGTTACTCCCGCCCTTGCTGCTCGCGTCCGGGTGTTGCGGCCTGATTCTTTCCCGGCCGGTCTGCGATCCGAAGCCACTCCTGACGCTCAAGCTGCCCGCCCGCATCGAGACGCTCGCCGGGCTGCCGCGGGATGGAACCTCCGTGGAGAATGGAATCAACAAGCGCACCGGCGGTCCGCAACCCGGCCGGGTCAAAGAGTTGTTCGACCTCCACGATGACTTCGGCGGCTATAACTTCACGCTCTATTTCGATGAGACGGCGGCGAAGGAAGGCTACGAATTCGAGAATAGCTTTACGCTCGTCCCCGTTTTCTCCGAAACCAAGGCAGACGGAGCGGCCTTCGCGCTCCTTTACGTCAACAAGCCGCGCACCGACCCCGAGGGCGGCTGCAAGCCCTACGGTTACTACTCCTCGGGTGCGCATGTGCGGCTGCGCAATCTGGTGGTCGGCTTCGGGACGCGCCACGATCAGCCGATCAGCGATGCGCTGACCAAGGCGGCCCGGCATCTGGCCGAGATGCTTACGCAAGAGCTGGCGGCGAAAAGGGAGTGAGATCCCGGACCGGGCGGGCGCCAAGCGGGATCGGCAATTGCGAACCCCGGGGGCCGGTCCGCCGGGCGCGCCCGGATTCGCGCGTTGACCGGGCTTCGGCAATTTCCAACGTTGAGGCCATCCGAAACGGCGCGGCGCGCGGTTTCATTCGGCCTGAGTTTCCGCAATCCCCAAAAGACCCGCGTGATCACACGCCCGGATGGAATCTAGCAATGTATATGAAATACTTCATCCTCGGCCTTCTCGGCTGCATCGGCTTGGGCGGGTGCGCGACGCCGCCCCCGCCCGCCGTGCGGCCGGGGGCTGTCCTCAAAGATCGCGATCTCCCGCCCGTTGATGGCGGCGACATGATGCCGTCCGACGTTGCTCCGGTTCCGATCAAGATGAGAAATCCGGTCTATCCCTACGAGTTGCGAAAGAAGAACATCGAAGGAGAAGTCGTGGTCGAATTCGTTATCGACCGCGACGGTAAGGTCGTGGAAGCGCATGCCGTCCAGTCTCCGGATCCCCGTCTGTCGACGCTCGCCGTGGATGCGATTATGCAGGCTGAGTTCCGCCCCGCGATGCGTGCCGGCAAGCCGACGACGGCGAGAATGCGCCTGCCGATCACC
>DATIWI010000156.1:0-2470 GCA_035519475.1 Opitutaceae bacterium
AGGCTGCCGAGGTTGTCCCGGGCGCTGTTGGCCGGTTCCCGGTTCTCCTCGATGGCGCAGAGCAATTCGCCCATGGCGCCCTGAAAACCGTTGCTGAACCACGTCCCCTCGAGCCGCGGCGTGGCGCGCCCTGCGGCGAGGTGCACCTCCACCGTCTGCTCCGAAAGGCTCGGCCCGGCGCTGCGCAGCGTGCCGCGCGCCCCGCAAATGACCGTGCGATCCTCCTGACCGAATTGCACATGGCCATTGAACGTCAGGCGCACCTGCGCCCCGGGATAGTCGATCGCCACCTGCGCCAGCATCGGCGGCTTCATTTGCTGAAACGTGGTCCGCGCCACCGCGGCCGTGACCCGGGTCGGTTGCCGGCCGGAGAGGAAGCGGGTGACGATATCGAACCGGTGGATGCCGAAATCGAACAGGACCAGATGGTGAATCTCCTCAAACGGCGTTCCCGTCGTCCAGAGGTGGTCCCAGTGCATCGTGATATCCACGCTCGCCACCTCGCCAATGACTCCGGCGCGAACCGCCGCGGCCAGGTAACTGTAATGCGGCGCCCAGCGGCCGTTTTGGTTGACGGCGAGCCGCCGCCCCTGTTCCGCCGCCAGGGCGACCAGCCGTTCTCCCACCCCGAGATCCAGCGCGAAGGGCTTCTGGCTGAGCACATGTTTGCCGGCGCGCAGCGCCGCCTCGATGATCTCCACGCGCTCCGCCGGATGCGTCGCGACATCGACCACCGGCACGTCGTCGCGCCGCAACACCTCGCGATAATCGGCCGTCACCGCCGCCCGGGGATAAAACTCGGCCCGGCGTCGCTCGGCCCGGGCGGGTTCGCGGTCGCACAGGGCGGCCACGTCCAAGCCCATCGCCCGGTAGGCGCGGAGGTGATATTCGGAAATGCCCCCGCAGCCGACCAGGCCCAGCTTCGGCCGGAAGGCGCGGGGCTGCGGCGGCAGATAGGGCAGCTCCGGCGCGGCGATGGCGCCGCCGGACGCCGTCGACGCGAGCCCGTAGCCCGAGGGTTGATCCGGTTGGCTCATGGGGTCAGGCAACGAGGGGAACGGTCTTCTTCAGGCGGGCGGAGCGCACCGCGCTGTCGACGATCTGCTGGCCGATGCGGCAGAGGGCCGGCGACAGCGGTCCCTCGACGGGACAGCCGTCGTTGATGCAGTGCACGAAATACTGGATCGGATTCTGGAACGGCGCTTCCAGCCGGTCCACCGGCAATTCCTCCCCGGCGGGATTGGAGCGGGTCTGGATCCGGATCGTCGACGCGTAATCGTAGGAGCTGATGGTGCCGTCCTCGCCTTTGAGCACGAAGCCGCACCGGGGCTGCGGCTGATGGATCCACGGATCGGTGAAGGTCCCCCACCGGGTTTCGAATTTCGACAGGCCCACCGCGTACCGGGCGACCACGATGCTGTGCTCGTCCACCTCCAGGCCGCGCGGTTCGTCCACCATCGCGGCGACTTCGAGCGGCTTGCGTCCGCCATGAAACCAAGTGCCGAGCGTGGTGCCATAGCCGAGGTAATCGAGCAGGGAGCCGCCGCCGGCCGCCTTCCGGTAGAACCAGCTGGCGCGCTTGCGCGCCGGCGTCGGCGCGGTCTCGATCTTGTCTGCGGTGTGCCAGAGCGGTCCCCGGTTGCCGTCGTAATAGTGCACTTCCTGCAAGGGACCGATCCGGCCCTCCCGCACGAGCCGGTGGGCCGTGACATGACAGGGATACCAGCGCAGCGGCCAGTTGATCGCGAGCAGGCGGCGGGCCCGCCGGGCGGCAGCGATCATGCGGTCGGCCTCGCCCAGCGTCGCGGCAAACGGTTTTTCGACCAGCACGTGCACCCGGTGCCGGGCGGCCAATTCGACATACTCCGCGTGGCGCGCGGTCGCAGGACACAGAATGACGAAGTCCGGCCGCGTGGCCTCCAGACAGCGGTCGGGATCGGTGAACACCCGCTCGGGCGGGAGGGCGAAGCTGGCGATCGCCGCCTGCATGCGCGCCGGTTTGGCGTCGCAGATCCCGGCGATCTCCACGCCGGGATGCCCGGCGCACATGCGCAGCAGATCGCCCATGTGCATGTGGTCGAAATTCAGGCCGGCAACTCGGAGTTTGTTCATGGCAACAAGGAGGACCGTGCGGGTTCGAGCAGGTTAGGAAATCATGTGGCCCTGTAGGACCGGCCGCCGGCCGGGCCAGCGCTCCCCCCGGGGGGCGGAGGCGGGGTCGCCGAAAACCATGCGGACAGACTCGCCGGTTCCTCGCTCACGATGAAGGGGAGGCTAGGCTCCGGCGGCGCCAGGCGTCTCCCCCGGCAGCGCGGGCGGGCGGAACGCCAGGAGCAGGAGCGCGGCCGCCACCGCCGCCATGCCCACCGGCACCAGGAACAGGCGGTGGTAATCGACCACGCCTCCGACCGTCAGCGCCGTCTGCAGCGGAATGAAGAGCCATTTGGCCGCCAGGTCGCCAATCCCGAGG
>DATIWI010000157.1:0-10288 GCA_035519475.1 Opitutaceae bacterium
CGGCGGTGGCGACGGTCGACGAGATCTGGCCGCACCTGCGCGAGCCGAAGCCCTTCACGGCCGACGAGCTCTGGCGCGAGCGCGAGGCAGCGCGCTGACGGCGGCCAAACCCACGGCTGACCACAACCGCTCCCCGATGGCCAACTCAAATCGCCCCGGGCCCGGCCGTCCGCCCGCGCCGCCCACCGCAACATGTCAACTATTAGTTGACATGTTCGGCCAGGTGGACGCGGGTGATCGCGGGTGGGCAGAGCGGGATGCCGGCGGGCGGGCCGGGGCCCGGTAACAGCGCATCGAGGGCCGCCATGCAACGCGCCGCCGTCCTCCGCCTGCTCCGCGCGCACCAGCCGCGCGCCGACGATCCGCACGAGGCGGCGATGACCGCCGCCATCCTCCGCTTCGTGGAGGAACAGGAGGACTGCCTGCTGCGCACCTGCGCGCCCGGCCATCTGACCGGCTCGGCGTGGATCGTGGACGCGCCGCGGCGGCGCACGCTGCTGGCGCATCACCGCAAACTGGGCAAGTGGCTGCAGCCGGGCGGCCACGCCGATGGCGATCCCGACCTGCTGGCGGTGGCGCTGCGCGAGGCGCGCGAGGAGACCGGCCTCACGCGGCTCCGGGCGGTTTCGCCCGAGGTCTTCGACGTCGACCGCCACTGGATTCCGCCGCGCGGCGACGCGGCCGGACACTGGCATCTCGACCTGCGTTTCCTGATCGAGGCCGATCCGGACGAGGAGCTGATCGTCAGCGACGAGTCGCACGACCTCATGTGGGTGGAACTCGCGCGCGTCGCCGCGCTCAATCCGGAGGAATCGATGCTGCGGATGGTGCGGAAGACCACGGCGGGCAGCGGGGCTTAAGGATTAAGGAGTAGGGAGACAGTAGCCGGGAGCCCGCTTGGCGTCTTCGCGCCGCGGCTGTGGAAACAGCTCGCCGCCTACCTGGCTTGGGCGACCTCAACCTCGAAAACGTGGGTGGGGCCGAACAGGTTGGATCGAAAAACGATCCATTTCCCGTCGGGCGTGAAGGTGACGTTTGGCTCCAGCCGGTAATCGTGTTTCGCCAGATTCACGAGGCGCTCGGCTTGGAAATAGCCGGTGTGAATCAGGTCTTTCTGGTCCGGCCACGCGCCCGCCGCGTTGGGGATCAACACGGGGCGGAAGAGATAGATCCACTGGCCGTTGCCGGGCGGATTGAGCGTCTTCCCGTCGGGAGTGTGGTTGGCCACGCTGCCCGGCCCGCCGCCGTCGCCGGCGAGGAGCGTGCCATCTGGCGAGATATTGTAGTGCACCGACCATTCATTGCGCTCGAGGTGATACCAGGTGCGCGCGCCCGTCGTGAGGTTGACGCCGGCCAGCCAGAAGACGCCGCTCTTGGGCGTCTGCAGGTCGTACCAGACGGTCTGGCCGTCGCGGCCAAAGAACTCGTGCCCGGCAATCTCCAGATCCATCGTGCGCCGGTGCATCAGGCGCAGGCCGGTGCCGTCGGTGCGGATGGTCCAGACGCGGTCGTTGAAGTGCCACGGTCCCTCGTGGCAGAACATGATGAGCGACGGATCCGTCGGCGAGCACTGCAGGTGATTGAGCCAGTCAGGGCTCGCGAAGAGCTGCCGGTATTCGCCGCTGCGGAGGCTCACCGTGTAGAGAATCATCGGCCGGCCCTCGGCCCAGCGCGCGCCGAGACGTCCGCCCGAGTCGCCCGGCGGCAGGGCGCGCGGCTCCGCCTTGCCCTGCGGATCGACTCCCAACCCGACGAGCAGCGTCTCGTCGGCGTTCACGGTCACATTGCCGCCCGGTTCGACGGCCGACGGCACGCGCGCGACGTCGCGCGTCGCGTGGGTGCCGAGGTTGGTGGCAAACACGGCGTTGTCCCGGATGTAGTAGATATCCCCCGTCTGGCGCCCGGTCACGAGCACGTTGACGCGGCCCGGCACCACCAGGTCGATCGCCCGCGTCGCGAGATCGACCGTGGCGAGCCCGTCCGGCGTGGTCATGATCAGTTTCCGGCCGTCCGCGGAATAGGCGTTTTGGTGGAAATAGAGGCTGGCGCTGCCGTCCTGCCTCGACAGGCGGACCACGCGGTGCCCCGTGTCGGGATCAATCCACTCGACCGGCAGCCGGTCGGCGCCGAGCGCCGGCCGCGGCAGCCAGAGGCCGGAGGCCAGCAGCCCTAGCGCCGCTGGCAGCAGGCGGGACGGCAGCGGGCTGCGGAGATTGGGCATAGGGCAGGTTACCTCCGGCGGACCAAGACGCAAAGCCGCAAACGGGAACTTCCCGCGGGATTGGATCTCACCGGTACAGCCAGACGATGTCCTCCTGGCGGACCCAGCCGGTCTGGCCGTTGGGAAAGGCGAGGCGCACCCAGCCCAGAAAGGTCTTGTCCACCACGGCGAGCGAGCCCGCGGGCAGCGAGGACGTCTTCTGCTGCGTGTCGGCCTCGGTCGGAATCGACCGCAGCAGCGCCTGATGCCAGGCCACCGCGGCGCGCGGATCGGCTGCGTCGCCGTAGAAATGAAGGGCCATCGCGGCGGCGAGCGCGAGGAGCACGGCCACGCCCATGGCGACGAGGGCGGCGGGACGCGTCCAGCCGTTGGCGGTGCCGCGGTAGGCGCGCAGCAGCAGGAGCAGGGCGCCGGCGGCGAGCAGGGCGCCCGCGAACACGAGCAGCCACTGGCATTCCGCCGGCGAGGCCAGACGGGCGACGAGATGAGGACCCGAGGCCTGGGCAAACTCGCCGAGTCCGGGCGGCGTGTAGCCGGCCCGCTCGAATCCGAGGGCCAGGTGCCAGCGCACAGAATCGTCGCGCGGATTGAGCACAAAGGCCGAGGTCCACTGGGCCGCGGCCTCGGGCCAATGGCCCTGCTGCGCCAGTGCGAGCGCGAGGTTGTGGCGGGCAACCCAATCCGTCGGCTGGCGGCCGATCGCGGCCCGCCAGGCCTCCTCCGCGGCGGCAAACGCCCCGGCGTTGTACGCGGCGAGGGGGCTGGAGTAGTAGTTCAGGGCGCCGGGTTCAGGGTTTCGGGCGGGCTCGGCCGCAACCGCCGGGGCCCGGGCCAGGAGACCGCAGAACAGAATCAACAGCACCAGCGCGGCGATCAGCTTTTCCGTTTCCGTCTTTCGCATGCCTCCCTTGCCGCCCAGCCACGGCAGGAGGCTGCGCGCGGCAAACAGCGACGACAGTTGCCAGCCGGGCACGCGCGTGTTCTCGAGTGTGCCCTCCGCCCGGACCAGCCAATTGGCCGGCAAGCCGCCGTCCGGCCCGTAGAGGACGCGGTCGGCCTCGGCCCAGAGCTGGGTCCAGGCGCGGCGGTCGGAGGGCGGCAGGGCGAGGCCGCCGACCGAGGGCGGGGCGGCGGTGGAAATCGCCACGGAACTGGCAACGGTCGTGCTCGTGGGCGCCGCATGGGCAATTCCCAGGAGCGTCGCCGCGTCGCGCTGCCAGGCGTGCAACGCCTGCGCGCGCGCGGTCGGATCGCCGGCGCCGCGAAGGAAGGCGAGGGTCTGCGCCAGGCGCGCCCGGGCTTCGCGGCGGGTCCGGAGCGGGTCAAGCCGCCGGGCGCGCACGGCGGCGAGGATCAGCCAGGCCGGCAGCAGCCAGAGGACGGAGCCGAGCACGCCCAAGGCCAGGGGCAGGCGCCGCAGCGGCACCGGACCGGTATCCGTCCCGGGCAGCGGGTCGCGCGGGATCGCCGCCGGTGCGGCTGGCGGCGCGGGCAGTTGCGGCGTGTAGGCGGTCTGGCGGGGCGCCTTGGGCTGGCCCGCCGGCGGCCGGGCTTCGGGCGCGATCAGCGACTGGGCCGCGGGCCCCGTGGCGACAGGCGGCGTGATGGTCACCTTCGCGGCTTCGGTGGTGACCGTCTTGTAGGCGCCGTCCCGGGGGTCAAAGTAGGAATAGCTGACCGGGCCGAGGGTGTAGGTGCCTGGCTTCGTCGGAATGAGCACGGCATCCTCGGTCAGCGCGGCCTCGAACAGCCGGTTCTCGGCCGGATTCCGCTTGGCCTGCGGCTGCAGCACCTTGAAATCCTTGGAGACCTCGCGCGCCGGGAGCCCGTGGATGTCGGGCCAGCTGCCGGTGCCGCCCAACTCGAGGGTCCACGTGATCGGCTCGCCGACGGCCACCGTGGTGGGCACGACCTTGGAGGTGAAGGTGAACTGGCCGACGGCACCCCCGAAGTCGGCCGGCGCGCCGTCGGGCAGGGGCTTGATCGTCAGCGCCGGCTCGTTGCTCGTGACCGTGTGCTGCACCATTTCGGGGGACGAGAACGGAAACGACAGCAGATTGCCGCTCGTATCGACCACGAGCACGACCTCCTGCGAGGCCGCGGGGATGTGGTAGGTGCCCGGGGTGGCGATGTAGCCGCGGGTGCGGTAAATCAGTCCGACGCGCGGCTCACCGCCGGCGGTCGACTCGAATTGCTCGGGCTGGCCCCAATCCTCGACCGTGAGCGGCGCTGGTTTCCACACGACCGGTCCCGGCGGCCGCGGGCGGAAGCGCCGGGCGATGTCCAGGGTGTAGGTGACGGGAAACACTTCCCCGGCCCAGAAGGCGCCGTCAGCGGGCGTGAGCCGCGCCCGGACGGCCGTCTCGAGGGGCACGGTGCTCTGGCCGACGGTGGCGTTGCCGATGGCGAAGGTCGCTGCGGCGACGGGCTTGGTTCCCTTGTCGGTGGCGACGGCGAAGGCCGGAATCCGCACCTCCGGCCGCTTGGTCGGCCGGGCCGCGAAGTTGAGGATGTGCCGCCGCGTGATGGACATGTTCTCCATCGAGAACGTCGATCCGCTGCCCGTGAATTGGAGTTCCAGCCCGTCGACGGACGGGATCTGGGGGTCGCCGTCGGGCTCGCAGTTCTCGAACACGAGCTGGAGGGGGCTGGCCTGATTGAACGCCAGCGAACCCGCCCCGGGCTCCCAATAGACGCGCTGGGCGAGCGCGGCGCCGGGCGGCAGCGCGAGGGCGAGCAGGAGCGGGAGGAGGAGCGGACGGCGCATGAGGGGCTTCACCAATTGCGGCCCTGTTTCGGAGTGGGCTTGTACTCCCGGCTGTCGAGCATCTGAAACAACTCGGCGGGCGAGTCCTGGTTGCGGAGCTGGTCCAGCTTCTGGATGGGCAGCACCATGGAGGGATCGGATTTCGCCTCCCGTGGTCGCTGCGGCTGGCCACCGACTTTCTGGGTCTCCCCGGTATTGGCCTTCGGCGGCTCGGTCTGATCCTGCGGCTTGGGCTCGGGATTCTGGGACTGATTCTGCGGTGATTGTTCCTGCTGCTGCGATTGCGGCTGTTTTTGCTCCTGCGGCTGGGGCTGGGGCGGCGGTTCGGGCGGCTTCTTGAGCAACTCTTCCAGCTCCCGGCGCAGTTGGGGCCAGTCCGCGGCCTTGGCGGCGAGCTTTTCCCCGGCGTCGACGCCGGCCAGGGCGTCCCGCACGGGCCCGGGCATGACCGCCTGCCCGGCGCCTTGCAGCCGCTGACCCCAGGTAATCGTCTCGCGCGCCAGTGTGGCGCAGTCACCGGCCGAGAGCTCCGGTTGCACCGCGAGGCGTTCGACGAGCTTGCTCAGCGGCGCGGCGTAGGCCGAGGTGTCTTCGGCCGCGTTGGCGGGAGACTGGAGCAGGGAGAAGGGGGAAAGGAGCAGGAATGCGGCCACCGCCGCCGTGGCAAGCCTTCCTCCTTGCTCCTTGCTCCCTGCCCCTGGCGGCACCGACGCCGCCAGCGGCAGACTGCGCACGCGCGGCCGGACCGGGAACTCGCGCCACACACTCAGCAGCAGGCAGAGCAGCGCCGGCCCGAGCGCCCACTGGAAGCGCTCCAGCTGCCGAGCCTGGATGCGTTCTGTGAATTCGCCGCGTCGGCCGGTCTCGACGGTCTGTTTCAGCAGCGCGCCGAGATCGACCCACGTGCTGGCATCCGTGTAGACCCCGTTGGTGGCCGCGGCGAGTTCCTGCAACGTGGCGCTGTTCAGCTTGGACAGGACGACCGCGCCGCGCTCGTCCTTGAGGTAGCCGCCGCCCTCGTCCGGAATGAAAGCGCCCTGCGCAGTGCCCACGCCGAGGCCGATCACCCGGATGTTCTTGGTCCGGAGATCGCCGACGAGGTCACGCCACGCCTCCGTCTGGCTTTCGCCGTCGCTGAGGATGATCAGGTAGCGGTCGGCCGTGCCGCTGGCGCTGAAGGCGTCGAGCACGGCCCGCAGCATGGCCTCATAATTGGTGCCGCCCACCGGCATGAACGCGGGATTGAGCGACGGCAGGAACTCGTTGAGCACCTCGTAGTCCGCGCTCAACGGCACCTGCAAGAACGCGGTGCCGGCGAACACCACCAAGCCCACGCGCTCGCCGCGCAGGCCGTCGAGGAGTCCCTGGATGAGCAGGCGCGCGCGCTCCAGCCGCGAGGGCCGCACATCCGGCGCCAGCATCGAGCGGGAGAGATCCAGGGCGAGGACGATCTCGCGCGACTGGTCGAACACCGGCTCCTCGACCCGGCCCCACTGCGGCCGGGCGAGGGCGACGACGCCGAACGCCAGGCCGAGCCAGAGCAGCAGCCGGCCCCGCGGGCTGTGGTGGGCGTCGCCGACCGCCGCCTGCCGCGCGCCCGCCCAGGCCCGCAGGATCTTCGGCCAGGCGCGGGCCGAATCCCCGTTGCCCCGATGGAGCGCGTCCACCATCGCAAAGATCGCGACGGGCAGGAGGAGCCAGAGCAGATGGGGCCAGTAGAAGATCATGGCAGCGCGGAGGGACCGGCGGGGAGCGGCGCGCGCGCCGGCGCGGCCGGACGGCGCAGCGTCGGCCAGGCGAGGATGAGCCCGGCCCCGAGCAGGCAGGCCAGGCCGGGCGCGGCGAACCACGGGAAAAGCTCGGTGGTGATCAGGTAGGCCTTGGCTTCGAACTCGATCTTCTGGGCGCGGTCGATCGACTTGAACGCCGTGTCGATGGTGTCGGCGTCGCGCGCGCGGAAAAAGCGGCCGCCGGTCTGGTTGGCGATGGTCGAGAGGGTGTTCTCATCGAGATCGGCAAGGATCTGTTGGTAGGTGACGGTCCGGCCCCGCTCGTCGCGCACGGGCAGGAAGGTGTAGCCATCCTTGCCCGCCCCAATCGTGTAGACGGGGATGCCGCGCGCGCGGGCGACGTCGGCCGCCTGCAGGGGCGTCAACACGCCCGAGTTGTTGGAGCCGTCGGTGAGCAGCACGACGAAGGCGCCCTTGCGACGATTGCCCTCCTCGCGGCCGGCCTGCTCGAGCCGGGTGAGGGCGACGCCGAGGCCGTCGCCGATGGCGGTATGATCGGAGTTGATGACGCCGATCTCGAGGCGCTCGAGCTGCCGGGCGAGCCAGGCGTGGTCGAAGGTGAGCGGCGAGAGCGTGTACGCCTGGGTGGCGAACACGACGATGCCGATGCGGTCGTTGGGCCGGTTTTCGATGAAGGCGCGAATGACCGGCTTGATCACCTGCAGGCGGTTCGGGCCCTCGCCCGGCCGGCGGTTGTCCTCCGCCAGCATGCTGCCGGAAAGGTCGATCGCGAGCATCAGGTCATAGCCCTGTTGATGGGCCTCGCGCTTGTCGTCGATCCGCTGGGGGCGGGCCAGCGCGATCGCGACCAGCACCAGCCCCGCGATGCCGAAGCCGACGGGCAGCCGCGCGACGGCCACGAGCGTCGGCCGGTACCACGCGGCGGCGAAGGGCACGACGAGCGCCGGGACGCCGCGACGGCCGCGCAGCCACGCCAGCAGGGGGATCGCGGCCAGCGCGAGCAGCCACCAGGGATCGTGCAGCGTGTAGTTGCCGTAATTCATGTCACCAAGCCGAGGCCGGGGCGCTTCCCGGCGGCCGGCAAGCTCCAAATTCCAAACGCCGATTTCCAAGGGAAACCCAATCACCAATCGCCAATACCCGAGAGGGGATCGGCCGGAAAATGGAGGTGCTCTCGTGGGACAGCGGCATGGAAGGTTGCGGAATCCTTTGAGTTTGGATCTTGGCGTGGGGGGGTTATCCGCGGCTGCGGGTCCGCATGCGGGCGTGGAAGAAGCGCACCAGCGCCTCCAGCCGCGGTTCCTGGGTGCTTACGACGAGCCGGCTGAGGGAATCAGGGTACAGTTCGCGGAAGGCCGACTCGCGGCGCTGCACCCACTCGGCATGACCGGCGCGCTGCGCCGCCGTGCCATCGAGCGTGACCAGGCGGCGGGCCAGCGGGTCGTAGGTGACCAGGGTGTCGCCCGACGGCAGGGCCCGTTCCCACGGGTCGTCGACGCGAAAGCCCATCGTCTGATAGCGGCGCTGGAGCACCCCCCAACCCTCGGGCGCCTCGCGCGGCGGGAAATCCGACAGCCAGATGAGAATGCTGTGCTTGGGCGCCGCGCGCGCGAGCAGCTGCCACGGGATTTCGGATACCGGGTACCGGATACCGGAGAGCGGCGAGGCGGTCGAGCTTTCGGGTTTTTGACCTTTGGGATCCGGTTTCGGCGCGCCGGCTTCCGGCATCCGCACCCCGGTTTCGAGCGGCGGCATGGGGGTGCCGAGCAGCGTGGACGCCGCGTGCAGGATGGAGCCGCGCCCGCGCACCGGCTCCTTCACGTGATAGCCGCCCGGGGCGGCGTAGACGTAGCCCACCCGGTCGCGGTTGACGGCGCCCAGCAGCATCACGAGCCCGGCCAGCTCCAGCAGGGCCTCGCGCTTGGACTGGCGGGAGGAGCCGAACTGCAGGCTGGGCGCATCCTCGAATACCAGCAGGAGGGTGACCTCGCGCTCCTCGACGAATTTCTTGCGGTAAGGCTCGCCGAGGCGGGCGGTGACATTCCAGTCAATGTCGCGCACGTCGTCGCCGAATTCGTATTTCACGACCTGGTCGAACTCCATGCCGCGCCCGCGGAAGGCCGAGCGGTATTCGCCGCTGAGGATGTTGGCGACGGCATGCCGCACGCGCCACTCCAGCCGGCGCAGGAGGGCGAGCTGCGATTGCGGACTGGCGGCGGAGACGGCGGGGGTCAAAGGAGAAGGCCGGGGCGGGCCGGGGCTCACGCCACGGCGCGGCTGGTGGCGGGCACCGGGGTGCGCTCGATGATCTGGCGAATGATCTGATCCGTGGTGATTTCCTCGGCCTCGGCCTCGTAGGTGAGCCCGAGCCGGTGGCGGAGGATGTCGGGCGCGAGCTCCTGCAGGAGGGCGGGGGAGACGAAATCCTCGCCTCGCAGCCAGGCCAGCGCGCGGCCGGCCTGGAAGAGGGCGAGCGAGGCGCGCGGCGAGGCGCCGAAATTGAGCTGGCGTTTGGCCGGGGCGCCGTCGGTGCGCTCGGCCAGCATGCGGGTGGCCCGCACCAACGAAAGGATATAGCGGTGCACGTCGAGCGCCACGTGGATGCAGTCGACTTCGCGGCGCAGGTCGAGCAGCTCCGGGCCGCTGGAGACCGCGGCGAGCACGGGCTGGCTCGTCACCTGGCCCCACCGCTGCATCATGGTGTGCTCCTCCTCCGCGGAGGGGTAGTTCACGATCAGCTTGAAGAGGAAGCGATCGGTCTGGGCCTCGGGCAGCGGGTATGTCCCCTCCTGCTCGATCGGATTCTGGGTGGCCATCACGAAGAACGGCGACGGCAGCGGCTGCGACTGGCCGCCGATGGTCACCTGGCGTTCCTGCATGGCCTCGAGGAGGGCGCTCTGCACCTTGGCGGGCGCGCGGTTGATTTCGTCGGCCAGCAGGAGATTGGCGAAGATGGGGCCGCGGTGGGGCGCGAACGTACCCTCCTTGGGCTGGAAGACCATGGTACCGATCACGTCGCTGGGCAGCAGGTCCGGCGTGAACTGGATCCGTTCGAATTGCACGCCGAGGGCCTGGCCGAGCGACCGGACGAGGAGGGTCTTGGCCAGGCCGGGCAGGCCCTCGAGCAGCACATGGCCGTTGGCGAGCAGCGCGACCAGCAGGCGCTCGACGATCATGTCCTGGCCGATGACGGCCTTGGCGATTTCGGCGCGGAGTTTCTGGGACCAGGCGGGACCGTTGGGCATGGGAGGCAGCGGGTTGGGGACGAGGGCGGGACGGGACTTGGGGATCGACGAAATCGCGGAATAGGACTAAACGGCTGAAGCCGCGGAGGTTGATTGGACTGCCGCGGCTCGGCTAAGTTTCACGCGAGAGAAGCAAACCCATGACCGGATTTCCACTGCAAATCGAGCCCGGCGTTCGCCGGCGGCTGGAAGCCCTGGGCGTCTCCCCGGGCGATGTGGTGGAGAGTTTCGTGCGCGGCACCGGCCCGGGCGGGCAAAAGATCAACAAGACCGCGTCCACCGTGTGGTTGCAGCACCGGCCCAC
>DATIWI010000158.1:0-2422 GCA_035519475.1 Opitutaceae bacterium
GTGGTCCTGAACGACAACCGGGAGATCGTGACGTGGGCGCTCTACACCCTGGGCGTCTCCGCCAACGCCATTTCGAAGGAGAACATCGAGCAGGCGCGGCCGATCGTGGCTCGGTGGATCAAGCTCATCAAGGTCTTCGACTCGGACAGCCCGAAGACGGCGCTGCTCAACGGCGACGTCGACCTCGGGGTGGTCTGGAGCGGGGAGGCCGCCATCCTGTGGAAGGAGAACAAGAAGTTCCAGTACGTGCTGGCGGCGGAGGGCGCCCACCAGTTCATCGACGTGCTGGCCATCCCGGTCGCGGCCCAGCACAAGGCGGCGGCGCACAAGTTCATCAACTATATCCTGCGGCCCGAGGTCTCGAAGCAGATCTCCGATGAATTCCCCTACACCAACCCGAACCTGGAGGCGCGCAAGCTGCTCTCGCCGGAGCAGCTCGCCAATCCCGCGAGCTACCCGGCCGGGGGCAAGCTCGAGACCTTCCACGACATCGGCAAACTGGCGGCCGACATCGACCGCCTCATGACCGATCTGAAGAGCGGCCGATGAACGCCCCCGTGCGCGCGGGGCCGCCCGGCGACGGGGTGGGTGAGGCCATGGAGGCCGACGACACCCCCGTCCCCGCGACCGCGGAGCTCGACCGGCGCAAGCCCCGCCTGCTGGCGTGGCTGCTGCTGGCCCCGCTGCTCGTCTGGCTGGCCGGCTTTGTCGTGGCGCCGACCGCGATCCTCTTCGTCTACAGCTTCTGCGAGCGCGACGAGGTGGGGCGCGTCGTCTATCACTTCACCTGGGACAACTACCGCCGCGTCTTCGATCCGATCTACCTGCACATCTTCTGGCGGTCGATCCTCTACGCCGGGCTCACCACCGTCATCTGCGTGGTGATCGGCTACCCGGTGGCCTACTTCATCGCGCGGGCGCGGGAGGAATGGCGGCACAAGCTGCTCCTGCTCGTGATGATTCCCTTCTGGACGAGCTTCCTCATCCGCACCTACGCCTGGATCACCATCCTCAAGCAGGAGGGCCTGCTCAACGGGTTTCTCCAGTCCCTGGCGCTGCCGGTGGCGCCGCTGGATCTGCTCTACACGCCCACGGCCGTCGTCATCGGCCTGGTGTACGCCTACCTGCCGTTCATGATCCTGCCGATCTACGGCAGCGCGGAGAAGCTGGAGAACGCGGTGATTGAGGCGGCATACGATCTGGGGGCGGGGCCGCTGCGCGCCTTTTCCGCGGTGATCGTGCCGCTGACGATGCCGGGGATCGCCGCCGGCACGCTGCTGGTGTTCGTGCCGGCGATCGGCATGTTCGCCATCACCGACTTGATGGGCGGGGCGAAGGTGCCCATGATCGGCAACGTGATCCAGAATCAGTTCCTGCAGGCGCGCGACTGGCCGTTCGGGGCCGCGCTCGGCGTGGTGTTCATGCTCATGTTCGCCGTCACCTATTGGATCGTCCAGCGGCGCGGGGCGCAGATGGCCTGATGAACGGGGTCAACGGCACCATGGTCGAGCTCCGGAGCGTGACCAAGCGCTTCGGCCCCTGCACGGCGGTCGACGACGTCAGCCTCGCGATCCACCCGGGCGAATTCATCACGCTGCTCGGGCCGTCCGGGTGCGGCAAGACCACGCTGCTGCGGCTGCTCGCCGGCTTCGAGACGCCCGACCACGGCGCGGTCTTTCTCGACGGCGCGGAGGTGACGCACCTGCCGCCCTACCGGCGCAACGTCAACCAGGTCTTTCAGAGCTACGCGCTGTTTCCCCACATGAACGTGCGCGACAATATCGGCTTCGGCCTCCGCATGCAGCGCGTGCCCGAGGCGGAGGCGGCCACCCGCATCCGCGAGGTGATCGAGATGGTGTCGCTCACCGGGATGGAGGACCGCCAGCCCCACCAGCTCTCCGGCGGCCAGCGGCAGCGGGTGGCGCTGGCCCGCGCCCTCATCTGCCGGCCCAAGGTGCTGCTGCTCGACGAGCCGCTGTCGGCGCTCGACGCCAAGCTGCGCCACGCCATGCAGCTCGAACTCAAGCGCCTCCAGCGCCTGCTCGGCCTCACCTTTGTCTACGTGACCCACGACCAGGAGGAGGCCCTCACGATGTCCGACCGCATCGCGCTCATGAACCGGGGCCGCATTGAGCAGCTCGACGACACCTTCGCGATCTACCATAAGCCGCGCACGGCGTTCGCCGCCGACTTCCTCGGCCAGGCCAACCTGCTCAACGCGGACCTGGTGAGCCGCAACGGGACCACGGCGCTGGTGCGGCTGCCGGACGGCTTGGAATTCACCATCAATTCGGGCGAGCTGCCCGCCGGGGCGCGCCGCGTGCTCGTCTCCATCCGGCCGGAGAAGATCTACATTTCGAAGCGGCGGGTCCACGCCGTGAACGTGTTCATCGCCCGGATCGAGGAGGAAATCTTCCAGGGC
>DATIWI010000159.1:0-7350 GCA_035519475.1 Opitutaceae bacterium
ATCACCAGCACGCGTCAGAACGGCAATGGCGGCTCCCCGGCCGCCCGCCGCCATGACCAGCATTCGTTCCTCGATCTGGTCCATCCGCCGGGCGCCGGCCCCGCCCGGACCGCCGAGCCCGCCCGGCCGGAAAGCCGGGTGCTCACTGCCAGCACCAAGCTGCAATTCGAACGCGAGCTCCTCGGCTTCTACGTCTCCGGCCATCCGATGAACGCCTACGCCGGCCTGGCCGAGGCGATCAACACCGTGCCGGAGGACCAGTTGCTCGACCAGCCCTACCAGACCGAGTTCCGCCTCTGCGGCATCGCCACCAGCATCACGAAGAAGCTCGCGCGCAAGGACAACCGCCCGTGGGCGACGTTTACCCTCGCCACCAAACGGGTGTCGCTGCCCATGAACCTGTTTTCCGACGCCTACGAGGAGTATGCGAAGCATCTGGTCGCCGAGACGCCCGTGCTGGTGCAGGGCAATCTCCTCGCCGGCAACGACGGCGTGCGCCTCAACGTCCGGGAGTGCTACCCGCTTGACCCCGCCATCACCTCGCTCGTGAAGATGGTCACCTGGCTGCTGCACCCCGGCCATCCTGAGGTCCCCGCCTTCCTCCGCGCGCTGCGGGCCGCGGTCGACGCGAACTACGGGGATACGCGCCTCGCGTTCGCCTTTGTCGATGCCGACCGCGTCGCCGCCGTGGCCGAGGCCTCGCCGGGCCTGGGGTGGAAGCTAACGGCCGAATCGTTCCAGCTATTGCGGGCGCACCCGGCGGTGGCCGGCACGCTCATCACGACGAAGCGGCTGCAGTTGCGGGAATCCCGCCGCTGGGCCGGGCGCGGCTGACCGGGCCGGATCGAGGCTAGCCTTTCCTCCCCGATGCACTATTTTCCGGGCATGCGGCTGCATGTGATTTCCTGGGCCCTGCTGGCGGCCACGGCGCTCCCGGCAGCGCCCGAATATCCCGCCCGCGGCCCAGACATCTATGACCCGCGCGCGGACGGCTTCGGGCTCATCGACGCCGCGCTGACACAGGCGCAGCGCGAGCACAAGCGCGTGCTGCTCGACTTCGGCGCCAACTGGTGCCCGTGGTGCCACCGGCTCGATGAGCTCTTCACCAGTGATGAGGCGGTCCGCCATCAGCTCGCCACCGGTTACGTGCTGGTCATGATCGATGTGAACCGCCGGCACGGTCCGGCACGCAACGCCGCCGTGAACGAGAAATACGGCAATCCCATCCGGATGGGCCTGCCCGTGCTGGTCGTGCTCGACGAGGCGGGGCGTCCCCTCGTGACCCAGGAGACGGGCGCCTGGGAAAAAGGCGGACCGACCGAGGCGCACGATCCCGTCAAGGTGCTCGCCTTCCTCGCCCGCTGGTCCCCCCCGGCCCCCTCGCCGCCATGAACCTCCAGATCATCAGCGGCGGGCAGACGGGCGCGGACCGGGCGGCGCTGGATTTTGCGCGCGCGCGCGGCTGGCCCCACGGCGGCTGGTGTCCCCAGGGGCGGCGCACCGAGGCCGGCCCGCTCCCGCCGCATTACCAGCTGCGCGAGACGCCCTCCGACGCCTACGCCCAGCGCACGGAATGGAACGTGCGCGATAGCGACGGCACCGTGATCTTTTCGCTCGCCCATGTGCTGGCCGGCGGCGCCGCCACCACGGCCGACTGCGCCCGGCGTCTCAACAAACCCTGGCTGCATCTCACTCCGGCCGCGCCGGAGCCGGCGCAACGGCTCCGGAAGTTTGTCGCCACGCACGGCATGCGGATCCTTAACGTCGCCGGTCCGCGGGCCAGCGAGGAGCCGCAGGTGGCCGCATTTGTGCGGCAAGTCCTGGAGGAGGCCTTCCCGGCGGGCGCGACCAACGGAGCGGACATCCGCGCCACCGCCGGCTGAGTGCGCGGCGTCCGGCCGACGGCCCGGGCCGTCGGGACCCGCGCCCGGTTTCCGCGGCTGACTGAGTTTGCACATTTCGGCGGGACGACCTCCCGGTCGTACTGGGACGCGCCGGAGCGCGTCCCTTCAATGATGGGCGAATTGAGCGATTACCTGCTTACCGCCTTGCTTGCACGGCGGGAGCCTCTGGCCTAGCATCTGCAGTTCTCATGACTTTCCTCGGACTTGGCGACCGCCTCTGGCTGTGGGAAGCCTCGGCCTGTTACGCCATCGCGTTCCTGCTGGGCACCGCCGCGGTCGTGCGCGACCGCCGCCATTCGCGGCTGCTGGTGTACGCCATCGTCGCCGCCGGCTTCCTGCTGCAGACCCTCGGCCTCTACCTGCGCGGCCGGGCGGTCAAGGGATGTCCGATCGGCAACATGTTTGAGATCTTTCAATTCACGGCCTGGTCGGCCATCTCGCTCTATCTCGTGGTGGGCGCGACGTTTCGCCTCAGCCTCCTCGGCTACTTCACCTCGTGCCTGTCCGCCGTGCTCACGGTCGTTTCTTTGGCCACGCCGAGCTGGGACGCCGCGCGCCGCATCAACGCCTTCGGCGGCACCGGCTGGATCGAACTCCATGCCGCGCTGGCGCTCTTCAGCTACGGGGTGTTTGCGCTGCTGGCTCTGGCATCGGCCATGTACCTGCTGCAAACCTACAGCCTGAAGCACCGGCACCTGCACGGCCTGTTTTCGTTTCTGCCCTCGATCCTCGATCTCGAGCACATCAGCGTGCGGCTCCTGCTGGTCGGCGTCGTGCTGATGACGTGGTCGCTGGGAGTCGGTTCGGTCCACTGGCTGGAAGACCTCGCCAGCGTGGATCGGGCCAAGCTGTTCGTCACGCTCGGCGTGTGGCTCGCCTACTGCCTTGCCCTGGTTCTGCGCCTGCGGCGCCGACTCGTCTCGCAGCGCCTGGCGTGGGCCGGCGTGCTTCTGTTCGTCGCCGCCCTCATCTCCCTCCCCCTCGTCGACGCCAGCCGTCACCCGATGGCGTCGCCGGCATCGCCCCCCGCCCACCGGAAATGAGCGCCGCCGCCCTCTTCCTGCTCGGCGCCAGCCATCACACCGCGCCGCTCGAATTGCGCGAGAAGCTGGCGCTCGCGGGCGACAAGCTCGACGCCCTGCGCGGCGAGCTGCGCTCGCTGGGCGGCCTCACGGAATTCACTGTGCTCAACACCTGCAACCGGGTTGAGGTCTACGGGGTCGCCACCCGGACCGAGACGGTGGACCGGGTGCAGGCCGCCCTGTGCACGCTCAACCAGCTCGACGCGGCGGCGTTCGCGCGGATCCGGCTCGAATTGCACGACCAGCCGGCCGTCCAGCACCTCCTTGAGGTCGCCGCCGGCATCGATTCGCAGATGGTCGGCGAGACGGAGATTCTCGGCCAGGTGAAGGAGGCCTACGCCGCGGCGCAGGCGCAGGGCACCACGGGGCCGGTGCTCAACCGGGTCTTTCAGAAAACCTTTCAGGCGGCCAAGCACGTGCGCACCCACACGGCCATCGGCGAGGGCCAGATCAGCGTGGCCAGCGTGGCGGTGGATCTTGCGCTCAAGATCTTCGGCGACCTGCGGCGGTGCCGCCTGCTGGTGGTGGGGGCCGGCGAGATCGGCGAGAAAACCGCCCGCGCCTTCAAGAGCCGCGAGATCGGCGAATTGGCGGTCACGAGCCGCAATTACCAGCACGCGGAGGCGCTGGCCCGCGACCTCGGCGCGCCGGCCGTGCCTTTCGACCGCCTGGCTGAATCCCTGCCCAGCTTTGATATCGCCGTCTGCTCCACCGCCGCCCCCGAGGCGATTGTCACGCCGGCCATGGCCGCGCTCGTCATGCGCCGGCGCGCCGTTCGGCCCCTCTTCTTCATCGACCTGGCGATGCCGCGCAATATTGACGCGGGCGTCGCCGACCTGCCCAGCGTCTTCCTCTACAACCTCGATGACCTGGCCAAAATCTCGGAGGAGAATCGGGCGCTCCGCCAGGTCGAGATCGAAAGGGTGCGGGGGCTGCTTGCGGAAAAGGCCGGCGCGCTCTGGCGGCAGGTGGAGCTGCGGATGGGCAGCGACCAGCCCGCGGCCTGACCAGATCCGCGGGGCACCGCGGCCCAGGCGCGCCACGGGGGCGGCCCTTCAACAGGCCCGGATCTGCTCGACGCGCTTCATGGCCTCGGCGAGTTCCTCCTTCTTGATCGGTTTGCTGATGTAATCGTCCATGCCGGCCTCGAGGCAGATCTCGCGGTCGCCCTGGACCGCATTGGCGGTCAGGGCAACGATCCACGGCCGCTTGGACCGGTCGGGCTGGAGGGCAACGATCCGGCGCGTGGCTTCCAGGCCGTCCATCTCCGGCATCTGCACGTCCATCAGGATGACGTCGTAGGGCTGGCGCTCCAACGCCTCCAGCACCTCCAAGCCGTTGGCCGCGACATCCGCGCGGTAGCCCAGAACGGCGAGCATGTGCAGGGCAACCTTCTGGTTGACGAGGTTGTCCTCCGCCAGCAGGACGCGCAGCGAACTCTCTGCCGCGGTGGCGACCGGCGGGGGCCGGACCCGGGTGGGGGCCACCGGCGGTGCCGCTTCCTTGAAGATCCCGGCCAGGACATCGAACAGCATCGACGGCTTCACCGGCTTCGTCAGCGCCGCGGCAAACAACTCCTTCTCCGCCGTGATATCGCGGATGCCGAGCGACGACAGCAGCACCAGCGGCAGGTTGGTGCCGCTCGGCAAATGCTTGATCTCCTTGGCGAGCATCAGCCCGTCCTTATCCGGCATATGCATGTCGAGGACCGCCACGTCGTAGGCCTCGCCCGCGCGCAGCCAGTCCAGCGCTTCGTCGGCCGAGCGGGCAGCGCGGGGCAACATGCCCCAGCCGGTCACGATGGCGGCGAGAATCCGGCGGTTGGTGGCGTTGTCGTCGACCACGAGCATGCGCCGGTCGCCCAGGTGCAGCTTGGGTCCGGCCAGGAAGGGTCGCCGGCTGGCCGGCACAAACTCGGTGTGGATGGTGAAGCTGAAGGTCGATCCCTTGCCGACCTCGCTCTGCACCCACATGGATCCGCCCATGAGCTCGACCAGCCGCCGGCTGATGGCCAGGCCCAGCCCCGTGCCGCCGAAGCGGCGCGTCGTCGAGGTGTCAACCTGCGTGAAGGAACGGAACAGCCGGTCGAGGGCGTCCGGGGGAATCCCGATGCCCGTATCCGTCACGCTGAAGAGCAGCTCGATCCCCTGGCGCCCGCTCTCGCCGGTCCATTGCGAGCGCGAACCCGCCGGCGCGCCCGGGGCCTCCGAGAGCGGCGAAAGGCTGCTCCGGCCGGCCATGAATGGCGCGACGGATCCCGGCTTGGCGGGCTGGCTCGGAGTGAGGGGCGAGGAACTCCCCTGGGCGACGGTCGCCTCGGGCGGAATGGCCTCCGGCGGCTTGACGCGCACGGCCAGCACCACTTCGCCCTTGTCGGTGAATTTGATGGCGTTGCCCAGCAGGTTCACCAGCACCTGCCGCAGGCGCGTGGCGTCGCCGCGGACCGACTGCGGCACGCCGTCGGCGATCTCGTAGAGCAGGTCGATGCGCTTCTCCGCGGCCTTGGTGGCCAGCAGGTCGAGGGCGCCCTCGACGCATTCGGCCAGCACAAAGGTCTCGCGCTCGAGCTCCAGGCGTCCCGATTCGATCTTCGAAAAGTCCAGGATGTCATTGATGATCGTGAGCAGCGTGTCGCCGCTCGCGCGGATCGTCTCGGCGTAATCGCGCTGTTCCCGCGTCAGCGGCGAATCGAGCAGCAGGCTCGTCATGCCGATGACCCCGTTCATGGGCGTGCGGATTTCGTGGCTCATCATCGCCAGGAAGGCGCTCTTGGCCTGGCTGGCGCGCTCCGCCGTCTCCTTGGCAACCCGGAGCTCCTCGGCGATGCGCTTCTGCTCCGTGATGTCCACGATGGTCGTCACCTCCTCCACTTCCCCGGTGGTCCGATCCTTGTAGAGATGCTGGGTGTACGCGGCCCAGACGGTGCCGCCGCCGGGATGGAGGTAGCGCTTCTCCATCGTGAAGTGATCGGCCTCGCCGCGGTAGAGCTTGTCCGTGAGCATTTGCTGCTTCTCCCGGTCTTCGGGATGAGAAACGGCGAGGTAGTTGTTGGTGTCCTTGGACAGCGCCGCCGGCACCCCCGTGATGCTCTCGTGCGCCGGGTTGACAATGCGCGTCTCGGCGCGGCGGCCCTGCATCCAGGAAATGCCCACCGGCGTGTGCATGAAGATGAAGCGGTACAACGCCTCCTTCCGCGCCATTTCCTCCTGCGTCTTCTTCAGCTCGGTGATGTCGAGCAGGGTGGTCACGACCTGCTTTTGCCCGGTGGTGGGGTCGTTGAACATCCGGCTGGCAAACGCGGTCCAGATCACGCGTCCGTCGGAGTGCACATAGCGCTTCTCCAGCGAGTACTGGTCAATCTCGCCGGCGACGAACCGCCGCACCAGCGCCTGCTGGCGCGCGTAGTCCTCGGGATGCGAGACCTTGGCAAACACCCCGGGCAGCTTGGCCTCCTCGGCGGAGATGCCGGTGATCCGCACGTGTTCGGGATTGACGACGTGGGACGAGATGTCCTCCGGGCGGTACCAGGAGATGCCCACCGGCGCCTGTTCGAAGATGAAGCGGAAGAACGCCTCCTTCCGCGCCATTTCCATCTGGGCCTTCGCCAGCTCGGTCACGTCAATGGTGATGCCGACCAGGTCCCACTGTCCCGGCTGGCGGGAGGTGACTGACACCCGTTCGTGCAGCCAGAAGGTCTGGTCGTCTTTGATCAGCCGGAAGGCCTGTTCGTAGCCCGGCGCCCCGCCGCGCAACGCCCCCAGGCCGACGTCGTCCATCTTCGCCTGGTCCGGCACGAGGAACTTCCCGTACAGCGACTTCGTTTTGATCCCGCTCACCCCGTCGTGCAGGACGCCGGCCTCGCCGTCAAAGATCCGCTTCTGCAGCCCCGAGGGGGGAATTTCAAACTGCCATTGAAACTGTCCGTCGGCTTCGGTCACGTGCGCCTGCCACAGCATGCAGTCCGGCCGGGTTAGGATTTGCTGAAGCAGCATCTGGCTCTTTCTCGCCTCCTCCTCGGCCGTGTGCTGGGCGGTGATGTTCTTGCTGATGCCGAACGTGCCGATGATGCGCCCGTCCTCATCGCGCAGCGGCATCTTCGTGGTCAGCGACCACTCGACCCGTCCATCGGGAAAGACCTCCTTCTCCGGCAGACCGACAATCGGTTTGCCGGTGAGAATGATCTGCTGCTCGTCGGCAAAGGCCGGACGGGCATGTTCCTCGGAAAAGAAGTCGAAGTCCGACTTGCCCACCAGCTCGGCGGGACTCTCTTTGCCGAAGTAACGGGCCAGGGAATGGCTGGCCCGGAGAAACCGCGACTGCAGGTCCTTGAAATAGATCGCGTCCGGCACCGACTCCATGAAGGT
>DATIWI010000160.1:0-13044 GCA_035519475.1 Opitutaceae bacterium
CGGATTGTGATTCCACTGCCACTGCGGCGACAGCGCGGCGCCATCGAACTCGTCGCCGGCCTGCGGGCGCGCGACCGGGTAGGTGCGGCCGATGCCCGGCTTTTGCCAGCGGTCCACCGCCCGGCCGTTGTCGCCGAACACGGGCCAGTCGTCCGCTCCCCAGTGTACGGGCAGTAGGTGGCAGACGCGCCCGAGCCAGCCGGTCGACTTGAAACCGATGAACCACGTCTCGCCGCCAGCGAGCTCGACGAGGCCGCCCTGATGCGGGCTGCCGTCCGGCAGCACGACCCGGCGCTCGTAGGGTCCGTGCAGGTCCTTCGCGCGCAGGACGGTCTGCCCGCCCTTGTTCACGCCCCCCTCGGGCAGCGAGATGTAATACCAGCCGTGCCGCTTGAACAGCTTCGGCCCCTCCGCCACGGGGCCGCGGTAGATCTCGACCCCATCGTCGAGCAGTTGCGTGCCGTCCGTGCTGAGGCGGTGCAGGATGAGCGGCCCGGCGCCGACCCGGCTGTGCACAAGCCATGCGCTGCCGTCGTCGTCCCAGAAGGGGCAGGGATCCTCCCAACCGTCGACGGCCTTCACGGTGACGGCGTCCGACCAGGGACCGGCCGGATTCCGCGCGCGCCACCGGAAGAGACCGTCATGCGGGGTGCACACGTAGAGCAGGAACTCACCGTCATGATACCGCAGCGCCGGCGCCCACGTCCCCTGGGCGTAGCCCGCCATCTCGTCGTAGCGGGGGTGCATCGCCAGGCGGTGAAACGCCTGGCCGACGATCCGCCAGTTCACCAGGTCGCGCGAATGCAGCACCTGGACCCCGACGAAGTGAAAATCGGAGGCAACGAGATAGAAGTCGTCTCCGACGCGGATGACGTCCGGATCCGAGTAATCCGCGTCGAGAATGGGGTTGCGGTAGGTGCCGTCACCCTGATCGCCCCAGGAAAGAATCCGCGCGGGTTCCACCGCGCCCTCCGCCCCTGACCGCCAGGGCAGGCCGGCCGCGGCCGCGACGACGACCAGGCGGGAGGTCAATGACGGGAACAGTCGCAGGAAGGACATCGGAAGGACCGATCGAGGGAAGACGGGTCCGGCCGGGGTGTCGAGCGGATGGCAACCGCGCTCCGCGCCCCCCCGCGGCGCCTCGCGCCTTTGCTGGCGCGACGCCAGGCCGGTATCGCTAAAGTTCACTCAGGCGCCGGGCTGAGGGCCGGAGAGGGACCAAATCCGAGATCCGGACGGGCCGGGAGGTGCGGATGGATTCGTTGGCCGCGATGCCGACGAGCACGGAGGCGGCGCCCTGTTCCGGACCGGCCGTGCGCTGGAAGGGATCCGGCGGCGGCGCGGCCGCAAAGATCTGCTCCGCCAGAAAGGGATCGGCGCCACCGTGAACGCCGGGAAGGCGAACGACCTCGACCTTATAGTCCGCCGCGAAATGCGGAAAGATGCGGATGGAGAGATCCGGGTGGTCATTCGGCTGCACGGGCACGGGGTGCATGTGCCCCAGCACGGGCGCGCGGATGAACTCGTGGTACTCCAGCCGCCCGCGGTCGCCGTTGAATGTGACCCGCATGCCTTCGCGCGGCGAAAAGCAGACGAGCGAATAGGTGAGCAGCTGACCGGTGCGGTAGCGGACCAGGGCGGTCATCTGGTCGAAGATGTCGATGTCGTCCCGGAAAACGTTACGGTCGCGCAGGTACCCGGAATCGGCCTCGGCCCCGAGGTACAGGCCCTCGAGCAGGCCACCGTCCCGGAGGGAGAACCGGAAGGGATCCGTCGCACAATCGGTGTCGGTGTAGCGCGGGTAGCGGGTCAGGGCCGCATCGCCGCGCGCAACGGCATTGGCCCGGCCGTAGAAGACGAGCTGCCCGTGCGCGAAGACCTGCTCGGGAATGACGTCGAGCCACCAGTTCACGAGGTCGAAATGGTGGGTGGCCTTGTGCACGAGCAGGCCGCCGGATTGGTCCATCCGCGCGTGCCAGCGGCGAAAATAGTCCGCGCCATGGTCCGTATCGAGGAGGTATTCGAGGTTGACGCTCTTGACCGCGCCGATCGTCCCGGCCGCGAGCAGCCGGCGCACCTCGGTGCGGTGGGGATGCCACCGGTAGTTGAAAGCCACCCGCACCCGGCCGGGGGCCCGGGCGACCTCCTCCAGGATGAGCCGGCACTTGGCCGCGTCCGTGGTCATCGGCTTCTCGGTGACGACGTCGCAGCCGCAGCGCAGGGCGCGGGCGATGTAGTCGTGATGGGTGGCATCGACTGTCGTGACAATCACGGCATCGGCCCGTTGATCGCGGATGAGTTGCTCGAAGCCGGCGGGGCCGGCCGTCGGCACCGGGGCGGCGTTCCATTCGCGGGCCAGGGTGCGGTTGAAGAAATCCATGCGCAGGGCACTGAGGTCGCAGAGCCCGACGAGCCGGCCCGACGCCGCATACTGGGTCACGAGCGGGCGCACGAAGTCGCGCGCGCGCATGCCGGTGCCGACGAGGACAAAGCGTTTCGGATCCATAAAGCGATCAGAGCGGGGCGACGTAGCGGCCCGCCACCTGGTGGCGGCGCCAGTGATGCTGCACGCGCAGCAGCCCGAGCCAGGCGAGGCCGTAGAGGCCGCCGAGCATGAGATTGACGAGGCGGTAGGGCCCCAGCTCGATCGGGCCGACGCCGGGCAACGCCATCGTGGGATGCCAGCCCTTGAGCGCATCGAGCACCCAGCCCGCGGCGGGGCTCACCACCAACGCGACCACCACCGAGATGACGATCGTGTTCGCGCCGGCCAACTGGCTGTAGCGTGCCGGGTGGTAGATTTCCTGCGCGAGCTTGAGCTGCGCGAGCATCACGATCCAGAACCCCACGCCGGTGACCAGCGCGGAGAAAAAGAAGGTCGTATCGCCGACGACGAGAAAGAAGGAGGCGACATACCCGGCCGTGATGAGAATCAAGCCGTGATGCAACACGCGGATCGAGCCCCACGCGTCCACCAGGCGTCCGACCGGGTAGGCGATGACCACCCACACGACGGACGGCCACGACAGGTGCTTGCCCACGCGGTCGAGGCCCAACCCCAACTCCTGCTGCGGGAAGAAGATGATGAAGCTCGACAGGGCGAGCGCGGCATAGTTGCAGGTCCGCACGAAGTAGGTCCAGAGGTAGACCGGCTCGGAGAAGGACTCGGCCAGGAAGTTCCAGGTCGCGCGCAATCCCGGCACCCCGCCGAGGCCGGAGCGCGCCGGGGCCACCTTGTCAGGCACCGCCGGATACTCCCCCTCCCGGACGAACCAGCAAATGGCCAGGAAGCCGACGAGGTTCAGGGCGGCGATGCCGATGAAGATCTCCCGGCTGTGCGTCGCGGTCCGGCCGATCAGCCAGTAGGTGATGATGAACGTACTCGCGGCCCCGACGACGCGGAACAGGGCGAGGAACCGGCCCATGTGGGTGTCGGGGATCACATCCCGGAGGAGGCCGAAGAACATGCAGTTGGTCGCCGTCTGGACCGCGCGGTAGGCCACCACGAGCGCGCCGAAGCAGAGCACGACGGGCGGAATGGAGAGACCGCGCAGCCACGCCCCCACCCCGTCTTCGCCCAGCGCCCAGCGCGCGATTTCCGGCGCGAACGGCGTGACGGCGAGAAACAGGGTCGCGAAGGGCGTCACCCAGAAGATGTAGGGAATGCGCCGCCCCCACCGCGTGCGGGTGCGGTCGGAGACGTAGCCGAGCGGCGGCATGATGAGCAACTGCATCACCGCGTTGATCGAGCCGACGATGATCGCGATCTGCTGGTCGGTGGCGCCGTGAACCTTGAGCAGAATCGGGAGCACTTTGGGCTCCAGCTGGTCGATGAGGGTGAAGACCACCTCGCCCGCGAGCAGCCAGGCGAACACCCGCCGCAGGCCGGCGGCGGTGTACTGCAGCGTGCCCGCCGGGTACAGAACGCCGGCCGAGGGCGCGGGGGGCGGGGTCGGAGCGGCGGCGATCTCAGGCATGGGGTGCCGGCAGCCTTGGGCCGGCCGCGGGCGTAGGCAACCCGTGCCCGCAGACTCGCCGTCGCGGCCCGGGGAAAAGAAGGGCCGCAGCAAGTGCGGCCCGAAAAGACGATTCCGGATGGCGGAGCCGGCTCAAAACTCCACCTTGGTTGTGAATCGGATATTGCGGCCGGTTGCGGTAGTCAGGCCGGTTCCCCAGGAACGGCCCCCCGCCACCGCCAGGTAATTCTTCCGATCGAAGATGTTGTCGATATTCAGGCGGAAGGTATACCGGTCGTTCAGGCGGTAGCTGATGGCGAACGTATCCACGTATTGCGGCTTCAGGTAGAAGCTCACCTGCTCGATGACTTGGAGCTGGGTGTAACCGGTGGACGGAACATCACCCGCACGCTTGCCGCTGTAATTGACGCCGCCCGAGAGGGAGATCCCCTTCAACGAGCCCTCGTTGAAGCGGTAGTTGAGCAGCGCGCTGGCATTGTCGTCCGCGACGCCGCGGACCATGCGGCCCAACGAGTCGCGCATGTGCAGGTGGGAGTAGGTGGCGATGATCGACAGGTCCTTCGTGAGGCTGCCCATGGCCTCGAGCTCGTAGCCGTTGTTCTTGAGGTCCGAAATCAGCTGCTGGGGCTGGGTGGGGTCGTTCTGATAGGCGGGATTCGGCACCGTGACGTTGGTCTGGGCGATCTCGAAGTAGGCGCCGTTGACCGAGAGCCGGTGGTCGAAGAACTGGGTCTTGAACCCGTACTCTGATTGCACGCCGCTCTTCCACAGGGGCAGGTTGTTGGCGATGACCGGCGAGGAGTTGGTGGAATGGCTGAAGTAGAGCGAAACATCGTCCTGGACCTTCCACAGGGCGCTGTAGCTGCTCATGTTCTTGGAGTCATCCAGGATGGCGGGCGCCGAATGCGTGAGAATGTTCCAGGCGGCCGTGGTGGTGGAGTAGCGCAGGTAGCCGCCGGTCACGAAGAGCCGGTTGTTGAAGAAGCCGAGCCGCTCGTTGATGTAGAGCTGCGTGTTGGTGTAGGACGAGCCGTTGTCCTGGGTCAGGTTGGCCGGATAGGCGGGATAGGCGGGCACGAAGGGCTGGCTCAGATCGACGGCCGGCAACGGGCCAGGGTCCTTCACGCGGCTGTCGCCATATTGGCGCCCGTAGGCAAGGCCGGCGACCGTCTGCGAACCGACCGGACCGAACACATACCGGAAC
The DNA here is from genome assembly GCA_035519475.1 of Opitutaceae bacterium. Lineage (GTDB taxonomy): Bacteria > Verrucomicrobiota > Verrucomicrobiia > Opitutales > Opitutaceae > Fen-1467. Next base: position 5,182 of record DATIWI010000160.1, read on the forward strand.
AGCAGGTCCGTCTGGAAGTTGCCGGTCCGCAACCTCGTCCATTGAATCTGGCCGCGATGGCCGATGGCGTTCGGATTGAAGTAGGGTGCGAACGTTGAGACGTAAGGGTTGGTGGTGGCGTTGTAGGGCAGCGCCGAGTTGGCGAGGGCCCACGTGTAGTCCTGCGTGAGCTGGCCGGTCATCGGGTTGTAGCGGTTGCCCAGTCCCGGCAGGCCGGTGACGAAGTCCTGGTCGGAATCCGTGAAGTAGTAACGGGCATTGGCGGCGGTCCGGAGACTGATGTGCTCATTCAGGCTCGTGGTGAGGATGGTGAAGAGATCGGCGTTGTGCGTGCCGTTGTGGCTCCAGGGCTGGGTGCCGTTGAGATTGTTATACGAGAAGCCCGGGGCGATCCGCGGATCGGCGGTGCTCGCGTTGGTGTTCGGATCGAGAATCAGCGCCGGCTCGCGGAAGACCCACATGTCGGCGGCCACCAGCTTGACGGTGAGCTGGGTTTTGTCGGAAATGCGCCACGTCAGCATCGGGGCGAAGGCCCGGTGTTTCGTCTTGGCGTCGGCCGACCAGTATTGGCGGGTATCCTGCAGGCTGACGACCATGCGATAGGCGAGATCCTTGCTGCTCCCCCACGGGCCGCCCATGTCGAGGGTGATCTTCTGGGCGTCGAAGAGGCCGACCATGGCGGTGAGCGAGCCCTGCCGATGGAAGGTCGGGGACTTCGTGATAATGTTGAGGGAGCCACCGGGGGCGCCCGCCGGGGAGAGAATGGCGTTGGGGCCCTTGGTCACCTCGATGCGGTCGATGATCGACTCATCCACGTTGTCGGCGTCGGCTGACTGGAGGAAATTGTCCACGGTGCGGGCGCCGCCCTGGGTCTCAAAGCCGCGGATGATCATGCGGTCCTGGAACTGGATGCCGCGGCCCTCCTGCACGCCCGCGATATAGCGCGTCGCGTCGAAGACGCGGGTGGGCGCAAGGTCGTCCATCATGCCGCGGGTGACGACCGAGATCGAACTCGGCGTGTCGAGCAGCGCCGCGCGCACGCGCACGGCGGAGACGGCCTCGTCGGACAGATAGCGATCGGCGGAGCTGGCGGACACGTTGAAGGGTGACAGCTTGACCACTTCGTCTTCCGGGGCGGGCGCGGTGGGCTGCGCGCGCGACGGGAGGGGCGAAGCGAGCAGGAGGAACAGCACGGCGGCGACGATGGCCAGCGCGGCGGGGAAGCTTCGGGGGCGGGACAGGACGCGGGATAGGTTCATGGGAGCACGACCGGAAGACCGGCGGGAGGATGGGGGGTGCGGCGTTCAGCAAAGGGCCGACGGCGCTCGCGGGTGGCCTGGTTTCCCGGCCGAGAAAGCGGGCCCGCGAGTTCGTCGCCCGGTGGGGGTGGTTCGACGCGCGGACTGTGGCAGGCGGCCGGAATGCCGCCAAGACCGCCGATACTTTCCACGTAAAGTAAAACCTTGTGCCGCGGCGGCGGGCCGCCAACGTCGGGGCATGGCCGTCCCCCTCGCGCCCGCCGCGCCCCCCACCCTGCGGGAGATCGCCCAGCGGGCTGGCCTCAGTCACACCACGGTCTCGCTCTCCCTGCGCAACGACCCGTCCATTCCCGAGCGCACGCGCGCGCGGGTCCGGAGCCTGGCCGACGCGATGGGCTACCGCTCCAACCTGCTCGTGTCGGCCCTGATGACCCAGGTGCGCCTGCGGCAGCGGCAGGCGACGCCCGAGGTGGTCGGTTTTCTCACCGGGGGCCCCACCGAGGCCGACTGGAAGAACCACTCGGCGAGTGTGGGTTTCTACGAAGGGGCGCGCCACCGGGCCCAGCAATTGGGGATGCGGCTGGAGACTTTCTGGCTGGGCCCGACCGGACTGCGCGCCGATGAGACCTGCCGGATGCTGCGGGCGCGCGCGATCCGCGGCAACCTCATCGCCCCGTTTCCCCTGCCGGTCTACGCGAAACCCCTCGACTGGTCCTACCTGATCTGCGTGGCGCTCGGCTATGCCTTTCGTTCGCAGCCGCTGCCCCGGGCCACGCATCATCACTTCCGCGGCAGCTTCACCGCCGTCGAGAACCTCCGGCGGCTCGGCTACCGGCGCATCGGGCTGATGCTCGCCCCGGACGAAAACAGCCGCGTGGGCTACAGCTGGTTGGGCGGCTATCTGTCCGCCCAACAGGTCCTGGGCACCGCCCCGCTCACGCCGTTGTTTGCGCCCGACTTTGGCGACGCCGGCGCGATTCGCCGCTGGCTCGCCCACGAAAAGCCGGACGCGATCATTGGCTTTGGCCCGAAGCAGATGTCAGCCCTGGCCGCGGCGGGTTGCTCCATTCCCCGTGACGTGGCTTTCGCGGCGTTGGACGTGCAGCAAGCGCGGCTCAATGCCGTCAACGATGTGGCCGGGATCGATCAGAACCTGCCGGTGATCGGCGCCACCGCCATGGATCTCCTCGCCATCCAGCTCTACCATAACGAGCACGGCCTGCCGCAGGGCCCGGTTCTCAGCATGGTGGAAGGCCGGTGGGTGGACGGCAAAACCGCGCCCCGCCGCGAGGCGCGCTCTCCACGCCGACGCGCCCGGCGGCCCCGGAAGCGCGCCTGATCGCGCGCCTCACCCGCGCGGCTGGAGTTTCTGGATCGCGGCGCTCGCCGCCTTGGCCACGTCCGCGTTCTGATGCCGGGAGAGCTTCTCCAGAGCCGGGAGGGTGCGACGGTCGCCGAGCTCACCGAGCGTGACCGCCGCCGCCTCGAGAAAATTGTCCCCGCCCCGCGCGAGCGCTCCGAGGATTTCGTCCACCGCCGCCTTGCCCCCGATGGCGACGAGCGCCCGTGAAGCCTCCTGCCGGACGGCGGCGTAGTCGTCCGCCAGGGCCGCGACGAGCGGCTGGATCGCCCGGGTATCGCGGATCTGCCCCAGGACCCTGGCGGCGTTCATCCGGCCAAGGTAAACCTCCGCGTGGTCGAGCACCGCGAGCACGTCCGGGACGGCGGGCGCGCCGATCTTCGCCAGCTCGGCGACCGCCGTTTCTCGTTCAGTGTCATCCTTGCTGTGCAGCATGGCGCAGTATTTTTCCACGTTCGCGTCCGGTCCGGCGAAGGACGGGGCCGGGCAGAAGGCCGGCAGGAGGACGGTGGCGAACAGGAGGGCGGCGTTCTTCCGATTCATGGCGGGATCTCCAGACCTTGGGCAGCACGCGCTCCTTGCGGGGCGCTCTTTGCGTCTAGCGCGCCGGCGGTGGATCGTCAAACCGACAGTCAGATGCACCGCCGCTACAAGCGCTCCTCGGCCACCGGCTGGTCGCGACGGGTGTCGGGCAGGCCGGGGCAGTCGCGTGCAGTGAAACCATCGACCTCCTGGAGCACCACGGCGGGCACCCCCGGCGCCGGCGGCGCCTTCACGTGGTCGAAGTCAGCGCGCCTCACCTCATCGAGGATGATGGCCGGACGCAGATCCTCCTTCAGCGTCCGCAATTCCACGTGGTCGAGCGACAGGCCCTGGACGTGGCGGGCGAACATGCCCCACGAAGGGATGATGCCGAAGCGGCCCGGCTCGGGATAGACCTTCTCGTCTTCCGGCACCGCGCGCGCCGCCTGCTCCTTCTTGCCGCCCCCCTGATACTCGATGAGAATGTGACTGAGCGAAACGTCCTCGATGCGGTGGCCGGGGATGCCGCTGATGAGGATGCCGTGATTCGGCGCCACGTTGGACGCCACGACGTTGCTGATGCTGATGCGGCGGGCCACGCCCACCGGCGGATCGCCCGGCCCGCGCAGCCGCGCGCCGAGGCGGATGAAGATCGGCGCGTTGACGATGTCGCGCATCGTGAGGTTCGAAATCGCCACGTCCTCCATCCAACCCCCGTCGACCTCCTCCAGCGCGAGACCGCTGGAGTACACGAAGACGCAGTTGGTGATGGTGATGTTCTTGAAGCCGCCGTTGGCCTCGGTGCCGAACTTGATGCGGCCGGTCGGTCCGCCCCGGCCCGGCGGCTTCGGCTTCATCGTGCCGTCGAGCAGTGTCCCCTCGTCGAAGCCGCTCACCTGGCAATTCGCGATGGTGACGTTTTCCGTCGCGCGCGTGTAGCCGAGTCCGAAACAGCTCTTCAAACAGATGCCGTCGTCATAGGGCGAGTTGACCGTGCAATTCGAGATGCGAACGTTCCGGCAGCAGTCGATGTCCATGCCGTCGCGGTTGGTGTCGATCCGGAGGTTGTCGATCGTGAAATTGTCGGTGCCGATCGCGAGAATGGCGAAGTGGCCGCCGTGGAAGATGGTGAAGTCGCGCAGGGTGACGTTGCGGCAGTTCTTCAGCGCGATCGCCTTGTTGCCGATCCCGGGAGCCAGCACGTCCCGGGGGTTGGGATAGCCAAAGGGGGTCTGCGCCGTGATGTCGTTCTCCGGCGGCCGATACGCCGGCCGGGGCGGCCGCGGTTCGCCCGGCAGCGGATCCTTGGGACCGAAGCCCCGGCTCAGCCCCTTGCCGAAGATCCGGCCCGGACCCAGGATGGACACGTCTTCCAAGCCCTCGCCCCAGATCAGGCTGTTGTGCCAATGCGTGTGGCCGAAGTCCTGGTATTTGTCCCACGCGTTCGGCTCGGGGGCATCGTAGCCGCCGGGCTGCCCTTCGGGCGGCGGATCCGCCGCGAGGATCGTGGCGCCGTGATCGAGATAGAGCGCGACGCGGCTCTTCAGGTGAATGGAATAGCTGGCGTACGTTCCCGCCGGAAACCACACCGTGCCGCCGCCCGCGGCGGCGGCCGCCTCGATGGCCTGGTTGATGGCCCCGGTGTCGAGCGTCCGGCCGTCGCCCGCCGCTCCATAGGCGCGGACATCGAACACGCGCGCCGCCGCCGCCGGCCCGGTGGCGCAGCCCGACCAGCCGGCGATCGCCGGCAGCAGGATCAACAGCAGGGCAAGACCGGTCGGGGGCGAGCGCATGGGAAAAACGTGGTCGGATTTTGCCTGATGGCCAGAACCGATTCACGCCGTCCGTCAGGGGGATCCGGTCCGCTCGTCCGGCAGCGGGTCTTCCTCGGGAACGGTGCCGTCGGGGCGCATGACGACGAAATTGCCGCGCAGGCGGATGTCCTCCGATGAGGCGCCGATCATGACGGTGAAGCGGCCCGGTTCGACCGTCCAGTGGTCGTTGCGGTCGAGGAGCTGGAGCGCGTCGGGCGTCAGCGTGAAATGCACCGTTTGCGTCTCGCCGGGCGCGAGGGGCACGCGGGCGAAGCCGCGGAGCACCTTCTCAAAGGTCGTCACGCTGCTGTAGTCGTCGCGCAGGTAGAGCTGCACGACCTCGTCACCCGCCCGGGTGCCCGTGTTGGTGACGTCGCACGCGACCTCGATGCCGCCTTTCGCCCCTGTCGCCGGGGTCGCCCTGTCCGCCATAGCTTTGGCGACGGTGGACGAATCCGGCACGGTTTCAACGAGGCCGGTGACATTCAGGCGATCCGGCCGGATGTGCAGATTGGCGTAGCCGAACGTCGTGTAGCTCAGGCCGAAGCCGAACGGGAAGAGTGGACCGAAAACCTGGCCGGCATCGCGGGCCTGCGCGCCCGGGTGCGTGGGGAAGTTCAGCGGGATCTGGCCCGCGCTGCGCGGAAACGTGATCGGCAGGCGCCCGGCCGGGTTGTATTCGCCCCAGAGCACGTCCGCGAGGGCGTGGCCCGCCTCCTCGCCCGGGAACCACAGCTCGAGGATGGCCGGCACGTGCTGCGCCGCCCAGTTGATGCTCTGCGGCCGGCCCGCCGCCACGATCAGCACGACCGGCGTGCCCGTGGCCTGGATTGCCTCGACCAGCTCCTCCTGGTAACCGGCCAGGTTCAGGCTGATGCGGCTGGCCGACTCGCGGGAGATGGCGTCGTTCTCGCCGACCACGACGACGGCGACATCGGCGCCCCGCGCCGCGGCCGCGGCCTCCTCGATCCCGGCCTTGACCGCGCCCGCCGGCGGCTCCTTGAGCACGTCGCTCTCCGGGAAATGCTCGTCGACCACGCTGCAGCCCTTGACGTAACGGATCTGGCACGACGCGCCGAGTTTCTCCCGCACCCCGTCGAGCACGGTCACGAAATCCAGCGCCTGCGGCGCGTAACGGCTGTTCCAGGCGTGCCGGTCGTCCGCCAGCGGCCCCGCCACCAGCACGGTGTGCAGGCGGTCCTTCGCCAACGGCAGCAGGCCGCCCTCGTTTTTCAGCAGAACGATCGATTCGCGCGCCGCGCGGGCCGCGGCGGCCAGGTGGTCCGGCGCGCGCACCAGCCGGTCGGCGGCCGCCGGCTCGGCGACGTACGGTTGCTCGAAGCGCCCGAGCCAGTATTTCACGCGGAGAATGTCGCGCACTCGCGCGTCGATCGTTGCGAGGGGAAGCTGGCCGGCGCGCACGAGTTGCCGCAAGGGATTGAGGTACACCTCGGGCGGCGTGAACGTCGTGCGCACATTCAGGCCCGCCTCGACCGCCTGGCGGACCGCGTCCGCGTAGGTCGGCGCCACCCGATGTTTGGTGTGGATGAATTCGACCGCATCGCTGTCGGAGACCACGTAACCCTTGAAGCCCCACTCGCGCCGGAGAAGGTCGGTCAGGAACAGGCGGTTCCCCTCGATCGGGATGCCGTCGTAGTCGTTGTACGAGGCCATGACGCCCAGCGCGCCGGCGTCGCGGATGGCCCGGCGGAACGGCTCCAAGAAGACCGTCTCCACCTCGCGCCAGGTGACCTGCGGATCGGTGCGCGCCTCGCCGTCGCGCCCGCCCTTGGGGACGCTGTAGACCGCGAAATGCTTCGGCGTCGAGACCACCCGCTGTTCCTGGATGCCGCGCACCTCCTCCATGCCGAGCGTGGCGACGAGGAAGGGATCCTCGCCGTAGGTCTCGGTGGTGCGGCCCCAGCGGGGATCGCGCGCGAGGTCGAGGATGGGCGAGTAGACGTTGGTGTAGCCGAGCGCCCGCGCTTCGCTGCCGGTGATGCGGCCGATGGCGCGGACCAACTCCGCGTCGAACGCCGCCGCCACGCCAAGCTGGGCCGGGAAGCTGGTGGCCTTGGTGTGGAGCAGGCCGCGGATGCCCTCGTTGGTGAAATCGGCCGGCACACCCAGGCGGGTCCGTTCGATGAAGAACCGCTGCACCTCGTTGATGGCCCGGGCGTGCAACGAATACGGCAGCTCGTATTTCGGCACGGTCAGGGGATGGCCGTCGACGCCCCGGTTGCCGTTCATGTCCTCGTCGATGTTGCCGATGCCGTCCTTCCACACCGCCTTGTCCCACGCCGGTGTCGGCAGCTCGTCCTTCAGCACGCGGGGAAAGCCGTAGAGGGTGACCATCTGCGCCGTCTTCTCCTCCAGCGTCATGCGCCCGAGCAAGTCGGTGATGCGCGCCTCGACGTCGAGTGCCGGATCCTCGTACGCGTCCTTCACGCCGTTCTTGTTCAGGTCGATCCAGCCCTCGTGATAGATGGGCGCCAGCGGCTCGTCGTGAACGAAGATGCCGGGCGCCGGCAGGGCCGCCGGACTCACCAAGGCCAGCAGGAGAAGGCAGCGCGGCTTCATGCCGTTACCGTGCCTCAGGGACGGAGGGCGTGTCAGCCTTTTTCCGCGCCCCTGTAAGCCATGCTCGTGCGGCTCAGATCGCTGGAGCCGTCAAGCCGCGAGCGCCAGTGAAATCGAAGCACTCGGATCACTCCTCCTTCAGCAATCGGGCGACATCGACCTTCGCTGCCCGCCGGGCGGGCAGCCAGCAAGCCACCGCGGCTGCCGCGAGCAAGACCGCGGCGACTGCCAAGTACACCAGCGGGTCGTACGGCGGCGTTTCGTACAACAAGCCCCGCAGAAATCGGCTGAGTCCCAAGGCTCCGGCCACGCCAGCCGCTATGCCGAT
>DATIWI010000161.1:0-4890 GCA_035519475.1 Opitutaceae bacterium
GCGCCGGGCCTGGGCGGCTGGCAAAGGCGGGCCCACCATCGCGCCGCCGTGAGCAGCGCGAGGGGAAACGCGACGGCGGCGGCGAGGAAAAGCGCAAGAAAGGCGTAGGGATGGGCGGTCATGGGCTCGACAGTCCGGCGCGTCGGGCGAGGGCGATCGGGTGGCGCGTGAGATGGGCGGTGAAAGAATCGCAGTGCGCTGCCCGACGGCGGCTTCGGGCAGCACAGTATCAATGATGCATAACAGCCTTATGGCAAAAGCCGTGCGCTGATTTTTCGCCATCCGCCAGCCTGGAGAAGTCTCTGATCCCCCCGAATTCAAGAGACACCGCTGGGGACGACAGCGCTCAACACGTTGAGCGCGTATACCGGTCCTGTCGTTTGTCCGGTGCTGGCATGGAGGCCGATCGCGTCGTCCTCCGACCCGCCTCCCGCGTGGGCCCCGACCTAGCCTGGATATTTCACACGGCCGATGGTCGTGGACACACCCCGCCCTGACGGGCACCCCTCTCCGAGAGGGGATTTCGCAGGCGGCGCTCCAAGTCCCCTCTACCAAGAGGGGTGGCGCGAAGCGACGGGGTGTGTGGATCGGCTATTTGCGAGTGTAAAAAATGCAGGCTAGACCGCCGCCGGTTGGGCAAGCACCCGACGCAGGCTCTGCAGCAGTTCTCCCATCGGATAGGGCTTCGTCAGCTGGAGTTCCGCCTCAGGCGGCTGGGGGTGCGCGGCCGAACTGCCCGAGCCGCTGACGGTGATGATGTGCAATCGCGGGCTGATGGTTTTCATCGCCTTGATCGCCGTCGGCCCATCCATCACCGGCATGTCGAAATCGACCAGCGCCACCACGATGTCGGCGCGATGCTGCTCGAACACCCGCACGGCCTCCGCACCGTCGGCCGCGACGTGCACGACATAGCCAAAGTCCTCCAGCAGGCGGCGGGTGACATCGCGGAAGAACTCCTCGTCGTCGACGACCAGCACATGCTCGCCGGCGCCGCGCGCGACCGGCAGTCCGGGGTTCGTGGCCGTGGTCGGCTGGGTCACCGGCTCCATCACCGGGAAGTGGGCGCGGAAGGTGGTGCCCTGGCCGACCTGGGTCGAGAGCGTCACGAAGCCGCCACAGGCCTTCATGATGGAGCGCACGGTCGACAGCCCGAGGCCCGTGCCCTCACCGATCGGCTTTGTGGTGAAGAACGGGTCGAAGATGCGGTTCACGATCTCCGGGGGAATGCCCGTGCCCGTGTCCGCCACGCCGAGCACGGCATAGGCGCCGGGCGCGGCGCCCGGCAGCGCGGCGGCCGCCGCTTCGTCGAGCGCAAGGTTTTCCGCGGTGATGGTGATTTCGCCGCCATGGGGCATGGCATCCCGCGCGTTGACGCACAGATTGAGCAACACCTGGTAGATCTGGGTGGGGTTCGCGTGCAGCCGCCACAGGTCGGGCGCAATCTCCATGCGCACCTCGATGTTCTTGGCGAAGGTGCGGCTGATGAACCGGCTGAGTTCCTTCACCAAGCTCCCCAGGTTCACGATCTCGCGATTGCCGTCGAGGCCGCGGGTAAAGGAGAGCATCTGGTTGACGAGACCGGCGCCGCGGGCGGCGCTGGTCGCCACCACATCGAGCAGCGCCCGGTTCTCCTCGGAGCAGCCGCGGAGCTTGAGCAGGTCGGCCGACATGCTGATGGGGGCGAGCACATTGTTCAGGTCGTGGGCGATGCCGCTGGCCAGCATGCCGATGCTGCCGACCCGCTGCGCATGCAGGAACTGATGCTCGAGGCGCTTCTGTTCGGTGACATCGCGCCCGGTCGCAAGGAGGTAGGTGCCGGAGAGTTCCGCCGGCGCATTCTCCGGAATCCTCTGGAACGTCCATTGCCGCCACGAGCCGCCGCCGGCCACTTGGGTCTCGTGCTGGCAGGATTGCGGGCCATCCGTGGTGGTCGCGCGTTGCAGCGCCAGGCGGACGGCGTCGACTGCGGCGGGTGGCATGAGGTCGACAAACAGCATGCCCGTCAGCGACCCTGGCACACACCCCTGATCCCGCATCAGCGCGGCATTCGCGTAGGTGATGCGTCCGGTTGCGTCGAGCCCGCAGATCCAATCGCTCAATGAATCGAGCAGCACGCCTGCCGTGCCATCGAACAGCGGCGCAGCGGCGCGGGCACCCGCGGCCCGGCGAAACCAAGCCGACCATCGCTGTCGCACTCGCGCGGAAAGCGTGGCGCCCCGCGCCAGCTGCTCAGGCGCGTCCACCGGGTCGGAGGCGCCGACCGGGTGATATGCATTCGCGACAGCGTATACCGGCTCTTCGGACATGAGAAAACGGCTTGCATTAAGACACGTCCTTCCCGTTTTGACTGCCGTAGAGAACACTCAATTTTTGGTAGGCATGCCTGCGGGGCGCGGGGACGGCGCGGGGTCGGTCCTGTAAACGATCCGTCAAAGTCACGTCAAAGATTGGTCAAATCGGGCGTTTTTCGGACGCAACAGGGGAAGCGCCGCGGCCTTGGCACGCCAGTTGGCCGTGGCCGCCGCTCAGGGCGACGGAGCGGGATGGTGCGGTTGGTTCGAGTCCGCACAGGGTCCGTTCTCCCCGAAAAACGGGGAGCAACACCCAGTCTCGCGGAATCGGCGGAGCGGCGATTCTGCCCGGACAAACGACGAGGTGCGGCCCGCGGTCGCGCCGCCGATCACCAAAAAAAGAATTCCAGTTTGGGCTCCATGTAGCCGTCGGTCGGCAGTTCGAGCGCCACGCGCCACACCGTGGCGTAGCGCGACCACGGCCCCACGATCGGGCCGTCGAACAGGACCTTCGGAGCGGCAATGGGGCGGCGCGGCTGTGACTTCAGCCGCTCTTGAAACAGCGCGTGGCCCTCGGGCAGCGAAAAATAGAGCAGGCGTCGCTCAAAGATGTCCTTGACCTGCGGGAGATCGGCGTAGGTGAACGTCGGATGCGTGGCGCGGAAGCTCCGCAGCACGTATTCATTGCGGCAGAGCTCGATGGAGGCGCGCTGGCAGGCGCTGCCGAAATCGCGGCCGGCGGCGTGTCCGTAGCTGAAGAAATCGCCCGGCGTGCACCGCTTGAAGAGGATCACCATGGCCCCGCGGTCGAGCGGGTGGTCAATCTGTACGGCGGAGACGTCGGTCCAGCCGGTGGTCCGCACCTTCGCGGCGAGGCGTCCATCCCACCAGGCGATCACGCAAAAACGCTCGAGCGCCTCCAGATAGGCCTTCGTGCGGCACTGGCTCGCAAACAGGCCCGGGAACGCGGCCATGCCGTTGGACGAGGCGTCGCGGTCGAAGCCGTAGAGATCGCGGTCGAAGTCGTTCACCTTCACGTGAAAGGCCCAGCGCTCGAGCGCCTCAGAGATGGCCATGTACCGCGCGACCATCGCGCTCGGATGCGTGCCGGTGCCGTCCGCGTCGCTATAAAGGTTGAGCTGCGGCCGCGGCTTGCCGGTCAGATGCGGGGCGAGGTAGGCGTTGGCCTGAAAGCAGCGATGGCCCAGGACGGGGAACTCGCTGAATTCGATCCGCGCGATGGGCCCGCCCTGCTCGGTGAAGATGCGCCGGTAGCGCCACGGTGCCAGATTAAGCATGATGTTTCAAGTAGCCGAAACTTCGCCCCAGTACAAGCGCAAGGCCGTGACCCCAAAAAGTCACGGCCTTATATCCCGCGAGAGGTCTGCTCGCGTCAGGATAAACCGAAGGTCAGGGGCCCGCCGAGTTGGTCGCCGGCGGCGGCGTTTTGCTGCCCACCGAGAAAGACCGGATCGAAGGACTCAGCCGCCCTTACGAAGCCCAGTACCAGCAACAGGCTGGCGACAACCCCGAAAAGAATGCGTTGGGTCGGAGTCATTGGGAGAGGATTAGTGCTCGATGATGCAGGGCAGGCCCGGGTCAACGTTCACCGTTTGCTGCGTAAGGGAACTTTTGGCCACCACGTCGAACGACTGGGCGGCATTGGCGAGACCCGCGGTGAGCAGGAGGCTGGCGATCAGGGCGAAGAGGAGATGCTTGAATGTCTTCATTGGAGGGAAGTATCGCCGAATTCCCGCCCGTAGCGAAGCCCGCCCGACACCCGGTTTTGCCCAGTGGTCACAGGGTAAAACTGGATATGGCTCTCTCCCGCGATTTCCGCTAGGGTTGTTCCCAATCCTTAGCCTGTCGTAGCCAAAAGCCTGACAAGTTGTGGCAGGCTCGCTTGCGGAAGGCGATCAACCATTGAGGTGTATTCCTATGTCTCCACTTCTCTCGCTGTGAGAGTTTTTTGACCCACGCATCGACGAACGAGCGTTAGAGAAAAACGACGTAAATCAGTTACCAATTCATGCGGACTTGGCTCGGCATAGGCATACGCAGGATCTCCTGTGCTCTGGCTGGCGGAGTGGCGCTGGGCGCCGTTCCTCAATCCGTGTTCGCGCGCGGGTGGGGCGATGCCACCGAAGGCCGGCCTCTGATGCAGGTTTTCAGGGCAAGTGACTATCAGGCTCGAGCTACAATAAGAGCGGTGGCACAGGACCGCGATGGCGTGCTCTACTTCGGCAGCGACGTTCTACTGCAATACAACGGTGCAATGTGGAAGGGTTTCCCCATAGGGAATAATCCAGAGGTGTTCGGACTTGCAGTTGATGAGCAGGGCCGAATTTGGTTGGGCGGGAGGGGTATCGTTGGCTACTGCGACAAGGATCCGGCGGGACTGCTGCATTACACATCCCTGCTATCACGACTTCCGGCTGAGCATCGTGATCAACTCACCATTTGGGGAGTACAGGTGACCTCACGAGGAGTGGTCTTTGCCGCTTCCAACAAGATCATTCGGTGGGATGGAAAGTCGTTTCGCATCTGGCCACTGCCAGACACGCGCCGGACGTCTTCGCAGAAGATCGGCGATGCG
>DATIWI010000162.1:0-49232 GCA_035519475.1 Opitutaceae bacterium
GGAAATGCCGGCGCCGGCGGTGTATCCGGCCGACCCGCTGGGTACGCTGCACAACCCATTGCTTCCGGTGTGGTGGGTCCTGGGTTGGTGGCGGCGATTTGTCCCCGACCACTCTTTGGTGCACGAGAGCGTGCGGGAGCGTCTGCAGGCGCGATCGGATTACCGTCCGCCCAATCTCCTCGCCACGAAAGACGTGGCTTACGTGGCGTAAGGCCGGCGCGCCGGGATCGTCGCCGGCCGCTGCCTCGTCGCCGTCCCGTCCGGGCCCTCGCGCATCGCCCCTCGTGGGGTCGCACCGTCACCCCCCGGCGACCGGCGCCGGAGCCGGGCGGACCCACGCTCCGGCAAATTATGCGGAGTGCTTGATCGCAAAAAATGCGGCATGTTCGACAGAAGGCGGTGAGCCGGCAACGGCCGAATCTGCTTCCATGGGACCGTTTCACCCGCGCCATGTTCTCCCTATCCATCACCCCCATTGACCCGCACCCCGGCGCCGCCGCCATGCCGGCTCGGCCCGCGCCGGCGCGCCGCAGCCCGTCGTTGTTTGCCAACGCCCGGACGCCGATACCCGGTGTCCCTGCCCTCCAGTCGGAGTTGACCGATCTCCAGAATCGTCTTGGCACCGCCTCTGAACGGCCCGGCGATCTCACCCGCGTCCGGGAAGTCGCCCATAAACTGAACAACCTGCTTTGTGTAGCCTTGCTACGAGATCAGCTCGCCCGCCTGGAAAGGATTGATTACGGCGCCGCCACGGCCGCATGATGGCGGCTGCCGCTGCCGGCTCCTACCCCAAGGCCATGCACAGTATTGCCCCTGCTGTGACGTTAGCGTTGTTTGCCTCCGCTTCCTGCTCCGCCGTGGCGCCGGACCGGCCCCCCGTGCGGCCGAACGTTCTGGTCGTGCTTCCCGACCAGTGGCGGGCCCAGGCGTTCGGCTTTGCCGGCGACCCGAACGTGCAGACGCCGCACCTCGACCGCTTCGCGCGCGCGAGCCTCCTGTGCGTCAATGCGGTGGCGGGCATGCCCGTATGCTGTCCCTCGCGGGCGTCGCTGCTGACCGGTCAGCGGCCGCTCACGCACGGGGTCTTCATGAACGATGTGCCGCTCGATCCGCGGGCGGTCACCCTTGCCAAGGCCCTGGGCGCGGCGGGCTACGACACCGCCTACATCGGGAAATGGCACCTGAACGGCGGCGATCGCACGGGCTTCATCCCGCCCGCGGGCCGGCAGGGCTTCGCCTACTGGAGGGCGGTGGGGTGCACGCACGACTACAATCACTCCGTCTACTACGCGGATGGACCGGAACCGCGGTGCTGGCCGGGCTATGACGCGATCGCCCAAACCGAGGATGCCGTGCGGTACCTGCGCGATCACGCCGCCGTCGCCAAGCCGTTCCTGCTTTTCCTGGCATGGGGCCCGCCCCACTCCTCCCGCGAGCGCGCGCCCGCCGAATACCGCGCACGGTATGATCCGGAGAAACTCCTCCTGCGGGCCAACGTGCCGGCGCCGGCAGGCGAGGCCGCCCGGCGGGCGCTGGCGGACTACTACGCCCATTGCACAGCCCTGGACGACTGTTTCGGCATGCTTTGGTCCGCCTTGCAGGACGCGGGCCTCGATGCCAACACCCTGCTCATCTTCATCTCCGACCACGGCGATCTCCTCGGCTCGCAGGGCGCCCAGGCCAAGCAGCAACCCTACGACGAATCGATCCGGATCCCGCTGCTGCTGCACTGGCCGGCCGGCCTTGATTCGGCGCCGCGCCGCCCGGAGGCCCCGATTCAGTTGGAGGATCTCATGCCGACTATTCTCAGCCTGTGCCGGGTCCCGGTGCCGGCATCGGCCGAGGGGACGGATTTCGGCGATTACCTCCGGGGCGGTCGGGACCCGTCGGATGGCGCGGCGCTGATCAGTTGCGTCGCCCCCTTCGGCGAATGGTCGCGCCAGAGAGGCGGGAGGGAATATCGCGGCGTGCGGACCGCGCGCTACACCTTCGTCCGCGATCTGCAAGGCCCCTGGCTGCTGTTTGACAACGTCGACGATCCGTATCAGCGGACCAATCTCGTCGGCCGGCCGGAGTGCGCCTCCCTGCAGGCGGAGCTGGCCGCCACGCTGGCTCGAAAGCTCGCGGCAGCCCACGATGAATTTCTGCCCGGCATCGCCTACCTCCAGCGGTGGCAATACGCGGTCGACGCCAGCGGCACCGTGCCCTATCGGGACTGACACGCCGCGCCGGCGCGCTACCCGCGGGTGATCCGATCCAACCCGTCGCCGTCCACCCCGTTTGGGTGGGCCGTCCTCGCGGCGCGCGCGGCCGGGTGTTGCTGGCATGACATCCCGGCTTTCCCCTTCTCGCTCCTGCCCCCACGGCGATTCGTCCCGGCCCGGCCGCCGCGTTTCCAGCATTGCCCGCACGCGCGCCACCTTCCTTAATCGACCCCGCTTCGCGTCCATGACCACGACTGCGATCATCGTCGAAGTCCTCATCTCGGGCATCCTGACTTGCCTCTGGTTGGCCCTCGGCACGATCACGGCATTCGGCCCGGGTTTCCTGCTGGGCGCGGCCAAGGATTATCCCGAGGCGTTCGCCGCCCTGGCGATCGCCGTCGCCTACACCGTGGGCGTCACCTTCGACCGCTTGTGGGATGTCCTCACCAAGGGTGCCGACGAGAGGATTCGGCGGGCGTATTTTCCCACCGACGAGCAGCTCACGGCGGTGCGGATGGAGCTCTTCAGCCGGGCCACGGCGCTGCAGGGCTTCATGGAGTACATCCGCAGCCGGATGCGCATCGCCCGCGCCGCGATGTGCAACCTGCCGCTCATCGGGCTCGCCGGCTTGGGCGCCGCCCTCCGCTATTCCTGCTGGCACCCTTGGCAGTACCTCGTCGGCGCCGGTCTCGCCGTCCTCGTGTCCGTCGCCGCCGCCCATTCCTTCCGTCAGCTGGAGCACTCCTATTACAAGCAGCTGCGGGCGGTGGGAGATTTCCTGGCCCGGCAAGGCCCGGGCTGACGGCGCGCCGGAAGACGGCCGCGGCGCCTCCGCTGGACGCGCTGGCTACTTCGCCAGCAGCCGCCGAATCGCGCGCAGTTCCTGCCGGCGCGTGGCGGTCGGCCGCGGAAAGGTCATCTTGAGCCGTCCGAGCTCGGCAAGGATGACTTGGGAAATGATCAGCCGCGCATTCTCCTTGTCGTCGGCCGGCACGACATACCACGGCGCCGCGTCGGTGCTGGTGGCATTGAGACAATCCTCATAGGCCCGCTGGTAATCCCCCCATCGCTCGCGTTCGGCGAGGTCGCTCCGGTTGAACTTCCAGTTCTTGGCCGGTTCGTCGATCCGCGCGAGCAGGCGCCGGCGCTGCTCCGCTTTCGAAAGGTGCAGGAAGAACTTGATGATCCGCGTCCCGTTTCGATGGAGATGCCGCTCCAGGCCCACAATGGAACGATACCGCTCCTGCCAAAGCGTCTCGCGGTCCGCCAGCTCTGCCGGCAGGTGCTGGTCCGCGAGGATCTCCGGATGCACCCGCGCCACCAGCACCTCCTCATAGTAGGACCGGTTGAAGATCCCGATGCGTCCTCGTTCGGGCAGGCGGCAGATCGCCCGCCAGAGAAAATCGTGGGCGAGTTCCCCGGCGCTCGGCTGCTTGAAACTGTGCACCTGGCAGCCCTGCGGGTTGACGCCTGACATCACGTGTTTGATGGCGCCATCCTTGCCCGCCGCATCCATCGCCTGGAAGATCACCAGGAGCGCGTAGCGATCGTGGGCGTAAAGCAGCTCCTGCAGGCGGCTCAGTTCGCGGACATGTTGCTCCAGCGCCCGGGCATAATCGGCCTTGGAACGATAGAACGACCTCACCCGGGTGGGCCACTGCTTGAGCTTCACCTTCGCGCCGGCGCGGACCCGGTAATGTCTCGGATCGATCTTCACACGAATTCGGCGGATGCAGCCACCCTCAGCCGGGGCGCGAAGTCACGCCCGGTCGCGACGGGAGTCGATCCCGTCCCTCCGAAGGGTCAACCGGCGCGCGGCGGCAGCCTGGCGGTCTGTGCCCGCCACCCCACCGAGGCCGCCCGGGCCCGGTTCAACGCCAGGAGCCGGGGACGTAGACGTACGCGCCTCCCTGGTTGGCCCAGTACGGAGCGACGTATGAGCGGCAGTTTGGCGGCGGAATCTCCCAGCGGCCGGCGACCCAGACGTAACGGGCGCCATCAAAGCCCCAGTAGCCGGGGATCCAGACGGCGTTGGACGCAGGCGGCGCGGGCATGGTCTCGGCCAACGGCGCCGGCGGCGCGGGCGGCTGCTGGACCGCCACCCGCGTGCTCTCCACGCGGGGTGTGCCGTAAAGGGTTCCGCGCTCATTGTCGACGGCGTTGCCCAGCGTGCCGCCGGCGATGGCGCCGGCCACCGCGCCCAGCAGGGCGCCACCGCCCGTGTCGTGACCGCGGCTGTTGTTGCCGATGATCGCCCCGGCCAGGGCGCCCAAGGCGCCACCCGCCACGGCCCCCTGCTGGGTGTTCGGTCCCGTGCCGACACAGCCGGCACAGAGTGCGGTGATGGCGAGTCCAAGAATCAGTGTGCGTTGCTGTCGCATGCGAGGAATCACAGATGTTCGCAGTTGCATCTCTCGGCGGCGATTGCCCGCCATCAGCGGTGGTGAAATCCGCGGCCCCCGCCGAAATGGCGGAACCCGTAGCCGCCGCCAAAACGATGGAAACTGTAGCCCAGGCCGACGCGGAAGGAGACCGGCCCGAACCACGGCCACGGATAATAGAACGGGTCGTAGTAATAGTACGGCGCCGGGTAGACGGCCGCCGGCGCGGCGTAGACCACGGTGGCGGGGGCTGCCGGAATGCCGGTCACAGCCGCCGGCGCGGCCGCCGGGGCACTGCCGGCCGTCGGGAGGAGCTGGTAGGCGACCGTGTGCGTCTGCCCGTCCGCGTAGCGGTAGATGACAGTGACCTGCCCGCTGGACTGCGCGATCTGCTGCACGGTGATTCCTTGGGCGCTGGCAGCGTTGGTCAGCTCCGTCGGTTCGGGCAGCCGCGGCAGGTAGATGATTTCATTCGGCGTCGCTGACACGACCACCGCCGGGGGCGCGGCGGGCGTGGGCGTGGGATTGCTGGTCTGGGCGAGTACGCCCGTGGCGAACAGGGCGGCCGTCAGGGCGGCCACAGTAAAATACGAACTCGTTTTCATGGTTTCTTGGGCCTCGTTGAGTTAGACGCGGAAGGAGCCGGAATGTGCCGCACTTTCGTGGGCACGCCCCTCGCAGGCTTCCGCAATCCTTGTCGTTGGTCTGGCTCCATCAAAGGTGTATGACGCTCAAGACCGAGGCAAGGTATCAAGCGTAACAGGCAGCCTCCTGAATCCGAGGCGTTTCCCCCTCCGGCGCCCTCCTCACCTCCGCGGCGCCCGACGCAAGGCGCGCAGGAACCGGGGCTTCTCCAGCTCCCGCCAGGCCCGCGACAGTCCGGCTCGGCTGCGCCGGCGACGCCGTTTGAGCCGTTCAAGCAGCACGCGGGGCGGCGCCGGCCCCTCGCGCCGGACGCGCGCCAGCTCCAGATCCACGTCCCGGATTCGGCCCAGCATCCTTTCCACGGCCTGCACCCGCCGCATCAATTTGCCTTCCGGCGCCGTCGGCCTGCCCTCTGCGAACTCGCCAATGTGTCGCACGCGGCGCAAGGCCAGGCGGAGTTGATGCACCTTGGCGGGGAGATGCGAGGAGCGCAGCTTCGACCGCTTCAGGGCGCGCCGCAGGTATTTCGCCAGCATGCGGCGCCCCCAGCCTTCCCCCAGGACCGCCGAGCCATCGCCGGGCAGCCGCGGCAGTTCGATGCGCAGGAGGCGGCCGATGCGGTTCTGCAGCGCCCGGAAGCTCACGCCGGAAAGGTGCCGCCGGACGGTCGTCTGCTGCAGGCGTCGGAGCTCGCGCTGGTGGTCCACGAACTTTACCCAGCGTGGAAGGCGATCCCACCGCCCTTTTCCGGCCTGGCGCGCCAGATAGTCATTCCAGACATCGAGATCACGCGCCGCTCCCAGAGCCGCGTTGAGCCTTTGCAGGTCGCGGTCAATCCGGCCGGCCGATGTGGGCACAAGCGGCCGGCGGAAGACCCGCAGCACGGTGCGCATGGATCGGATGGCTCCACGCAAATCGTGCAGCGCTCCACTGCTCTCTGCGGCGAGCGCGCCGCCCACCTTCGCCCGCAGAACCCCGTAGTGGCACCAGAGCAGCCGGCGCGCCGCCTCGCCCGGCGGGAGTTCAGCCAGCCGGAGCGACCCGGAGTGGAGCGCCGTGCCCGCCGCCGGCGCGAACTGGATGCCCCAAGCGAACGCCGACCGCCACAGATCTGATTTGCGCCGGGCCGCCTCAACGCCTTGCGGTTGGTGGCCACAGCGGACTCGGACGCGAATCGATCGTCCGGTTCTCCTCACTCCCACGATGACGGCGTCCTGGAGATGCCCGTGGTCCAGGCCATCCGCGATCCGCAGGTACGCGGCGAGCCGCAACGCCCGCCGGCCATCGGCGGCTTCGCGCATGAGCGAACCCGCTTCGGCGCTCCCGAGGCCGGCCGGATGCAGGGCGACCGCGGCCGCAATGTCGTCGCGCTGGCTGTCGGTGAATCCCTTGATTCCCTCCCGTCGAATGATCTCGCAGCTCACGCGGGCATGTCGCCAGGGATTGCCGCGGTAGCCGAGGTCATGCAGCCGGCCTGCCGCAACAAGCAGCGGCCGATCTCCGACGGGCGCACCGACCCAGCGGCGCGTCGCGTCAAACAGCTGCCCCGCCACGGCGGCGACGTGGCGGGCATGACCATCCTCATTCCCGTGCTTTGTGCACAGGTCGTCAACCGACAGTCGGCGGTGGGATGCGGCCTCCATGGTTCGCCGGAACGCGTCTCCGCGGCGATGCGGGGTCGCGCCATGGCGGGCCGGCAGAGTACCGCGGATCTGTCGCGCTGGCAAACGCACAAAGCGCCGCCGCGGCCGCGGACCATCGAGCGGTTGACACCCCGGCGCCCGCCGCCTTAGCTCGCACCCTTTCGCCCATGATTTCCTGGATCCAGCGTTCGTTCCAGCATCACTTCCGCACCGTCTTCGCGGTCTTGCTGGCCGTGACCATCATCTCGTTCATCTTCACGATCGGCGCCTCCCCCGGCATTGGCCGCGCCGGTCCCAAGGCGCTCCGCCAGCGTTTCTTCGGCTATGACCTCAGCCGGCAGGGCACCAGCGACCATGTCTTTGGCGACGCCAACATCAGCGTCCAGCTCGAGATGGGATCAGCGGCCTTGTCCAACGTCGATGGCTCGGCGCTGCAGCAGTTCGCCTATTCACGGGCCGCCGCCCTGGCCATCGCCGATCAGCTTAAGATCCCCGCCCCCACCAAGGACGAGCTCCTCGCCTACATCCGCACCCTGCCCGCCTTTCAGGGACCCGACGGCCAGTTCAACGCCAGCCGCTACGCCACCTTCCGCGACAGCCTCAAGATCAATCCCCGCCTGACCGAGGGTGACATCTCCCGCGTCATCCGCGACGACTTCCGGATGTCGCGCGTGCAGCAGCTCCTGGCCGGCCCCGGGTACGTGCTGCCGGGCGAGATCAGGGACGGCATGGTGCGCGCCAACTCCACCTGGACGCTCGTGATCGCAACAACCGACTACGCCGCCTTCAAACCCGAAATCGCCGTCAACGAGGACGCCCTGAAACGTTTCTTCGAGGACAACGCCTTCCGCTACGACGTGCCCGCGCGCGTGGCGCTGGATTACGTTGAATTTCGCGCCGCGGATTTCCTGGACCGCGTGACAGCCACGGACGCGGAGGTGCGCACGTATTACGATGACAATCGCGCCCGTTTCCCCGCCCCTTCGGAGAAGAAGGCGGAGGGCGACAAGAAGCCGGGCCAGCCCGGTGCGACCGCGCCGGCCAACCCCGATGCGGATTTTGCCGCGGTGCGGCCCGCGGTCGAGCAGGCGCTCAGGACCGAGCGCGCCACGCGCCTCGCGGCCAGGGCCGCCGCCGATCTCACGGTCGCCCTCTATGAACAGAAACTGAAGCCGCACACGCCGGCTTTTGACGAGTTCCTCGGCAAGAGCAAACTCGCCCCCAAGCCGGTCGCCCCCTTCCACCGCGACGCGGTGCCGGCGGAGCTCGGCTGGACGCCGCAGATCGTCGAGGAGGCCCTCCAGCTCACCGCGGACCGCCCCGTCTCCGATGCGCTGCCCTATGCCGGCGGCAGCCTGGTGCTATTCTGGCGCGACACGTTGCCACCCTACCGGCCGGACCTCGCCGGCGTGCGCGACCGCGTGGTCGCGGATTACAAGGAGAACGAACGCCGCAAGCGCTTCGTCGAGGCCGGACAAGCGCTGCACAAGCAGTTGGAGGCGCGCCTGAAGGCCGGTGATTCCTTTGAGCAGGCCGCCGCGGCCGCGGCCGCGCTCAAGCTCGAGGTGAAGACCTATCCCGCCTTCAGCGCCCGGCAGCCACCGCCGGACATTATGCACTATGATTTCAATGCGGTCGGGCACCTGCAGGCAGGCGAGATGACGGACATGCAGCTCACCGAGGACAAGGGAGCCTTCATCTACGTCAAGGAGCGGAAGCTGCCCGATCTGGCTGAGGCCAACCCGCAATATGCCGCCATGCGCGCGCAGCTCGCCCGCATGAACGCCGGTCTGGGCCAGAATCTCGTCCTCAGTGAAATGGTCTCGCGGGAGCTGAAGAAGCTCAAAGTCGCCGCGGAAGAGCGCTGAACCGAGCGCCGCCAGGCCGCGGCCGCAACCGTTGATCCCTTGCCGCTGCCGCCGGTCCAAATACCATCAACGCCGATAGGCCAAACTCGCAGGCTCCCCGCGTCGTGTCGCGTCACCGTTCCGCTTCCCTCGCCGCACCTCGCCGGCCTACCCGTCCGGCCCCTGAGCCGCGCCCGCTGCGGCCAAGGCGGGCGGCGGCGGCCGTGAAATCGCGAAACCTTCGGCGACGGCTGGCGTCTCAGAGGCGCAGCGGGTCGGCTGCCAGGCGCGCGCTCCCGCTCGTGGTCGAGTCGGCGCTCGCGCCAATGCTGGTTTTGCCGGGCGTCGGCCCGGCCCGCCCGCGCGCCACCTGCCGCTGCCATCCGCTCATTGCCTGAAGTCCCTTCCGCCATGTCGCCTCGCCTCTGCCCATTCCTTGCCGCCGCCGGCCTCCTCGCCGCATTGGCAGCGCCGGTCCGCGCGCAGAACGCGCCGCCTTCCCCCGCCGGCGAGTCCGCCGCGCCCGCCGCCGCGGCCAACCCTGCGCCGGCGGTAGCTCCCGCCACCGCGAGCGCGCCGCTCACCCTCGAGGAGTGCATCCGGCGCGCCATCGAGCACGGCTTCGATCTCGAGATCCAGCGTTTCAATCCCGCCATCGCTCGGGACGCCGTCGACATCGCCCGAGGCGGCTTCATCCCGACCCTCGCGGCGACGGGCTCGCAGAGCCACGCGAACGCTGAGCCGCTCGGCACGGCCCCGGGCACCAAGAGCGACGCCGGCACCGCGCGCCTCGGGGTCACGGAACTCCTCCACAGCGGCACCACGGTCAGCGTCAGCACCGACCTGAGCCGGTCGGAAAGCCATCCGGCGGCGTTCACCGCCTTCTACAATCCGGCTTACAACGCCGACCTTACCGTCTCCGTCACGCAGCCGCTGCTGCGCGGCGCGGGCCCGGGCGTCGCCACGGCGACCCTCCGCCGCGCCCGGATCGGCGAGGAACGCGCCCGGTTTGATTTCAAGGCCAAGGCGCTCGACCTGGTGCAGCAGACGGAGACGGCCTACTACAACCTCGTCTTCGCCCGCGAGCAGTTGAACGTGTTCCAGGTCTCCCTCGACCTCGCCCAGCGGCTGCTCGAGGAGGCGCAGGAAAAGAAGACGGTCGGCACGGCCACCGACATCGATGTCTTGCAGGCGCAGGTGGGCGTGGCGAATGCGCGCAGCAACGTGCTGCAGGCGCAGAAATCCGTGCGCGACGGCGCCGACGCCCTGCTGGCCCTCATGGGGCGATTTGAACTCGATGCGCCCCTCGGCACGACAAAGTTCGAGGAGTTCAGCGGCCAGCTCCCGGTGACCGAATCCTCCTACCAGCTCGCGATCCGCAATCAGCCCGATTACCTCTCGGCCAAGTTGCTGCTCGATCAGCTCCAGGTCGACCTCGGGGTCTCCCGCAACGCGCTCAAGCCCACCCTCGATCTCAACGGCGCCCTCGGCTTCAATGGCGCACGCGGCAGCGGCTCCGACGCCTTCAGCAGCGCCGCCAGCCGCGACAACAATTCGTGGCAGGTCGGGTTCACGCTGAGCTACCCGTGGGGCCGGGTCAGCGACAAGGCCCGCTATCACCAGAGCCTCTCCACCCTCAACCAGCAGACCCTGGCGCTCCGCCAGCTCGAGCAGAGCATTCTGGTGCAGGTGCGCTCGGCCGTGCGCGCGGTTGAGACCAACAGCGAGAAGGTGAAAATCGTCGCCCTCGCCGCG
This sequence comes from Opitutaceae bacterium, assembly GCA_035519475.1. Classification (GTDB taxonomy): domain Bacteria; phylum Verrucomicrobiota; class Verrucomicrobiia; order Opitutales; family Opitutaceae; genus Fen-1467. The sequence continues at coordinate 10,476 of DATIWI010000162.1, forward strand.
GAATTCAGCGCCAAGCAATACGATCTCGAACTGGCCCGCTTCGCCGCCGGCCTCGCGACCAGCCGGGACGTGCTGCAGACGCAGGCCGATCTGGAGAACGCCCGCGTCGCCGCCCTGCAGGCGCGGATCACCCTGCAAAATTCCATCTCCGCCCTGCACCGGCTGGAAGGCAGCGCGCTCGAACGCTACCACCTCACCCTCCCCGAGTAGGTCTGGCGCGACCGCCGCTGCACGCCGGCCGCGGCCCGCTTCGTGTGCCGCGGGCGCGGTTTGCCCCAGTTCAACGACCCCAGTGCGCATCATCGTCCGGCTGGTCCTCTGGACCTGGTTCATCGCCGCCCTCGCGGTGGGCCGCCTCGAAGTGCTCGCGCGGCTGCCCGCGCCGGGCACGCAGGTGATTCTCTTTGCCTTGGCGGCGTTGCTGCTCGCCGCCTACTTCGGTGTCCGCGCGGTGCGCGTTTGGGCGGACGCGCTCGACCTGCGCGGCCTCGTGCTCCTGCACGTCACGCGCTTCGTCGGCCTCTATTTCTTCGTCCTGTATCGGCGCGGCGAACTGCCCTACGCGTTCGCCGTTCCCGGCGGCTGGACCGACATCGGCGTCGCGACCCTGGCCCTGGGGGTGGTTCTGCTGCCGCTGCGCCCGGAACTCCGCCGCCACGCCTTCCTCATCTGGAACACAATCGCCCTGGTCGATCTTTTGATCGTGGTGGCCACGGCGGCGCGGATCGAGCGCGCGCAGCCCTGGCAGCTTGAGCCATTCCAGCACCTTCCGCTCAGCATGCTGCCGACCTTCCTTGTGCCGCTGCTGCTGGCCACGCACGCCGTCATCTACGCGCGCCTGCTCCGGCGGCCTCCGGAAACAGCGACTCCGGCGTGAGGCTCGCCGCCGCCAGCACAGGATGCGGCGGCAGCTGGGTGCGGAACCACGTGAGTTGCTTTCGCACCAGCGCCCGCGTGTTCCGAACGATCAGCGGGGCCAATGCGTCCGCCCGCAGGCGTCCCTCCAGCACTGCGATCGATTCACGGTAGCCGATGGCCCGGGCCGCGCTCGGATTCCGCCTCAGTCCCGCTTCCAGCAGGCGCCGCACCTCGTCCACCAGGCCCGCCGCCACCATCGTTTGCACGCGGGCATCGATGCGCGCCTGCAGTTCGGCGCGCGGGCGGTCCAGCCGCGCCAGGCGCACCGCCCACCCCGCGAACGGCGCCGGCTGGCGGGCAAACGCCGCCGCCAGCTCCGCCAGGGTGCGCCGCGACGCCAGGCACCGCTCCAGCGCCCGGGTCACCCGCCGCGGATTGTGCACGTCGAGCGCGCCCAGCCCCTGCGGGTTCAGGCGTCGGAGCGCCGCCACCAGCGCCGGCAGCCCCTCGCCCGCCAGCTGCGCTGCCACCGCCGCCCGCACCTCCGGGGGAATGGCCACGTCATCCGCCACCGGCCGGAAGAAGGCCTTCAGGTAGAATCCGCTGCCGCCCGCGACCAGCACCCGCCGGCCGCGCGCGTGGATGTCCGCGCAGGCGGCTCGCGCCCGCGCCACATATCGCGTCACGTCCATCGGCTCCGCCACTTCCAAGAGATCGATCAGGTGGTGCGGCACGCGGGCGCGCTCGGCCGCTGTCGGCTTGGCGGTGCCGATGTCCATGCCCCGGTAGAAGAGCAGCGAATCGCACGATACGATCTCCGCGCCGTGGCTCTCGGCCCAGCGCAACGCCCACTCGGTCTTGCCCACGGCCGTCGGCCCGGTGAGGACGTGCAGGACCTGTTCCATCGCCCCGCGATCTTCGCCGAAAGCGGAGGGCAGGCAAGACTCCCCGCGCGGCCCGACCCGGATTTTACGTGCGTTTCCGCGCCGGCGACCGCATAGTGGCTCGCCACTTCCCCCTATGAACAAGGGCCTGTTCACCTCCGTCCGCAACGCCTTCATCTCGGGTCTGTTCGTCCTGGCGCCGCTCGCCGTCACCTGGCTGGTGTTCAGCCAGCTGTTCGAGTGGGTCGGCGGCAGCTTCCGCCCGATTCTGCTGCCGTTCGTTCCCGAATCGCTGGTCCATCTCACCATCCTGTGGAACGTCCTCGCCACGGTGATCGTGCTGCTGATCATCACCGCCCTCGGCTATCTCTCCCGCTACGTTTTCGGCCAGTATTTCGGCGGATTGGCCGAGCGCTTCATCCAGAGCATCCCCGGCGTCAACACCGTCTACAACACGGTGAAGCAGATTGTGGACACATTTTCCGCGCAGCACCGCAATCTCTTCACCAAGGTGGTGCTCGTGGAGTTTCCGCGCAAGGGCGTGCGCACGATCGGCTTCCTCACCAGCCGGCCGAGGGGCGAGCTGCAGTCCCGGGGCGGCGAGGAACTCTGGTCCATCTTCGTCCCCACCACGCCCAACCCCACCAGCGGGTTCCTTCTCCTCCTGCCGAAGAGTGAATTCGTGGAACTCGAGATGTCCGTGGGCGACGGCATGAAGCTGATTCTCTCCGGCGGCACGGTGTCGCCGCCCGCGGGCGGCGACAGCCGCGGCCCCGGGACCGGCGCGGATTCGCCGGGCGGCCGCGCGGCGGAAAAAGCAGCGAGTTCGAGGTGAGGCCGGCCGCGAGCCTCCCGCGCCGCCGGATTCCCCCGCCCTCGTTGCTGAAGGAAGCCATGCCCGGCCTGCAGCTTCACACCAACGCGCTGGTCCTGCTCCGGCAGCCGCCCGCCGACCGCTTCCAGCAATTCACGGTCCTCTCCGCGGCGCACGGTCCCCTCCTCTGCCTCCGGCGCCTCGCCACCCGCTCGGCCTCCACCTCCGCCGCGCTCGACCTGTTCGACGAGGCCGACCTTTTCCTCGAAAGCTCCAACCAGGGGCGGACGTGGTTCGTCAAGGAGGCCCGGCTGCTGACGCGCCACGATGCCATCGGCCGCAGCTACGACTCCCTGCGCCTCGCCTCCGCCTTTGCCGCCGTCATCGCCCGCAATCCCGTGCACGAGGAGAGCCGGGCCGGCGTCTATGCGCTCCTGCGGCAGACGTTCGCCGCCTTTGGCGCCACGGCGCGGCCGGACATCGTCTACCTCAAGGCTCTCTATACCTTCGCCCGCGACGAAGGTTATCCGGTCAAACAGGACTGGTGGCAGGGACTGCCCGCGGGCGACCGCCGGGTCGCCGCGCTCCTGCTCAACCAGCCGGTGGCCGGCCAGACGACCACGGGACCGGCCGTTGCCCTCGTGATCCGCAGCCTGGAGGACTACCTGCGCACGCGCACGGAGATCCTGCTGGAGTGAGCAGGCGGGCAGACTGTGCGTGTGCGCACAACCCTGGCTTGGCGTCGCGCACCTTCACCCTCACTTTCACTCGCACGCCTCCCGGCCATGCAGTTTTCCCTCGATGATCGCACCTGCGCGCTGAGCGTCGGCGAGTTTGCCGCTTTCACGCTCGGCCCCCGCGCCGCCGGCTTGGGCGGACCGTCGGGCGTCTGGCGGGCCCAGCTCGGCCAGGAGTGGCATGGTCGGCTGCGCGCCCGGACGGAAGCGGAGACCTCGGCCCGCGGCGAGGGGCGGACCAGGGCCGACGCCGCCTTCGAGGTGCCGCTCACGCTCGGCTGTGTGCACCGCGGCTGGACCTTCACCCTCGGCGGCCGCATCGACCAGATCATCACGGTATTCAGTTTGCCCCGCGCAGAGGACGAACCCCGGCGGCCCGGCGTGTCCGTCACCCTCCGGGAGATCAAGACCATCGCCGGTCCCCTGCCCGCGGACGAACGCGCCCTCCGCGGGGATTTCCCGGAGTATTTCCTCCAAGCCATCACCTACCTGGCCCTGCTGCGGATGGCTCCCGCGAACACCGCCGGGCCGGCCGCGGGCGGCGGAGGGAGCGCGCACGCCCCTCGGGCCGGATCCGGTGACGCCCCGCCCGTTCCGCTCGACTTCGGGTTGGCGGCGCCCGGCGATCTTCGGGCGGAGCTGATCTTCGTCGAGCTTGGCACCGGGATCACGCAGGTCGTGGGCCTCACGGCCGACGATGAGGCGCTCTTCCGGGCCCAACTCGAGCGGCTGGTGGAGTTTCTCGATCTCCGGCTGCAGTCGCGGGAACGGCTGCGCCGCCTGCGCTTCCGCCCCGCCTTCGCCGTGCTGCGTCCCGGGCAGGAAACGATCCAGGCCGAACTCTGCGCGGCCATTGCGGATTCCGGATACCGGATACCGGAAAGCAAAGAGGCCAGGCGCAGCTCCGGGATCCATCCGGCATCCGGTTTCCAATCTCCGGTATCGCCGATCCTCTTCGAAGCTCCGACGGGCTACGGCAAGACGGGCGTGCTGCTGGAGTTCGCGTTGAACCGCCTCCGCGCCGGCCAGTTCTCGCGTCTGCTCTACCTGACGGGCAAATCGACCGGCCAGCTTCAGGTCATGCGCACCCTCGCCGCCATGACCGCCCCGCCCAGCGGCGAGGCCCGGGAGCCGGGGGTCGAAGGCCGGACTGCGGAGCCGTCGGCGGGCGACCCTCGTCCCTCCTCGGGCGACCGTGTTGCCACGCCGGTCGCCGCCTGGCAGGTGCGGCCGAAAGCCGAACACTGCGTCAACCAGACCTTTCACTGCGTGCGCGAGGCGTGCTCGTACCTGGCGGATATGGAGCTCCGCTGGCCGCAGAGCGGGCTCGCCCGTTTCTACCTGCGCGACGACCAGCCGCGCGACCTGGAGACGCTGCGCGCCGCCGGCCGCGAGGCGCACATCTGTCCCTACGAGATCATGCGGGCCAGCCTGCCGTTTAACGACGTCTGGATCGGGGATTACAATTACATTTTCGCGCCGGACAGCCGCGGCGTCTTCTACGATCGGCCCGGGTTCAAGCCCGCCGAAACCCTGCTCATTATCGACGAGGCGCACAACTTGCCGGCGCGCGTGGCGGACGCGTATTCCCATGTGGTTCGCAGCGACGGCGCCGAGGCCGTGCTCACCGAACTCCGGCACGGCCATGTCCCGGCTGCACTTCTCCTCGAATGGGAGCGGTGGGGGCGCTGGCTCGCCGGACTGCCTCAGACCGGGCAACTGGACCCCTCGGACGAGGCCGATCTGCGTGACGCGGTGGACCGACTGGCCACGCTGGTGGCCACGACGCCGCTCGATTACGCCGCGCTTGATCCCCGCGTGTCCGAGCAACTCTGGCAGATGCTCGCCCTGCGCGACTGGCTGGCGGGCGATTTCTCCCTGCCGGCGGGCGCGGGCGCGCAAGCTGCCGGACCGGAATCGCCGGTTTCGACCCTGCTCTGGTGCCCGCGCGCGACCGAACTGCATTTCACCTGTCTCGACGCCTCGGCCCTGATTGGGCGCACGCTGCGCGCCTTCGGCGGCGCGATCCTCACTTCGGCCACGTTGCACCCGCCGGAGGTGTTTGCCGCGGCCTGCGGGCTCGATGATTTGGGATTGGCGATGCCGGATGCCGGTAAGCTCGGCGGCCAACCGTCGGCTCCTCCTTTATCCGGTATCCGTGATCCGAAATCCAAGATCGAGCCGGCCCTCGGCAAGTTGTCCCGCCGGGCCCGGAAGACGCTGCGGGAGCTCACCTCCGGGGCGGCGCTGCTCGAGGCGGCCGAGGCCCGCGACGCCAGCCGGCCGCGTTTGCTGCAGGCCCGGGCCCCGTGGCGCGAGCACGCCTACCGGGTCGGCATCGATGTGCGGGTCGATACCACCTTTCAGCATCGCTCCCGGCACTACGCGGCCACGGCGGCCACGGTGGAGGCGCTGCACGCCGCCGCCCGCCCCGCCGTGGGCGGCGGAGCCCCGAGCGAAGAAACTGGGGTTGAACGCCGAAGCACGCCCACGAGCACGGATCTTCGGCCCGCGTCAGGCGCCGTGGCCGTCTTCTTTCCCAGCTACGCCTACGCGGAAAGCATCATCGCCGCCTTGAAGGGCGTGGGCTCGCCGTTGCGCGCGGCGCTGCAGCCGCGCGCCGCCGACCTCGCCACCCAGGCGGCCTGGGTCGAGGAATCCCTCGTGCAGGCGGACGCGCTCCTGCTCGTCCTCGGGAGCAGCTTTGCCGAAAGCATCGACCTGCTCGGCGGCCGCGTGTCGCACGCCATGGTGGTCGGACCGGCGCTGCCGGAGGTGAACGTCATCCAGCGGCAACGTCTGGCCGAGCTGGAGGGCGCCGGCTTCAGCCGCACCGCCGCGTTCCGGCGTGTTTACCAGATTCCCGGCATGCAGAAGGTCAATCAGGCGCTCGGCCGCCTGGTGCGCGCTCCGGGACAGCAAGCCTGCGTGCTCCTGCACTGCCGGCGGTTCGCCGAGGATTCCTATGCGTCGCTCCTCGCGTCGGAGTATCAGAACGGCGTCGTGATCTCGTCGGACGAGGACCTGGCCGTATGGCTGCGCGGAGCCGAGCCGGCCCCCTCCTGACCGCTCAGTGGCCGGCCGCCGTGCCGCTCTGCGTGCCAGTCGTCGCGCCAGTTGCCGGCGGACCGGGCGGGCGCCGCCCGGACGACTCCAACGAGCGCAGCCACGTCCCGCCGGCCGTCTGCTTGTAGGCATCGGCGCCCGCGGGCGTCAACAAGGCGGCCAACTGTTGATTGGCCTGGGAAGTCAGATTCTGCAGCGCCTGCTGCCGCTGCTCAGGCACCAGCCCGCGGTCCGCCCGGATGGCGCTGATCTGCTGCTGCATGCTCTGCTCAAGGGTCCAGGTCGCGCTCGCATTCTGCGGCGGCAGCTGCAGCGTGCTGGCAATCCGGCTCGCCGCCATGAAACCATTGTCAGTGGTCTGGCGGTACTCTTGGTACCGCTGATCCCCGAGCAAGCCCTTGATCTGGTTCTGCAATTGCTGCTGGTCTGCCTGGCGCTGGCGCAGCTGCTCCGGGGATGAAAACCCCATCAGCATCGGGTTGTGCGTTTCGTCAAACTGGCTCTGCAGGTCGTAGATGGCCAGGAATTCCTGCTCCGTCGGGTTGAAATAGGTCAGCTGATTGCGCAGGCGCTGCGCTGTATTCGAACTCCGCAGGTCGTATTGGCGCAGCTCGTCGGCGGACAACACGGTGGCCAGATCGTCGTGCTGCTCCTTGTCGAGCAGGGCCAGCTTCTCTCGATCCCACGGCAGCATGGCCGCTCCGCCGCCCGCCTCGCCGATGATCTGGGCGCGAAGATCATTGTAGTCCTGTTGAATGCGCTGGACCGCATCGATCTTGTCCGCGGCCAGCTCGCCATACATCCGTTTCTGGTAGAGGCGGCTCAGTTCGGACGTCGCGGAATCGGGCCCGAGCAGCTGCTTCAGCGTCTCCTGTTCCTCGCGGGCGAGCTGGCGGAGAGCAGACATCTGCGGACTCGCATAGAAGGACGCCATCGAGCCGGGCCGCCAATAGGGGACCTCCGGCTCGTCACCCATGATCTGTCGTCGGCGCGCCGCGAATTGCTCGTGGAGCATGGCGGCAACGACGGCGCGGATGACCTCCGGTGGGAACCCGGCGGCCCGCAGGTTGGCGACCAGGGTCTTCAAGTCATCCGACTGCAATCTGCGCCAGGCGTCGGCCACCCGGACTTCGGTGCCGGCGGACACCGCCGCGGCGTCCGCCCCGCCCGCCGGCGCGGTCATACCGCCGGCCGCTGATCCGCGGTTTGCCGCCGCGGGCATCCCGCCCGCAGAACGGGGCACACCCTTGCCCGGCGCCACCACGATCACCGCGATTGCCAGCGCCGCCGCCAAGGACAGACCCACGAGAATCACGAGGGCACGGTTCATTGAAGATCCTGGAAAATCCAGCCTCCCAGATTGGACCTCCAACCGCCGCTGGCAAGGCCGTTCCCGATCACTGCGACCGCCACAGTCAGGAAAGACTCGATTGCCCCACCGGGTCATCGGAACGACATCGCCTCCACCGGAAAACGCCGAGCGCGGACCGCGCCCGGGCGCGGCATCGCCCGCGATCGCGGGGCGGACCGGCGCGGCCGGCCCGGCCTCTCGCGCCCGCGGTCGCTCCAAGCGCCGCGGCGCGCGGGGTTTTCGCTTTACCGGGCCGTCCGTCCCCGCCACAACGATGGTTTCGTGGCCACACCGAACCGCATCGGCTCCGAGGAGATCCAACGCGCGATTCAGCAGCTGGCCGCCGCCATCGCCCGCCGCCACGATGCCTCCCCGCTCGTCCTGCTCGGCATCGCCAACGGCGGCATTGTCCTGGCCCGCCGTCTCGCGGCAGCGCTCGGCGGCGCGCCCTGCGGCGTGATCGATATCTCGTTTCACCGCGATGATTTCGGGCGCAACCCCATTCCCAAGGAGTTCGCCCCCACGCAGATTCCGGTCGATGTCAGCGGCGCCACCGTCGTGCTGGTCGACGACGTCCTGTTTTCCGGCCGGACCGTGAAAGCCGCCCTCGACGAATTGTTCGACCAAGGCCGGCCGGCCCGGGTCGAACTGGCGGTGCTGGTGGACCGCGGCGGCCGCCGGCTGCCGATCGCGGCCGACTATTGCGGGATGCCGCTCGCCGCCGGCGACACCGAAAGGGTCTCCGTCTTCCTCGACGCCGGCGACCCGGCCAACGATAGCATCCGTGTCCTCCCCTCCGAGCAGGCCTCCGCCCCACCCGCAGCCGGCCGCTCCGGCTGAATGCCGTTCATCCTACGCAACCCCAGCCCACCATCCCAGTGCCCTGGAACCGCCGCAACCTGATTGCCATCGAGGAGCTGAGCCGCGCCGAGATTGACCAGATCCACGCGACCACGACCGCCTTCAAGAAGATCCTCCAGCGCAGCATGAAGAAGGTGCCCGCGCTTCGCGGCAAAACGATCGTCAACCTCTTCTTCGAGCCGAGCACCCGCACCCGCATCGCCTTCGAGATGGCGGCCAAGCGCCTGAGCGCCGATGTCGTCTCGTTCGACGCCGCCTCCTCCAGCACCACCAAGGGCGAGACGCTGCGCGACACCGCGCAGAACATCCAGGCGCTCAACGCCGACCTGATCGTGCTGCGCCATTCCGCCGCCGGCTCGCCGCTCTATCTCAGCCGGCTGCTCAACATTCCCGTCATTAGCGCGGGTGACGGGGCCCACGAGCACCCCACCCAGGCACTGCTCGACACGTTCACCATGAAGGAGCACCTCGGCACGCTCAAGGGGCGCCGGGTCGTCATCCTGGGCGACGTGCTCTTCAGCCGCGTGGCGCGCTCCAACATCTGGGCGCTCACCAAACTGGAGGCGGACGTCACGCTGGTCGGCCCCTCCACGCTCGTCCCGCACTGGTTCACCCACCTCGGCGTGAAGGTTTCCCACGATCTCAAGTCCGCCCTCGCCGACGCCGAGGTCGTCATGCTGCTGCGCATCCAGCACGAGCGCCAGACGTCCAGCCACTTTCCCTCCCTCGGCGAGTACACCAGCATGTTCGGCCTGAACAAGACGCGGGCCTCCTGGCTCCATCCCAAAGCCATCATCATGCACCCGGGCCCGATCAACCGCGGCGTCGAGATCGACAGTGAACTCGCCGATTCCCGCCGCAGCGTCATCCTCGAACAGGTCCACAACGGCATCGCCGTCCGCATGGCCGCCCTTTACCTCTGCGCCGGCGGCCAGCCCGAACACGTCCTCGCGGCCGGCTGACTGCCCTAAGTCCTATCGGTCCAATTCGACCCATGTCCTTCCTCTGGATCACCAACGCCCGCATCGTCGATCCCGCGGCCGGGCGCGACGCCCCCGGCGACCTGTTCATCGCCGAGGGCCGGATTGTGGCCGGCCTGGCCGCCGACCAAAAGAAGGCGGCCCGCAAGGTCGACGCCCGCGGCCTTGTCGCCTGCCCCGGCCTGGTGGATATTCACGTGCACCTCCGCGAGCCCGGCCAGACGCACAAGGAAACAATCCAGACGGGTTCGTGGGCGGCGGCGGCCGGCGGCTTCACCACTCTCGTGTGCATGCCGAACACCAGCCCGGTCGCCGACACGGCCGGCACCATCGAGTACATTCACAACGCCATCGAACGCGGCGCCGTGGTGCACGTCCACCCGACGGGCTGCATCACCGTCGGCCAGAAGGGCGAGCAGCTCGCGCCCACCGGCTCGCTCAAGCGCGCCGGCGTCGTCGCCATCACGGACGACGGTCACTGCGTGCAGAACAACGAGATCATGCGCCGCGCCGTGGAATATGCGAAGATGTTCGACCTGCCGATCCTCGACCACTGCCAGGACGAGGCCATGACCCAGAACGCGGCGATGAACGAGGGAGTCATGTCCACCCGCCTCGGCCTGCGGGGCTGGCCCCACGCGGCCGAGGACGTGATCGTCGCGCGCAACGTCATCCTCTCCACCTACACCGGCGCGCACATCCATCTGCAGCACCTGTCTTCGAAATACTCGGTCGACATCGTCCGCCGCGCCAAGGGCCGCGGGGTGCGGGTCACCGCCGAGGCGACGCCGCACCACCTCGCGCTGACCGACGCCGCCCTCGCCGGCTACGACCCCAACTTCAAGATGAATCCGCCGGTGCGCACCGAGGAGGACCGCCGGGCGCTCGTCGAGGGCCTGCGGGACGGCACGATCGACTGCGTGGCCACGGATCACGCGCCGCACACCGATTACGAGAAGGACAAGGAGTTCGATTACGCGCCGTTCGGGGTCATCGGCCTCGAGACGGCCCTGCCGGTCGTGCTCGACGTATTGCTGCGTCAGGGCGGATTCTCCCTGACCGAGGTCGTCGCGCTGATGACCCACAAGCCCGCGCGGCTGCTCCGGCTGGCCGGCGGCACTCTCGCGGAGGGGGCGGTGGCGGACGTCACCCTCTTCGACCCCGACGAGAAATGGCTCTACGACGCCAAGAAGGGCTTCAGCAAGTCGGGCAATTCTCCCTGGCAGGGCCGGAGGTTGACCGGCCGGGTCAAGACCACGATCGTTTCCGGCCGCGTCGTGTTCGACGGCGAAAAAATCACGGGATAGCGAAGATTGCCGCGACCCGTGAATCGACGCGTCCGCCGCATCCTCTGCCTCTCCGCCGGGCGCTGGCCGCTGGCGACGCTGACGCTCGTCGTCGCGGGCTCCGTGCGGGCCGCGCCAGCGCCGGATGAGGCGCCGCGCCTGCTTTCCACCACCGGCGGCGGGACCCAGTGGCGCAACCTGGCGGACCTGCAGAAGGCGGCGGCCGATCACCCCGCGGCCTGTTTTCAGCTCGGGCTCCGCTACGAGACCGGTGAGGGGGTGCCGCAGGATTACGCGCAAGCGCGTGCGTTCTATGAAAAGGCGGCGGCGGGCGGCGAGGCGGTCGCGATCTACCGTTTGGGCCGGCTCAGCCTGGACGGGCTGGGCGGGGAGCCCGATGCGGACCGGGCGTTTCAATGCTACCGGGTGGCGGCCTACGCCGACGTTCCGCTGGCCCAGTACAATCTGGGCGCCATGCTGGTGAGTGCGCGTGGGGTCAGCCGCGATTACGTCGAGGGCCTGGCCTGGCTCATCCTCGCGACCCGGAACCATGTCGAGGGTGACGGCGAGCAACGCGCGCGCGCCCACCTGGCGCAGCAGCCCCGGACCATCGCCGCCGCCGAAAAGCGCGCGGATGAACTGGCAAAAGAGGTGGCCGCCCGCCGGGGCACCAAGCCGCCTTGGCCGCTGCCGGCGGGTGACACCGTGGTGCCACCCGCCCCAAAACCGGCGCCCACGGTCGAAAAACCGAAATTCGAACCACCCAAGGTCGAACCGCCCAAGTTTGAACCCCCGCCGATGCCGCCACCGGGCACCGCGCCGCCGTGAGCCTGTGGCGGGGACGCCGGCACCGCCTCCCGCGCCTTTCGGGTTGGTTTCGGCACGGGCACCGCCATTCTGCCGTCCAGCAGAACCTCCGCGTCCATGGCGTCCACCTTCGAACTGTCCATCGGCCTCATCGAATCCGCCCTCATTTTGGCCGGCTTGGGATGCGTGATCTGGCTTTTCTTCAGCGCCGGCGGCCGGGCCCTGCGCGCCCAACCCGCCGCCCTGCCCGCCTGGAACATCGCAGTGAGCGAGTTCCTGTTCCTCTGCTGGCTCGTGCTGGCCCTGGGATTCTTTGGACAGGTTCTGTTGCGCGTCACGTTGGGGCCCGTGCTGCACCGCCAACCCGAAGGCGACACTCTCGAATTGATCCTCTACGGCTCCATGTTTCAATTCGGTGCCATTCTCGCCTGGGTCTGCGCGCGCTGGTTGGCGCGCCGGCGGAGCGGGGACACGGAGCCGGCGCGACCGGATTCGCCTCTCCTTGCCCCGCCCGCGATCTTCCGCGCCGCAGTCCTGACCTTTCTCACGGTGGTGCCCTTGGTCGGAGGCGTGGGCTTCTATTGGCAAGCTCTGCTCGAGGCCGTCCACTTGCCCACCGAACGCCAGGAACTCGTCGATCTTTTTGTGGGCGCCAAGTCCCCCGTTTTGCTCGGCTTCATGGTGCTGCTGGCGCTGGTGATCGCCCCGATCAGCGAGGAACTCGTCTTCCGGGCCGGGGTTTTTCGCTTCCTGCGCACGCGGATGCCGCGCGGGGTGGCGTTCGTCGCCAGCGCCGGCCTCTTTGCGCTGTTTCACTTCAACTGGGTGAGCTTCCTGCCGCTGTTCATTCTCGGCGTTTTGTTCGCCGCCGCCTATGAACGCACCGGCCGCGTCGCCGTGCCCATGCTGGCTCACGCCCTGTTCAACCTGAACACCCTGCTGCTGGTGCTCAGCGGCGTCGGCAAATAGCGACGGCCCTCCGCTCGGCTCCCCGTCACCCCCCGCTTCCCTCACCTCCACATTTCCTCAGTCCCCTGTTCCCTCGTACTCTCGTCCCCATCCTCCCTTTCCCCGGCCCGCCTGCCCCCGTGCATCCCTTCTCCGCGCGCTTCCACGATTCGGTCTCAGCCTTGGGCGAGACGCGGCTGATCGCCTGCATCCGCCGCTGGCTGGGCGACGTCTCGCCGCCCCCGCCCTTTGGCATCGGCGATGACTGCGCCCTGCTCCCGCCGAACCGCCACGACCAGCTGATCACCACCGATCCGGTCATCTACGGCCGCCATTTCGACGACGCGGTGTCGCCGCGCGCGGTCGGCGCCATGCTCCTCAAGCGCAACCTCAGCGACCTGGCGGCGATGGGCGCCCGTCCCACTGCCGCGGTCATCGCCCTCGCGCTGGATCCGCGCGTTCGCACGCGCTGGCTGGAATTGTTCTACCGCGGCCTCGCCGGCGCCGCGCGGCGCTTCGGCCTGCCGGTCGTCGGCGGCGACGTGGCGCAGGGAGACGGCTTCCTCGGCGCCTTCCTCACGCTCTGCGGCGAGGCGGCCGGGCCTCGCGTTGTGCCGCGGGCGGGTGCGCGGCGCGGCGACTGGATCTATGTCACGGGCACGCTGGGGGGCAGCCGGCTCGGCCACCATTGGCGGTTCACCCCGCGGCTCGCCGAGGGGGCCTGGCTCGCCCGCCGCGCGGCGGTGCGGGCGATGATGGATGTGAGTGACGGTCTGGCCAAGGATCTCCACGCGCTGGCGCCTCCGCGCACCGTGCCGGCCCTCCGCGCGGCCGCCATTCCCGTCAGCCCCGCCGCGCGCGCCTGCGCCCGCCGGACGGGGCGGGCGCCGCTCGCGCATGCCCTCGGCGACGGCGAGGACTATGAACTCGTCTTCGCCGTGGACCGCGGTGCGGACCGCGCCGGCCTGGAGCGCGCATGGCGCCGCGCCTTCCCGCGCCTGCGGCTCACCTGCATCGGCCGGTTCGTTTCTGCCGGAAAGTTCCCGCCCGATGCGCTGCGCCTGGAGGAGTTTCACGGCTATGAACACCTGCGCTGACTGCCGGCCGGCGCGCCGTGCCATCGTTCGCGACCCGATCGGCGGCCTGCCCATGTCGGGGGTAGCCGTTGTCACGTATTACGTGACAACGCCCCGGGCGCCCGCGGCAGGCATCGGAATCGTTTTTCACGTATTACGTGACAAACTGGCGGAAGCCTTCCTGCGCTTCCCGGCAACCCCTTGAAATTGCACCGCATGAAGGTGATCGCGGAACTCCGTGCCGGCGTCGTCACGCTGTCCGCCGTGGAGACGCGCCGTCTGGGCGCCCGGCTCGCGGCGGCGCTGGCCGCCGATGTGACCCTCGCCCTGCACGGGGATCTCGGCGTCGGCAAGACCACGTTCGTGCAGGGTCTGGCCCAGGGATTCGGCATCGCGGATCCCGTCACCAGCCCCACCTTCAACATCCTTCATCTCTACCGCGGCGCGCCGGAGGCCCGGCGGGGCCAGCGGAGCCTGCCGCGCCGCGGCGGACGCTCGCTGGTGCACCTCGACGCCTATCGCCTCGAAAATGCCCACCAGGTCGCCGAGCTGATGCTCGAGGATTTCCTCGTCTCACCCTATTGCCTCGCCGTCGAGTGGCCCGACCGCATCGCGGCGTGGCTGCCTGCCGACACGCTGCACCTTACCCTGGGGATCGAGGCGCCGGGGCGGCACCGGGTAGCACTGCAATAGCCGGGCGCGCGTCGCCCACGATCAAGTCCGGAGTCTCAGTCCGCCGGCCGACGGGCGTCTCCCTCTCCCTGCGGGTAGATATCGAAGGCATACACGCCGAAGCCCAGTAGCCGCGTATCGCCGGCTCCGGGAGACACCGCTGGCTGGCTCGAGCGCAGTGACAGGACATTCCGCCCCGGCGACAGCGTGATGTCGGGCAGCCAAAGGGTCTCGGGATCGGTGCCGATCTCCTGCGACGAAACCATGCGGCCCGAAATCCACGCTCGAAGATCGCGCGGCACCACGCTCCGCAGGTGGAGCCGGCAACGCACTACCAGCGGATAGGGATGCGGATTCTCCAGGATGACCTCGCCATCGCCGCGCGACCAGCGCCAACGGATGGGGTCCGCCGGCAACTGTTCGATCTCATACCAGCCGTCGCCAAACTGCGCCCGCAGGAAGTCCGGGCTGCGCGTATCGACGAGCGAATAGAACGAGTTGATCTCGATCCGATTCCCGGCTTGCGCGGGCATGACATCGATGACGCCTCCGAGCAGGTCCCAGCCGCCCTTCAGGGTAGTGTTCAGGCGACCCTCATAGGTGTGTTGCGCGAAGTACTGCGGCTTGTGTAACAGGAAGGCGTTGGCCCAGAGGCGCGACCAGAAATCAGGGATGAGCATGTTGATCGAGTCCACTTCCGCCCGGCGCTCGATCGAACGCAACTGGATGAGCGAGTTGTCCACAATCAGCGGCGGATTCCGCATCCTCGCCTGAAAACGCCGCACCGCGAGGGCATTGCTCGCCAGCACGAGGACTGCGAGCGCCGTGGCGGCCACGCCCAGCGCGCTCCATTTGCGCCGCCGCGCGCCCAAGACGAACCAATAGCACAGCGCCGCCAGCACGCCGGGATAGAACACCGAGAAGAGTTTGTAGGCGTCGTAACTGGCATTCGTCCCCCGCCTCGCGCCGCGGATCTCCAGGTAGGCGTAGCCGACAAAAACCGGCACCGTGAGGCAGCCGACCAAGGTCACGGCCGCAGCGCGGCCGCGGCCCCCGCGAACCAGCGCCCAGATCAGCGCTGCCAGCAGGACGAAGCTCAGGAGCAGCCGGAGGGCAGGCGCGTAGCCAGCCAGATCGGCCCCCTTCACCAAGCCCCACCATTGTTCCGGTGAAAACGCCGGGATGCGCCAGCCAAAGTCATATTGGCGAAACAGTCGGAACCGTTCCACCAGGCCGAGGACGCGTTCCGCAAAAACCAGGCCGCAGACCGCGAGGGGCATCAGCATCACGCTGAGCCAACGGACCAGACGCTGCCCCCGCCCCTCCCATGCCGCGAGGCCGCCGGCGAAAGCCACCGCCGGCACCAAGCAGACGGGCAGGATGAAATTGTAGCTGCCGAGCACCATCCAGTAAGCGAGGAACAGGACACCGAACCACACCCACGCCCGCCGCCAGGCTGCCCCTTCCCGCCACAGGGCGACGCCGATCCACGTCAGGAGCGCAATGGCCTGGGCTGCCAGCAACTGCCCCATGGCCACATGAAACACGGCGTAAAGGTTGAGCGGGCCCACGCCGTAGAGCAAGGCAACCACACCGCTCGCCAGGGGTCCGAGGCGCAGTCCGTCGCGCGCCAGCCAGAACGTCAGCGGCATCGTGAGCACCAGCAGCACCGCAGCCGCCACGCCGGTGAGCTTGTAGGCCTGCAGCCGCAGGACGCTGGCGTTAAAGGCGATCAACGCCGAGGGCGTGAAGTGATTCAACCGCAGCCAGAAACCGTAGAAGTTGTCGACCGACTGCACCCGCACGACCTCGGTGTCGCCGATGAAGCCCGTGCGGTCGCTCCGCGCGAACTCCTTCAGCACGCGCGCCCCCGCCGCGTAGTCGGCCGCATCGCAGCTGCCCAGCGACGCCGTGGTCAGCCGCGTCGAACTGGTCGCCAGTGGCTGGACGATCACCACGAGTGCGAAGGCCATCGCCAGCCCCACTCCCCACACGCTGCGCAGCCCTGACCACAGCCAACGCCGCCGCGCGCTCGCCAGCGCCGCGGCGAGAAGTCCCACCGGGATCGCCTCCGCCCAAGAGGCATAGCTGTCCGTCCCCGGGAGGTTGGCATAGGCGCCGAACCACACCACCGCCGATTGGAGCGCGACCCCCGCCGGCGCCACCAAAATCGTCCAGTAGCGATGATAGGGCCGCGGCACGATGAGCAATGCCAGTCCGGCACCCCAAAACAGTACATGTAGCAGCAAACCGAACGCGGCCGTGAAGTACACCATCGCGGGGGCGCAGGGGATAACGGGGTAAATCTGACTTCCTAAACCAAGCACGACGCTAGGGGGCCGACCTCCCCGAGGCAAGCGCCGCGTCGCTCAGTCCCGCCTGCGCCCCACGGCCAGAATCGAACTGCCCCACGCCCATCGGCCGCCGAGCCGGAGCCAGGCGTGCTCGAGTCCCATCACCCCGCGCAGCATCGCCTCCACCAATGTCGGATACCGTTTCACGTCGCTCGTGTCATCCGGCCGGGCGAAGAGCTTGCGGCGGGCCACGATCAGGGGAAAGGGGAGCGCATTCCAGTGAGTGCTGAACTCCATAGCGAATCCGGTCGCACCCAGCAGGCGCGCGACTTCCGCCCGCACGAACCGGTGCTTCGTGTGCACGGCGACATCGTGGTACGACCACAACCACTGGTACGCCGGCAGGTTGATCACCACCCAGCCGTCCGGGCGCAGGCAGCGGTGAAATTCGCGCAGGGCGGCGGCCGGCTCGTCCAGCTCATAGAGTACATCCGCCGAGAGGATGGCGTCGAACGCCGCGGCCGCCATCGGCAGCGCCACCACCGAACCCTCGATGATGGACGCACGCACGCGCGCGCGCGCCAGCCCGCACGCGATGGGCGATTGGTCGATCCCGACGATCCGCCAGGCCGGCTCCCGGTCCTGCAGGTGGCGGATCATGCCGCCGGCTCCGCAACCCGCATCCAGCAGGTCGCACGGCCCGGCGCCCAGGCGGCGCCGCAGGAGGCGATGACAATGCCGATGCAGCGACCGAAAATACCACATGCGGTCCTCCACCGCGGCCAGCTTGTAGTATTCGGCTTCCTCCATGCGGACTAGATGCGACCCCCGGCGGACGGTGGCGACGAAATTCTCTGCGGAAGCCCCTGCCCGGCGCGCTGCCGCGCAACGGGCGAAACTCAGGAGCGGCCGGGGTCACCCGGCGGGACCGCCTCGCCGCCCGCCCCGGCGGGCGCAGGCTCATCACCCAGGTCCACGTTCGGCTGCCCGGGCGGCCGCAGCTGGAATTGCCGCACGGCGATGGCGCGCAATTTCAGACGCTGTTCGCTCACGCGGATAGCGGGCTCGGCCGTGTCCAGTTCGAGGCGGTTGATGCCGGGACGCAACTCCACGGCCGGCAGATCGAGTTCCTGCGGCTCGGCACTGACCCGCAGGCGCGTCTGCTCGCGGCCGTTGACGATCAGCCGGACGGTCCGTTCGCCCGCGCTGCTCAGCACCAGCCGCGCGGGCGCCACCAGCGCCTGTGGAAAGGGATTGTAGAAGGACAGCGCCGCCGGGCCGTTCGTCCAGTGCGGCGCATCGGACGCCTCGTCGGGCGCGCGCCGATTCCAGCCCACGCCGAAGGTGAGGGAACGGGCCACCGGCGGCTGCGGGTGTTCCGCCGGACGCAACCGCACCACGCCCGGTCCCTCCCCGGGCTCCTGAATGATCTCCGCGCGACCGGCGGACGCGAGCTCCGCCAGCAGACCGGCGGCGCCGTCCGGGTAGCCCCGCGGATTGAAGTACAGGCCGGCGAACCCGGCGCCCTCGAGCGTCTGGATGAGGTCCGCCGGAGTCATCCGGCTGCAGTCGCGCTGCCAGGTGCCGCGGGCGCGGCCCTTGGGCTCGCCGTAGGAGAAGCGGAGGGTGCGCGTGGCAATATACGGGCGGAAGTGATCATATTCGTTCACGCCGAGCTGCGGCCGCCCCTCTGGAAAATCCAGAACGGGGAGCTGGAACACCATGGCGCGCGGCCCCAGGCGCTGTTCCAGCACCTCGCCCAGCCGGCGATCGGCGTTCACCTGCTCGGCAATTCGCCGGCTCGCGTCGCGGCCCGTTCGCACGGGCAGCTGGTCCCACAGTCCGACAACAACGACCGCGCCGGCGGCGCCGAGCCGCACCGCGGGCCGCCAGGTCCGCGTGAGGCGGGACAGCCGGGCCACGAGGAACAGGAGGGCCAGCGCCAGCAGGAAGATGCTGTAGCGATTGGTGGCGCGGAAAAGATCCAGGCCCAAATAGAACGCCAGGATGCTGTTCACCCCGCCGATGACCGAGAACAGCAGGATCCAGGCCGCCGGAAGCGCCGGCCCGGACAATCGCGGCCGCGACCGGGCGAGCAGGCTCCGCGCGAGCGCGGCGAACATCCACAGCAGCCCTGCCGCGCCCACCAGTCCGAGGTACGGGGAAAAGGCCTCCCCCCGCCAGTCCGTCCAGCGCAGGTAGCGGTGGCCGAGCGCGGCGAGCCAGGGGCTGTGATGCCGGCTCGGCGGCAGCACCAGCTCGATGGGCTTGAGCCCGTAGATTTCCGTGCCCGCGTAGTTGCGCACGAGCAACGGCGCGTCGTTGCCGCCCGCCGTGCCGTATTCGATGCGGGCGTGGATGGCCGCGCAGACAGCCACGGCGACGAGCCCGCAGGCGAGACCGAGGCGCACCTCCCGCGACCAGCTCCGCCGTTGCGGCGCGAGCCAGCCCGACCGCCACCATCGCGCCAGCACCGCCCAGGCAAGCAGCTGCAGGTATAGGAAGAGATTGTAGGGATTGCTGGCCCCGAGCACTGCCGCCGTTGCGTAGCAGAGCCAGCGCCAGGTCCGGCGCATCGGCGTGCGGCGCGCCGCCGCGATGACGCCGCAGGTGAGCAGGGCCAGCGGCACGGTGTACGTGAATGTCAGCCACAGGTGCGGCAGCCCCCGGCTGAGGCTGAAAAAGGAAAAGGCAAACAGCAGCGCACCGGCAAACGCCCAGTCCCAGCGGTGCCGCAGCAGCCGGGCGCATCCATAAAACGCCAGCGCGGCGGTCACGTGCGCCAGGAGCAGCGCCAGGTTGCTGGCCGCCGCCACGCCGATCACCCGCGCCATCTGGCCCAGGGCGAAATTGGCCAGATCGTCCGACCCGGGATACTCGGTCCAGTCGGCGCCGAACGGGGCGCCCAGTCGGTGCAGGACGTGCGCCCCAAAGGGGACGAGGTCGCCCTCCGCTGCCGCTTTGATCCGCGCGAGGATCTCCAGCGAATCGCCCGTGTAGTCCAGCGGCACGGACCAGTTGGCCCCAACCAGCCGATCGTGCTGCCAGCACCAGATCCCCGCCGTCAGCAGGGCCAGCATGACCACCCGCGTCACGCCGCGATCAAACGCCTTCGAGGTGAGGGACAGTAAAGGCAAGAGGGAGAACTGCGACGCGTCGGAGGGAATCACGACGCGCGCTCCATCAAATCGCGCCCGGCACGGCTGACAAGCCTGACTGTGGCGGGATTCCGCGGCGGGCGGGCGCGGCCCGGCTCAGGGGGTCGTGCCCGGTCCCGCCGGACCCGGCGGCTCGAGGCGGCGCACCGCCCGAATCACGAGATTCCGCACGTTGAACGTCACCGGCCGGAGGGTGTCGCCGTTGGGCGTGCTCGGCGGTCCCTCGGTCTCAAACCGCCACGGATTGGGGCCCGGTTCGAGCCGGATTCCCCGCAGGCGCACCTCGGAACTCTCCCGGCCGACGCGCCCGGTCCACCGCAGGACTCCGGCCTGAAAGACACGCACGGCGCGCTCGTCGTAGGCCCGCAGATCAAAATCCAATTCGACTTCCACGGACACGCTCTGCGGATTCTGGATGACGATCTCCGCCGAGCCACGGCTCCACCGCCAGTATTCCAGCGGCGACTGCTCGACTCCGTACCATCCCTTGCCGAAGGCGACATCGATCGATTGGTGGGTATGGGTCATCCAGACGGACCGGGGCCCCTCGAGCGTGAAGCTTTCATGCCCGGGCGTCTTCAGCTGGTTGAAGGCACTCAGCGCCGAAAGGTTGCCCAGCAGCAGGACCGGCCACCACCACCGTCCGCGCGGCACCACGGCGTTGAACGCCAGCGTCAAGGGTACGACCACGCGCGCCGCGGCGCCCGGAAAGCCCTCCCACACCGCCTCGCCCAGGAAGATCAGCAGCACGGCGTAGCCCGCTCCGATCCGCCACCACAGGCTGTCCCAGCGCGGACGCAACAGGATGGCCAGGCACTGGACGCTGAGCGATACCAGCATCACCAGCGACCACCGCGGGACGAATTCCCAGCCATGCGCGCGGAGGCTCTGCAGCGTCTCCTGCCATTTGCCGAGAAAGGCTTCGAAGGGCGCGGCGAAATTTCGTTGGCCGGCGTTGCTGGGTTCGCCAAAGACCCACCAGAGCCAGGCGATCCAGAGGGCCAGCGGCGCCGCGACCAGCAGGCCCCGCAGGGTGGCCAGCTTCAGCTCGCGCCAACCCCAGTCGCGACCGGGAAGGTGGATCGATCCCGCGAGCAGGTTCGTCTCGCGCCCCAGGCCGGCGGCGCCGAGCACGCAGGCGGATTTCCACGGGTGCTTCTGCTCGGCCAGCGCCACGCCCCAGGCAATCAGGAACAGGCTGGGACCATCCATCAGCGCCGAGCGCACACTCATCGTCAGCCCCCACGCAAACATCGAACCGCCCCAGCGCACCAGGTTGCCCAGGCTGGTCGGGGGAAACCAGCGCAACAGCAGCCAGGCCAGGAGGAGCCAAGCCAGCACATTCTGCAGCGCGTACGCCTGCAGGATCAGGTAGGGCTGCCCGAGGCCGAGCAAATACGCCGTCCAGCAGAACAGGATGCGCCGCGCCCGATACGGCAGGTTGTCCATCGACGCCTGCAGATCCCGGCTCATCAGGAGCGGCTTCACCGCGAGCTGGGCGTAGTACTGCGCGTCATAGCCATAGGAGTCCTCCTCGACGTAATAGGTGGTCGTCTTCAGCTCCTTGATGCGCCGCATCTCGGGCTTGCCGCCAAAGAGGATGAAACTGGTGAAGCCCTTCCCCGGCATGTAGAACTGCGCGATCGCCAGCAGGAAGAACGCCACGGCGGCGGCGTAGGCGAGCCAGTACCAGCCGTGCGGCCGGCGCCGGAGAAATGATTTGAACCAAGCCACGGAAAATGGACAAACGACATGCTTCCCGATCGCAACGCAAGAATGGATTCCACGCACACGCCCGCCGCCCCACCGCCCGCCGCGCGCGTGCCTCCGCCGGGAGTGGGAACATGGCTGGCGTGGGGGGGCGCGCTGGCCTACACCGCCATCCTGATCGGTTTCATGGGCGCCTACGCCGGCGGTTCCGACTCGTCCGGCTATCTCAACAACGCCCGGATGCTGGCCCAGGGGCGGGTGACCATCCCCATGCGGGTTCTGCCAGGCCTGGCCCCGGACAGCCTGCCCGGCTATGCCTACGTTCCGCTGGGATTCATTCCCAACCTGGAGCAGGCGACCCTGACGCCCACCTATCCGACGGGCGTGCCGCTTCTCGTCATGGGGATCTCCGAAGTGGTCGGCTGGGAGCTGGGGCCCGGGCTGGCCATGGGCATCCATTCGCTGCTCGGCCTCTGGCTGAGCTATCGCCTCGCGCGCGCGCTCGGCCTTGACGCCGGCTGGGCCGGTCTGGGCGCGGTCATGCTCGCGGTCAGTCCGCTCTACCTTTTCCTCTCGTTGCACCTCATGAGCGACTTGCCGGCGCTCGTCTGGGTGACCGCCGCCGTCTATCTGGCGTGGGTCAGCCGGGACCGGCCCTGGCTCGCCTTTCCCGCGGGTCTGGCGCTGGGCGTCGCCGTGCTGGTGCGCCCGACCAACCTCCTGGCGCTGGTGCCGCTGGGGTTCGCCCTCGGCGTCTCCTTCCGTCGCTGGCTGCTGCTGGTTCTGGGCGGCCTGCCGGCGGCCGTGTTTCTCGGCGCCTTCAACTTCGCGGCGTATGGCCGGATCGTCACCACGGGCTATGGCTTCGTGGGCGACGAGTTCAGTCGCTCCGTCATTCCGCTCAGCCTGCGCCATTATGCGCTTTGGATGCCGGTGCTGTTGACGCCGCTGCTCGTGCTGGCGCTGGGGCTGCCGCTCGTCCGCCGCTCGCTGCCTCGGCTCAAGGGCCTGCTGATCACCTGGGCCCTCATCTTTCCGCTCTTCTACGTCGCCAATATCCACACGCACGAGACCTGGTGGTATTTGCGCTTCCTGTTGCCGGCATTTCCGCCGCTGATCATTGCGGCCCTGCTGGCGGCGCGCGCCCTCGCCGGCCGGCTGAGCCTTCCGCTTCGCCCCGCCTGGCTGGCCATGGCCGGCGCCCTCGTCGTGGTCCACGGCGCCGCGTGGACCCTCCATTTCGGCGCCTATCGCATCGGGTCGCAGGAAAAAGTGTACGCCGATGGCATCGCCTGGATGCGGCCGCGCCTGCCGGCCAACGCCGTGGTGGCGGCGATGCAGACCAGCGGCGCGCTGTTCTACTACACCGACTATGCCTTCTTCCGCTGGGACATGGTCGCGCCCGCGGAATGCGACCGCATTGTCGACGCCTGCCGGCGGGCGCATCGACCGCTCTATGCCATGCTGTTTCCCTTCGAGGTCGAGGATGCGCCGTGGAAGGCGTTCGAGGGCCATCTGACTGGACACTGGACGCAGGTGGGCGCCGTCAGTCACATCAGCATCTGGCGCCTGGAAATGGCGGATGCCGCGCCATGAAATTGCCGTTTTCGCGCCGTCACCTGGTGCGCGCCCTCGGGGTCGCGGGCGTGGGCGGTTTTCTCTGGCTGGTCCTGCGCGTCTGGCATCCCGTGTACGGCTTCACCGCCTTTCTCCAGCTCACCGCGAGCGACGCCTCCGCGGAGATCGCCGCCTTCCGCCAGTACCCCGTGTTCATCCACGACAACCCCGACAGCTATGATGGCCAGCAGTACGCCCGGATCGCCTACCATCCCGCGCTGACCGCGGACGAACTGCGGCCGGCGGTGGACAACCTCGCCTACCGGGCCCAGCGCATTCTCCTGCCGGCGCTGGCCTGGTTGCTGGCGGCGGGCCAGCCGGCGTGGATCATGCACGTCTACTCGGTCCTCAATCTCGCGGCTTGGCTCGTTCTCGCCGGGCTGCTCTGGCGGTTGCTGCCGGTGGACGACGGGCGCAGCGTGGTCGCCTGGGCGGGAATCCTGTTCTCCGCCGGCGTGCTGGGCAGCGTGCGCTTTGCGCTCACGGATCTGCCGGCCTTGATCTTTGTCGCGGCGTCGCTCTGGGCGGCGGAACGGGCGCGCCCGCGCGCCGCGGTAGGCTGGCTCGCCGCCGCCGCCCTGACGCGCGAGACCTCGCTGGTGGCGTGGCCCGGACTCTGGACCGGCTCGTGGCGATCGCCCGCGGCGCTCCGCCGCAACCTGCTGCGTCTGCTGCTGGCCGCCGCGCCGCTGGCCGCCTGGCTGGGTTACGTTTTTTGGCGCGTCGGCCCGCTCAACGAAGGCACAAGGAATTTCGCCTGGCCCGGCGTGGGTGTGCTGGACCAATGGCGCGAATCGATTCTCGCCCTGGCCCGCCCCCATCCGCCGCTGTTTGTCTGGGCCACCGTGCTGGCGATGGCCGGCCTGACCGCGCAGCTGGTGTTCATCCTGGTGCGGCCGCGGCCGGCGGACCTCTGGTGGCGCGTCGGCGCCGCCTGTTCCCTGCTGATGCTCTGCCTCGGTCCCGCCGTTTGGGAGGGATTCCCCGTTGCCGCGGGGCGCGTGCTCCTGCCGCTCAATCTGGCCTGCAATGTGCTCTCCCTGCGCACCCGGGCGCCCCTGGCCTGGCTGCTCGCCGGCAACCTCACCGTCTTCTCGGGATTGCTGGCGTTGCGCGAGGTGCCGTACCACCGGATGGAACTCGCCGCCGTGCGGAGTCACGGCGTGGCGTGCCTGCTCCGACTCGATCCCGGCTGGTATGGGCGCGAACGCGACCCCCATCACGTGTGGTCGTGGGCCGGCACGCGCGGGCGCCTCGATCTGGACGTCTGGCCCCGGATGGCCCGCCCCGCGATCCGACTCACTATCCGCCTGTGCAGCCAGACGCCCCGCATCGTGACTATCGAGCATGCCGGCCGGGTCCTGTGGCGCGGCGAGGTCCGCTACGAGTTGCAGACGATCAGCCTGCCTGCGCTGTCCATGTCGGGCAATCCGCTTTCGCTCGAACTGTCCTGCGATGCTCCGGGCGTACCCGAGGACGCCACCCCCACGGCCCGCTCGCTGGGCTTCGCGCTCTACGATCCGGTCATCTCGCTGTCGGATGCGGCGGCGCCTCCGCCATGAGCCGGCTCCTCCTCGATCTCACCCACACGAGCCACACGCGGGCCCGCACGGGCATTCAACGCGTCTGCCGTTCGCTCCACACCGCGCTGGCCGCGCGCGGCGACGGCGTGCTGGCGATCTGTCGGGATCCCTATGAACGCGCTTGGCGGCCGCTGTCCGCGCGGGAACGGCGCAACCTCGCCGCGGGGCGGGATGCCCCGGCCTCGGCCCGCGGCGCGCGTTGGCCGGTCCGCACCCGGCTCGCCGGGTGGCTGCGACGGCGCCGGGCCGGCGCCGGCCCGGAGATCCGGATTCCGGACCAGGATCTCGCCGGCGGACTCGTGGTCTCCGAGATCTTCGCGCCGGCGACCGGCCGCGCCCTGCCCGCCTTGCTCGCCCGGGTTGCGGGCCCGCGGGTCGCGATCTTTCACGACGCGATCGTCCTCCGGCTGCCCGAACTTTCACCGCCGAAGAGCGTCGGCCGCTTTCCCGCTTACCTGCAGGAGTTGCTGTGCTTCGACGGCGTCGCGGCGGTGTCGGAGGCCTCTCGCGAGTCGCTCGTCGGCTATTGGCAGTGGCTTGGCGTCGCCGGGCCGCCGCCCGTCGTCGCCCTGCCCTTGGGGCTGGACGCGGCGGTGCCCTCGCCCTACGGCCACACCAATGCGCCCGACGCGCCGCCCCTGGTCCTGAGCATCGGCACGCTCGAGGGCCGCAAGAATCATCTCACGTTGCTCGAAGCCTGCGAGACGCTCTGGCAGCGCGGACTCCGGTTTGAACTGCGCCTCATCGGCATGGTCCACCCCCAGACCGGGCGGGCGGCGCTCCAGCGCGTCCGGGCGCTCCAAGCCGCCGGCCGGCCCGTCCGCTATGACGGTCCCGCGTCCGACGCCGTCATCCAAGCCGCCTACCGCGGCTGCGTCTTCACGGTCTATCCTTCGCTCATGGAGGGTTTCGGCCTGCCGGTGCTCGAAAGCCTGAGCTATGGCAAGCCGTGCATCTGCGCCGCGTCCGGCGGTCACGACAATCACGCGCGGGGCGGCGGCTGCCTCGCGCTGGAGCGCGGCGATGCGCCGTCGCTCGCCGCCGCCATGGAGCGCCTGCTCACCGATGGCGAGTGCCTCGAGGTGCTCACCGACGACGCCCGGGCGCGCACCTTCAAGCCCTGGCCCGCCTATGCCGAGGAGTTGACGAACTGGATGCAATCGCTGCCGCGTCGAAACGCCGCAGGTTAAGCAGTGGGATGGCCTTGGGTCTTGGGTCCTGGGTCTTGGGTCTTGGGTCTCGAGATTGGACGGAGGAAAGGCGCTCTTGATGGGTGCCAGATGGACGGAGGCGCACTGGAAACCCATGACTCAAGATCCGAGACCCAGAACGCAGCGTTTCGCGCAGCGAAACGCTGGCCTTTCAGTTTGCTAACCACCCCCGTCTTACTCAACGTTGCCGCACTCTGCCCATGGCGCTGACCCTTTTGACCCGAAACAAGAAGCCAATCCTGGAGCGTTGTTGCGAGGACTACGCCACCAAGATGCGGCTGAAGTACGCGCCGTTTTATCACGCCATGGAGGCCCAGGACGGGGCGCATATCCGGCTGAACGGCCGCGACATGATCATGTTCTCGAGCAACGACTACCTCGGGCTTTCCTTCCACCCCAAGGTGATCGAGGCTGGGCGCGCCGCCCTGCTCCGCTGGGGCTCGAGCACCACGGGCGCCCGTCCGTCGAACGGTTCGCGCGCCTACCATGTCGAGCTCGAGCAGAAGCTCGCGGCCTTCCTCAATCGCCCGGCCTGTCATGTCAGCGTCGCAGGCTACATTTCCTGCATGGCGAGCGTCGCCGCCTTTGCGCAGAAGGGCGACCTGATCCTCGTCGACAAGAACATCCACTCCTGCGTGTGGGACGGCATCCGCCTGTCGATGGCGTCCGTCGAGCGGTTCTCCCACAACAACCCGGAGGATCTGCGCCAGCTTGTCCGCTCCATCCACCACCACACGCCGAAGATGATCGTGGTCGAGGGTGTCTATTCGATGGAGGGCCACATCGCGCGCCTGCCCGAGATTGCCGGGATCGCCGAGGACCACGGCTGCTTCCTCGTCCTCGATGACGCACACGGCTTCGGCGTGCTCGGCCGCCAGGGTCGCGGCACGGTCGATCACTTCCGACTCAACGACAAGGTCGACCTCATTTGCGGCAGCCTCTCGAAATCGCTCGCCAGCACCGGCGGGTTCGTGGCCGGTTCGACCGAGCTCATCGAGTACCTGCGCACGCACTCGCGCCAGACCATCTTCAGCGCCGCCATCAGCCCGAGCCAGGCCGCCTGCGCGTCGGCCGCGCTCGACGTCATGCAGAGTGAGCCGCAGCATCTGGAGCGGCTCTGGCGGAACACGCGCCGCTACCGCGAAATCCTCAAGGGACTCGGCCTCGACACGTGGGACAGCGAGACCGCAGCCGTCCCCATCGTGCTGGGTTCGAAGGAACTGGTCTACCGCTTCTGGCAGGCCCTGCTGGAAAAGGGCGTGTTCACTGTCATGTCGATCGCGCCCGCGGTTCCGCCCGGCAAGGACCTCGTGCGCACCGCCGTTTCGGCCATGCACAGCGATGCGGACCTCGAGAAGGTCGCGGCGGCGATGGCCTACGCCGTCAAAAAGCTCTAGGCGGCGCCAGCCGGTCCCGTCCGCGTCCGCCCTTGAACCCGCTGCGCTCTGGTCCGACGGAACAACCGCGCCCGGCCGCGCATCCGTTCGCCTTTACAGTGCTGATTGTGCCGTTCGGCGCGACCTTTGGCTTCGTCAGCGTCGCCCTCGCCTTCCTCGCCACGCAGCGCGGCCTCACCGTCCAGCAGGGCGCGGAGCTCATCGCGGCCGGCATGTTTCCCAACGCCATCAAATTCTTCTGGTCCCCGATCGGCGACACGACGCTCACACGCAAACGCTGGTACCTGGTCGGCTGTGTCCTTTCCGCCGCCGGCATGTTCGCCATGGCCGCCGTGCCGCTGGGGTCCGCCACGCTCCGGCTCATGGAGGTCGTCATCGTGATTACGTCCGTGGCGTCGACCTTTCTCGGTTTTGCCGTCGAAGCCATGATGGCCCATCTCACGCCGCCCTCGGAGCGCGGTCGCGTGAGCGGGTGGTTCCAGGCCGGCAATCTTGGCGGCAACGGCATCGGGGGAGGCTTGGGGCTGTGGCTTCTCACCAATCTGCCGGCCGGCTGGCTGGCCGGGTTGATCCTGGCGGTGCTAACGCTGGCGTGCGCCGCGGCGCTGCCCCTGCTGCCGGAAGTCCCGTCGGAAGCGCGCCCGTCCGCGCTCCTCGGCACGGTTCGCGACGTGGCGGTGGATTTCTGGCGGGCGATCAGCTCGCGCAACGGCGTGCTGAGCGCGGTGCTCTGCTTCGTCCCGGTGGGAACGGGCGCGGCCAGCGGCGTGCTCGCGCAGGCGGAGGTGGCGGCCCACTGGCACGCCGGCGTGCACGAGGTGGAGTTGGTGCAGGGCTTCCTCACCGGCGTCATTTCCATGGTGGGATGCGTCGTGGGTGGATACGGGTGCAAGCGCCTTGGCTCCCGCACCGCTTACGTCGTCTATGGCGGTATCATGGCGGGGGTGACGGCGACGATGGCGGTCCTGCCCGCGAGCCCCCTCGTCTACGTGGCGGGTGGCCTTGCCTACGCGTTCATCACCGGCCTGTGCTTTGCGGCATTCTCCGCCTTCGTGCTCGACGCCATCGGCGCCGGCAACGCCGCCACCAAATACAATTTCTTCGCGTCAATCTCAAACATCCCCATCGGCTACATGGGCTTGCTGCTCGCGGCGGCGGAAACGCGCTGGAACGCCCCCGGCATGCTGTTCGCCGAATCGGCCTGCGGTCTGCTCGGCATTCTGGTCTTCTCCGCGGCTGCGGCGGCGTGGCGGCAGCCGGTCCCTGTCCTGGCGGCCCGCCTTCAATCCGATGCCGTGAAGCCGGGATGAACTCCTGGCCTGCAGGCTTCCGAGTGGCGACCTCGGATCCGCCCTAGACCAGACCCGCGCGCAAAAGCCGCGCGGTGTCCGCCCACGTCGGCAGAGGGCGCGCGGCCGCCTCGGCGGCGAGCCGTCGCCACTCGCTGTCATCGGTGAGCACGAGGCGCAAGGCGGCCCGCCAGGCCGCCGGGTCGTTCGCCGCGGCCGGCAGACAGCCGCCGCCCGCGGCAACCTCGCGCAGGACCGGCAGATCACTGCACACGCAGGGCAGACCCTTCCAGAGCGATTCCAGCACCGGCAGCCCGTGACCCTCTGCCACCGTCGGAAACGCCGACGCGCGCGCCGCCGCGTACAGCTGGTTGAGGCGGGCGTCGGGCGCCGCCGGATAATGGCGCACGTCGGGCCGGGTTCTCCGCAACGCCTGCAACCGGGCGGCGATCGGCCGGCCAAAATGCGGATTCACCCGCCCGACCAGATTCAATTCGAAGTCCAGACCCTCGCGCCAAAGCGCCTCGCAGACGTCCAGCAGGAACATCTGGTTCTTGCGCGGCTCGAGGATACCGACGCACAGCAAACTGGCCGGTCGCTGCGCGGCCGTCGCCGGTCCCGCCCGCGCGGTGCCGTCGAAATCCGCGCCCAGCGCGATCGTCTCCACCGCCGCGCGCACCGCCCCGCCCTGCCAGCGCCAGAATTCGACGAGGTCGCGCCGGGTCGCCTCGGAGATTGCCCAGACGCGGTCGAAGGCGGCCAGCATCTTCATGTATTCCGGATGGCGCGCCACGCTCTGCGGCCAGGTGATCTGCGGATGGCGCAGAGGAATCGCATCGGCGAAGATCGCTCCCAGGCGACACCGCCGCGCCCTCAAGAAGTCCCAGAACCCCGGCCGCTCCGCTTCGTTGAACTGCTCCGCCGTGAACAGCCAGTCGGCCGGCGACCATTCCACGGACCCTCTCTTGCCGTCCTGCCGCCAGACGCCCCTGCGTCCGTCCCATCGCACCGCCACCGCCGCGGCCCCCATCTCGTGGCGCAACCGCGCATTCAGCCGCATCAAGCCCGACTGGTGCCACGCCGCGGCCGACTTGGTGACATCGAAAAAGATCATCGCTGGATCTCCGTCGCCTCACGCCCAGGCGCGCCGATCCCGTCTCCTGCGATCGCGCGCCGGAAACAGTCGTGCAGCCGCGCCGCGTTTTTGTGCGCGTCGTAGTTCTCCTCCGCCCAGCGCCGCGCCGCCCCCCGCAGCCGCTCCGCCAGCCCGTCGTCCTCCGCGAGTCGGCGGAGCGCCGCCACCCAGACGTCCGGCTGGTCCACGTCCGCCACCAGGCCCGTGACCTCGTGCTGGATGGCCTCGGTCGTGGCCGCCGTTGGCGACGTCAGGACCAGCGTACCGCTCACCATCGCCTCGGGAATCACGTTGGGCAGCCCGTCGCGGTCGCCGGTCGACGCCACGACGCCGGTATGCAGCAGCACATCGGCCCACCGCAGGTGTTCCCACACCTCCGCCGGCGGCACCTGGCCCGTGAACGTCAGGTGGTCGGTCAGCGCCAGCGCCGCCGTCTCGCGCTCCAGTTCACCGCGCAACTCGCCGTCGCCGACGATCCGCACCGCGAAGGCGAACCCGGCGTCGCGCAGGGCGGCGTGGACTCTGAGCTGGCGCCGCAGGCCCTTCTTCGGCACCAGCCGCGCGATGCACACGAGCCGCAGCGGCCGGCGCGGCGTGCGCAGCGCCTTCAACGCGGGAAACTCGTCGAGCCCGCGCCGGATCACCACCACCTTGTGGGGATCGGCGCCGCGTTCCAGCAGCGTGCGGCGGCCCATCTCGGTCGACGTATGCACGAAACGCGCCAGCGCCACCTTCTCCATCAGCCACCAGTCGCCCCCGTGTTCGTAGAGGTCATAGGCGTGCGCGCCCGTGCCGTACGGGATGCCCGTCAGCCGCCACATCAGCCACGCCGCCGTGGCCGGCGCGCCGGTCCAGGCGGCATAGACCAGGTCGGGCCGGTCCCGGCGAAACGACCACACGAAGCAGGCGGTGAACCCCGCGCCCAGCATGTTCTCCCAGAAGTTCAGATGGGACGGCGCGCGCCGCCGCAGCGTGTTGACAATCAGCTCCCACAGGAGATCGGGCCGCCGGATGGAGCCGTACGGCACCCACCACAGCAGCGACACAAAGAACCACCACCGCGGCATCGCCTGCACCGGCAGTCCGCGGAACTCGCCACCGCCGTCCCACAACGAGTAGAGGCGCAGGTTGACGCCGCGCGCCTGCATCGCCGCCACATCGCGCTGCAGGAACGCCTCGGAGGCCTTCGGAAAGGTCGTGAAGAGATAGGCGACGGTGATCGGTTGCTCAGCCAATCCGCCCGAGCATGCAGGCCGCCCCGCGCCGTGCAACGCTGCGCTGCAAGCCGGCGCGCCCTTGGCATCAGTCTCGCACCCCTGCGCACCCCGTTCTCCACCGTCCCGCCCTCTCCGCCCGCTCCTCCAACCCGGCCTTCGCGATCACCCATTCCTTTGGCGGCAAATGTCAACTATTGGTTGACATTTGCCACCGGTCTCCCGCCCCTTTACGCTCCGCCCTTCCAAGCAGCCCGCCCGTGCAGCTCGCAGGTCTCGGCTAAATGTCAACTATTGGTTGACATGTGGCTTGGCGCCCCGACCTCTGCCGCCCACCGCGATCGTGTCCGCCCCGCCTTCACCGCGCTGCACGATCCGCGCCGGCTATCCCCGGACTCTCTCCCCTCCCTTCCCTCCAGCCCAATATGTAAACCAATAGTTGACATGTTGGGCTGGGTGGTGCGGCCACGCCGCCGCGGTTGCCTTTGCGGCGCGAAGCGGCAAGGTAGCCCGCATGCCACCCGGCCCACGCCCCGCTGTCCCGCCCGGCTGGCGGATCGACCGCCGCGATTTCCTGAAGGCTTCCGCGGCCGCGCTCTTCGGCCTGGCCCTCGGCGACCGCCGGCGGCTCTCGGCGGAGGAACCGCACCCTGCCGGCTGGCGGTTCGGCCTGGTCACCGACCCGCACTACGCCGATGCCGATCCCAAGGGGACGCTCTTTTATCGTGAGTCGATCGGCAAGATGCGCGAGGCCGTCGGGCGCCTGCAGGCCGAACGCGTCGCGTTCCTGGCGGAACTGGGCGACTTCAAGGACATGGCGCCCGGCGAGCCGGAGGAGCGCACCCTGTCGCACCTCGTGACCATCGAGCGCGAATTCCAGCGGTTCGGCGGGCCCGCCTACCACGTGCTGGGCAACCACGACATGGACAACCTCTCCAAGGCCCAGGTGCTCGCGCACATTGCGAACACCGGCATCCCGGCCAGCCGCAGCTACTACGCGTTCGGTCACGGCGGGGTCCGTTTCGTCACCGTCGACACCAATTTCATGCACGACGGCCGGGACTACGATCACGGCAACTTCGACTGGCGCGACATCCACCTGCCTCCGGCGGAGCTCGAGTGGCTCCGCGCTGAGCTCTCGGCGGCGACCGAGCCGGTCATCATCTTTGGACACCAGCGATTCGATGGCGACGGCCACGTGCAGGTCGTCAACCGTGCGCAGGTGCGCGAAGTGTTCGAAAGCTCGGGCAAGGTGCTCGCGGTCTTCCAGGGCCACGACCACAAGGGCGCCTATTCCCTCATCAATGGCATCCACTACTACACGCTGCGCGCCGTGGTCGAAGGCTCAGGGGCCGAGAACAACGCCTACGCCGTGGTGGACGTGCATCGCGATCTCGCCCTCACGGTGACCGGTTATCGGCGGGCGGTGAGCATGGAGCTGGCGCACAACGGTTGATGGCGGATTCTTCCTCTGCAGGCCGGCATCGCCGAGTGCCGCCGTCCGGGGAACAGGCGCGATGCGGCGACCGCGCCCGCAGCCACTCAGTCCACTGCCGGGAGCCCGCCCGGAGGCGCCTGCCTGCGCGCCCCCGCCGTGAACCCGCGCTGCTTGGCGGCTGCCTCACCCGCGGAGCATCCGGCGGAATTCTGCCTCGTCAATGACCGGCACGCCCAGCGACCGGGCTTTTTCCAGCTTTGAGCCCGCCTCCTCTCCGGCGACCACATAGCTCGTCTTGCGGCTGACGCTGCCGCTGACCTTGCCGCCCGCCGTCTCGATCATCGCCGTGGCCTCCTCCCGGGTCAGCCTGGGCAGCGTGCCCGTCAGCACGAAGACCTTCCCGGCCAGCGGCGTCGCCCCGCCCGCCGGCCGGGCCGGCGCCGTGGGGTCCACCCCGAGCCGCAGCAGCTCGCTCACCAGCGCCCGGTTCCGCGGCTCGTTGAAATGCGCGATGATCGCATCCGCCATGATGTCGCCGATGCCCTCGATGCTGAGCAACTCCTCGCGCCGGGCCGCGGCCAGGGCCTCGAGGCTGCCGAATCGCAGCGCCAGATCCTTCGCGGCCGCCACGCCAACGTGCGTGATGCCGAGCCCGTTGATGAAGCGCCAGAGCTCGGCGCGCTTGCTCGCGGCGATGGCCGCGAGGAGATTGTCGGTCGACTTCTCCACGCTCTTGCCCAGGGTCAGCAGGTCGTCGCGCTGCAGGCGGTAAACGTCGGCGATGCTCCGGATCCAGCCCTTCTCGGCCAGGGTGTCGATCATGGCTTCGCCGAGCCCGTCGATGTCGACGCCTCCCTTGGAGGCGAAATGCTGCACGCGGCGCCGCACCTGGGCGGGGCAGTCGGTGTTGGGGCAGCGCAGCGCCACCTCGCCCTCCACCTGCACCACGCGGGTGCCGCACACCGGGCACTTCGCGGGGAAGACATACGGCACGGCGTCCTTCGCCCGGCGCTCGGTGTTCACGCCCACCACCGCCGGGATGACTTCGCCGGCCTTTTCCACCTGAACGTAATCGCCGACGCGGATGTCCTTGCGCGCGATCTCGTCCTTGTTGTGGAGCGTGGCGCGCGACACCGTGGTGCCGGCCAGCACGACCGGCTCGAGTTCGGCCACCGGGGTCAGCACGCCCGTGCGGCCCACCTGCACCGCGATGGCGTTCAGCCGCGTCTCGGCGCGCTCCGCCGCGAACTTGTAGGCGATGGCCCAGCGCGGTGCCTTCGAGGTGCTGCCGGCCTCGCGCTGCTGGGCAAAGGAGTCGAGCTTCACCACGGCGCCGTCCGTGCCGTAGGCGAAGCTGTGCCGCAACTGGTCCAGCTCCCGCACGGCCGCCCAGGTCTCCTCGATGCCGCGGGCGGTCCAGTAGCGCTCGACCGTGGGCAGGCCCCAGGCCCGCAGCAGGCCGTGCAGGCCGCTCTGCGTCTCCGCCGCCGCCGGCTCGCAGAAGCCGACGCCGTAGAGGACGATCTCGAGTTTGCGGCGGGCCACCTCGCGTGTGTCGAGCTGCTTGATCGTGCCGGCGGTGAGGTTGCGGGGATTGGCGAACTGCCCCTCGCCCGCCTCCTCCCGCTCGCGGTTGATCCGCTCGAACTCCGCCAGCGTCATGTAGATTTCACCGCGGATCTCGATCACGTCCGGCAGGACCGCCCGTCCGCCCGGCCCCTTGCCCTTCGGCCGCTTCAGCTCCGGCGGCAGCGTCCGGATCGTCTTCGCGTTGGCGGTGATGTCGTCGCCCTCGAAGCCGCTGCCGCGCGTGGCCGCGCGCACCAGCACGCCGCGCTCATAGGTAAGGCTTACGGCAATGCCGTCGATCTTCGGCTCGACCACGTAGGCGAGATCCTCGCGGCCGAACAGCTTGACGAGCCGCTGGTGAAAGGCCCGCAGTTCCTCCTCCGAGTACGTGTTATCGAGGCTCTGCATCGCCTGGCGATGCCGGTAAACGACAAAGCCCTCCAGGCGGTCGTCGCCCACGCGCCCCGTGGGGGAGTCGGCCGTCCGGAACTGGGGAAACATCGCCTCCAGGTCGGAGAGCCGACGCTTCAGGCGGTCGTAGTCCTGGTCCGTGACTTCCGGCTTCGCCCGCCGGTAATACAGCTCGTCGTGCCGCGCCACTTGGGCGCGCAGCTCGGCGATGCGCTCTCGGGCCTCGGCGGAGGTCATCCGGGTGGATTAGGTCCCGAATCCGGCGAAATTTCAACCCGCGGTTGGCGCCGCCGCCGCAGCGGCGCCTCCAGCAGCCGCCGGTACCAAGTCCAGCGCAGGTAGACGACGACTGCCACGAGCGCGCCCAGGGTATCCGCCACCCAATCGGCGAATTCCATCGAGCGCTCCGGGATGAAGCCCTGCAGGAGCTCGTCGCCGAAGCCGTACACCGCGGCGAGCACGATGGCCCACAGCGCGCCAAGCCGCGGCCAGCGGGACGCCTCCTCGAGGCGCGCGAGCGTCGTCGCGAGCAGGCCGAAAACCGCGAAGTGCGCGACCTTGTCGAGCGACAGCCAGGCCGGCCCTACACTCGGCACTGCCTCCACCGATTCCCATGTGATCGCCAGCGTGAGCAGCACCGGCCAGAACCAGGCTCGCCGCCGGCGGAGCCATGATCGGATGGCCGCCCGCCCTTCTGCCCCCGCCGCGGACGCCCGCGCTCGTTGCCGCCGCATCGCCGCCGCCCGCCCGCCGCGGTTCAAATGCGGAAACGCCTCGGCGGCTCCTTGGCCACGGGCGACCGGGAGGACTTGGGGTTGGGGTCCGCCGCCGCGCAGATCTTTTCGAGCTCCTCGCGGGTGCCGCGGGGCTTGGAGATGTCAAGTTCGTCCAGATAGGGCGAGACACTCTCGCTGCTCTTGAGCGTGACGACGTGAAAGCCCGCCCGGCGCAGGGCCGCGACAATCGCTTTCGTTGAAGTCACGCTGGTATTGTAGGTCCAGCGGTGGGCGTTCTCGGACTCCGGATTGCCGATGAAGTAGTAGCTCATGGGACTGGGCTGGGCTGAAATCGGGGGGCAACCAGCGCAGGGCCATTGCATGGATGATCTCCGGGTTTTTGCAACACCCGTTGCGGGTATCGCCCGGCGGCGGACGCACCAAGATGCGGCGAAATGCGCCCGCGCTGCGTCCGGAGGAGATTGGTCGGGCCGGTGAGACTCGAACTCACGACCCCTTGCACCCCATGCAAGTGCGCTACCAGGCTGCGCCACGGCCCGAACCAAGGGAAGAAAAGCAAGAGCCCTGCATCCCGGCGAGGCAAGGGTTTTCTCGGCGAAGCCAGGCCATGACTGCACCGGAATGGAATCCGATCCTTTGGCCCGACTTTCGCGAGGCGCACCCGGACCTCCCGCAAAGGCTGGCAGCGGTTAATCCCCATTCGGGCCGGGCCGTCCTCGGCGGACTCGGCGTGAGGAGATCAGTTCCCGCTCCAACCTCGGACCGTCCTACCGGAACATCCGCACGCGGGCAGTGACGTCGTCGCGGAAGCGCCGCACCAGCCCCTGCACGTAGGTCTCCGGATCGAGGGAATCCACCTTCGCCAGCACCGTCAGATCCATGGCAAAGGTCAGGGCCGTGGTGGCGTCGGTGGCGTGCGAGGCATGGTAGGTGGCGTGCGCCGCGCGCCGGCCCAGCGTGGCCCGGTCGTAGCGCTTGCCCCCAACCACCTGCGACCGGAACACCGTGAGCAAGCGGGCCGCGAGCCGCGGCTGGGCCGACACATCCAACGCCACCTTCTCGGCGTCAGGCAGCCAGTCGAGATCGCGCCAGACCTCGCAGCCCAACACCTGCGGCGGGCGCTGCGACTTGGGCAGCGTCCGGATCGCCTCCAGGCAGCGCAGGAATACGGCCACGTGAGTGTCATGCTTGTCCGCTGGATTGTGCAGGTAGACGACCTCCGGCCGGCAGCCGGCGAAAATGCTCTGAAGATCGGCGGCCACGCCCGGGTGTCCCGGGCGTTTCACCGCGGCACTGGGGTGCGCCAGCTGGAGCTGGATGCTGTAGCCGCCCATGCGCGCCGCGCGGCGCTGTTCCCGCCGCCGGACGGCCTGCATCTCCTCGTCGCTGATGTGTGCGAAGCGCCCCGTGCGCGGGCTGCCCGCGCCGTTGGTCACGACCACGCCGGAGAACCAGCGGTCGTCCCGGCCCTGGCATGCGGCAATGCCGTGGTAGGCCATGATCTCGATGTCGTCCTGGTGGGCGGCCACGCACAGGTGGGTGGTGCGCGCGAGTGCCGCGGTCGCGTCGCCGCCGGCGGGCACGTAAACGTCGGCCTGGGATTGGCTGAATTTCATGGGATGGGGGCAAGTATGAACGCAGCCATCCGGAGGGCAACACCGGCGCGCCGGCGGAAACGGCTTGTCGGGCGGCACCTTCGGTCCGACAACTGGTCCAAGCCCCCTTCTCCGCCATGCCTGCCGACCTTGCCCAACGACGCGCCCGCCTGGCTGCCGCGCTTGACCTCCACGATGAACTTCTGCTCCTAGGCGCCGGCGCTCCCGTCCCGCTGCCGGAGAACACCGACCAGACCTACCCGTTCCGCGCCCATGCCGAGTTCTTCTACGTCGCCGGCATCGAGTGCCCGGGCGCCGTCGCGGCCTTCGACCCGCAGGACGGCCCGCACGACGGCTGGAAGCTGTTTGTGCCCGACGTCACCGAAGGCGAGCGCGTCTGGGAGGCACGGGAGCAGTCAGCCGGCGAGCCGCTCGCCGCCCTGCCGGCTTGGATCACGGCGCGCCGCGACCGACCCGTTGCCCTGCTCGGCGCGCCGCTCCCCGGTGTGCGCGCCGACGACGTACTGACGATCAGGGTCCGGGAGGCTTTCGCGCATGCCCGCCGGCCCAAGGATGCGTGGGAACTCGCCACGATGCGCCGTGCGGCGGCCGCCACCGCGGCCGGCTACGCCCGGGCCGCCGCCCTCATCGCGCCCGGCGTCACGGAGCGCGCGGTGCAGATCGAACTCGAAGCGGAGTTCTTCCGCCACGGCGCGACGCGCCCCGGCTATGGCACCATTGTCGGCACCGGGCCGAACAGCGCCGTCCTGCATTTCGAACCGACGGCCCGCGCGGCGCAGCCGGGCGAGTTCGTGCTGATCGACGCCGGCGCGGAGATCGATCGTTATGTCATCGACGTCACGCGCACCTATGTCGCCGGCGAGCCGTCGGCCTTCCAGCGCGATTTCCACCAGGTGGTCCTCGCGGCGGAGCAGGCGGCCGTGGGCCGCTGCCAGGCCGGCGCCGAGTGGCGCGATATCCACCTGCAAGGCGCCGTCGACCTGACCGCCGGACTCGTCTCGCTCGGCCTGATGCGCGGCAACGCCGAATCCCTCGTCGAGCAGGAGGCGCACCTGCTGTTCTTCCCCCATGGCATCGGCCACCTGGTCGGCCTCGGCGTACGCGACGCGAGCGGCACCCTCCCCGGCCGGCCCCGCTCAACCCGCGCCAGCCTGAAAAACCTGCGCATGGACCTCCCCCTGGCGCCGGGCTACGTCGTCACGGTGGAGCCCGGGCTCTATTTCATCCCGCCGATCCTGCACGACCCGAAACGCCGGGAGAAATTCCGCGAAGCTGTGGTCTGGGACAAGGTCGAGCCGCATCTCGGCCTGGGTGGCGTGCGCATCGAGGACAACGTGCTCATCACGGACAGCGGCCCGGAGGTGCTGACCGCGGCGATTCCCCGATCCCTGTAACGGTGTCCGCCCGCCACGCAGGCCGGCGGCGACGGGATCAGCCCGGCCGGGCTCCACCCTGGTCGGCTAGCCGGCGGGCCCGCGGCGGCGTTCGCCGGACTCGGATCGGGGCGTCTCGCCGGCGACGGGCAAGAGCGCGCCGCGCGGCGTGCCGCCGAACGGGCGCCGCGCCTGCTCGCGCAGGAAGAACACGACCAACGTGAACACGAGGCAGAGACTGATGCTGACGGCAAGGGGCAGGGCGGACATGGTGCGGGTGGTGGTACGGCGGCAAATCTACCCCAGATCGGCCGTTTTCGCTCCGCATTTTTTGCACAAGGGATCGCAAAAATTGTCGCCGGCGCCGCCCGTCAGCCCGCCGGCGGGGGGCTCCCGGCGGCCTGCCCGGCCAGCCGGCGGCCGAGGCGGGCGAACGCCCGGAGGATCGCCGCATCCGGGTCGTGGGCCACCTCGATCGCCACCGCCTCGCCGCCCAGTTCCTCCACTTCCCCGCGCGCCGCGTACAGGCCGGCGCCGCTCGGCAGCTTCTGGAAGATCACGAGCCACCGGATGCGGGTGGCCCCCGCGAACTGCCGCAGGAGCACATCGGCCCGGTGCGAGGCCAGCGCCGCCAGCGCGCTGCCCGCCACGAAGCCTTCCGTGTG
>DATIWI010000163.1:0-7396 GCA_035519475.1 Opitutaceae bacterium
GAGCTCAAGTGCAGCGAGTTCGCCTCGGCGATGATCGAGCGCATGTGACGCGGCGTCGCCTTGGGCCCCGATTCTGGCGACTCTCATGAAGAAGCTTGCGTCTCTGGCGATCTGGGCGGTGGCGTCGCTGGGCTCGTTGGCCGGCGCCGCCCTTCCCGTTATCCCCGCCGCGCGCTTCGAGCTGACTCAGGTCCGGCTGCTCGACGGGCCGTTCAAGCGCGCGCAGGAGATGGACCACCGGCTGCTGTTGTCCCTCGATCCCGAGCGGCTGCTGCTCATGTTCCGCGTCACGGCCGGACTTTCGGACTGGGCGCGGCCGCTGACGGGGTGGGAGAGCCCCGGCTCCGAGCTCCGCGGCCACTCGCTCGGCCACTACCTGTCGGCGTGTGCCCTGATGTACGCCAGCACGGGCGATCCGGCGCTCAAGGCGCGCACTGAGCACATCGTGGCCGAGCTCGCGAAATGCCAGGCGGCCATGCCGGCCCAGGGCTACCACGCCGGCTACCTCTCGGCGTTTCCGGAATCGTTCTTTGACCGGGTCGACGCGCAGCAGCCCGTCTGGGCCCCGTGGTACACGATGCACAAGATCATGGCCGGCCTGTTCGACACGTACCTCCACACCGGCAACCCGCAGGCGCTCGAGGTCCTGAACCGTCTGGCCGGCTGGGTAAAGTTTCGCGTTGACCGGCTGACGCCCGACCAGATGCAGGGGTCGCTGAAGAACGAGCACGGTGGCATGAACGAGGTCCTGGCCAACCTCTACGGCATCACGGGCAATCCCGACCATTTGCGGCTGGCGCAGGCGTTCAACCACCACGCCGTGCTCGATCCGCTCGCGCGCGGCGAGGATCGGCTCGACGGCCTGCACGCCAACACCCAATTCCCCAAGATCATCGGCGCCGCCCGCGAATACGAGCTCACGGGCGACGGGACCTGCCGCGACATCGCGGATTTCTTCTGGCGGGAGGTGGTGCGGAAACGCTCCTACGTGATCGGGGGCAATAGCGACGATGAGCACTTCTTTCCGATCGACGAGTTTGCCCGGCACCTCAGCGCGGTGACGGCCGAGACCTGCAACACCTAC
This sequence comes from Opitutaceae bacterium, assembly GCA_035519475.1. Lineage (GTDB taxonomy): Bacteria > Verrucomicrobiota > Verrucomicrobiia > Opitutales > Opitutaceae > Fen-1467. The sequence continues at coordinate 1,085 of DATIWI010000163.1, forward strand.
AACATGCTGAAGCTGACCGGGCACGTCTGGAGCTGGGCGCCCTCGGCCGAGAGCATGGATTACTACGAGCGCGGCCTCTACAACCAGATCCTCGCCTCGCAGGATCCCGACACCGGCATGGTCTGTTACTTCATCCCCACGGAGCCGGGGCGGTTCAAAACCTATTCCACCCCCGAGGAATCGTTTTGGTGCTGCTTCGGCACGGGAATGGAGAATCACGCCAAGTACGGCGAGATGATCTACGCCCATGGCGCCGATTCCCTCTACCTAAACCTGTTCATCCCGTCCGAGTTGAGCTGGCCGGAGAAAGGTCTCACGCTGCGCCAGACGACGGGGTTTCCGGAGGAGCCGTCCAGCCGGCTGACGTTCGCGGTCCGCAAGCCGGTGACGCTGGATCTGAAGGTGCGGCAGCCGGCGTGGGCCCGGCCGGGCATCACGCTCCGCGTGAACGGCGAGCCGGCGGCCGGTGGGGCGTCCGACGGCTATGTGACGGTACGGCGCGAATGGCGCGACGGGGACACGGTCGCGATTGGGCTGCCGATGGAGCTGCACACCGAGCCGCTTCCGGGCGTGCCGAACATCGTCGCCTTCGTCGACGGTCCGATCGTGCTCGCGGGAGAATTGGGCGCGGCCGGTCTGCCGGGGGGCGGCCAGGAAGCCCGCGACCAACACGACTTCCTGAAGCTGCCGGTTCCGCCCATGCCCGAGCTCGTGGGCAATCTGAACGATCTGGTGTCGCATCTTGCGCCGGTCGCCGGCGCGCCGCTGGCGTTCAAGACCGAGGGTCTCGGCCGCCCTGCCGATGTCACTTTCAAACCCTTCTACCAGATCCACCACCAGCGCTACGGCATCTATTGGACGGTCTTGACCGCAGCCGAATGGCAGTCCCGGCAATCACGGGCTCCGGCGCAGTGACGATCCGGTGGCGCGGCTCCGTCACGCCGACGGGCCGTCAGGGCGCGGCGGGGACGGCCGGAGCGCGCGCGAGGTCGTGCGGCACGACGCGCAGGACGTAGTAGGTGGCCGGCACGCTGCCGTTGTTGCGCAGGCCGTGCAGGTCGTTTGCGGCGAAGAAGACCACCGAACCCGGGCCCGCCTGGCGGGTGACGCCGTTGATCGTCACGTCGACCGTGCCCTCCTTGACGATGAGCAGCTCCTCGTCGGGATGCCGGTGCGCCGCGTGCGGCGACTCGCCAGGATTCACCGTCGTGATATGGCATTCGAGTGCGCCGAGCGTGGGCGTGGGCGCGTCGAAGACATCGCGCCGCGCGCCGATCTTGGTGGGTTTGGCTTCGAGTTTGCTCCAGTCGAAGACGCCGGAGGCAAGCATCGGCTTCGGCGGCGTGGAGGATTGCGCGAGAGCCATGGTTCCAAGGCTGCCGCCCACTGCGACCAACGCCATCAGGAAATGCAGGGTTCGGAGATTCATCATGGGTGGAGAATATGCAGGCGGCGGCCCCGGCCGCAACCCCGGGCGACACTTCCCCGCGGGTCAGGAGATTGCGGCCGGAATGCGCCCCGGCCGTTTTTCTGGTTTGCGGACCGTAGGATTCGAGGTTCGACTCAGCGACTCAGACCTTTTTCCCATGTCTCTCTACATCGGCATCGATTCCGGCACGCAGAGCACCAAGGCGGTCGTGCTGGACCTCAACGAAAAGAAGGTGGTCGCGGAGGCCCGCGCCCCGCATCGGCTGATCGAGGGCCTCCCGGTCGGCCACATGGAGCAGCATCCGCACGAGTGGACGTGGGCGCTCGACACCGTGATCCAGACGGTCGTGGCCAAGATCGACCGCGCCCGGGTGCGCGGCATCGGCGTCTCCGGCCAGCAGCACGGCTTTGTCCCGCTCGACGAGAAGGGGGAGGTGATCCGCCCGGCCAAGCTGTGGTGCGACACCAGCACGGTGGAGGAGTGCGCGCAGTTGACGGAGAAGCTGGGCGGAGCGAAGGACATCCTCTGGAAGGTGGGCCTGCTGTTCTTGCCCGGCTTCACCGCGCCGAAGATTCTGTGGCTGAAGAACCACGAGCCGGAGAACTACCAGCGGCTGCGGCACGTCCTGCTGCCGCACGACTACCTCAATTTCTACCTGACCGGGAACTACTTCATGGAGCACGGCGATGCCTCGGGCACCGCCCTGATGGACGTCCGCCAGCGCACGTGGTCGCGCGACGCCATCGCGGCCATCGACGGCAATCTGGCGGACTGGCTGCCGCCGCTGAAGGAGTCGTCCGAGGCCGCCGGCATGCTCCGGCAGGAGGTGGCGCAGAAGTATGGGCTGTCGGGCGACGTCATCGTCAGTGCGGGCGGGGGCGACAACATGATGGGTGCAATTGGCACGGGCAACGTGGTGCCGGGGATCATCACGGCCAGCTTCGGCACGAGCGGCACGATCTACGCGTTTGCCAAGAAGCCGGTGGTCGATCCCGAGGGCGAGATCGCGGCGTTCTGCTCGTCGAGCGGCGGCTGGCTGCCGCTGCTGTGCACGATGAACGTCACCACGGTCACCGAGCAGATGCGGGCGCTGTTCGGCTATGACCACGCGGCCCTCGACGCCGCGGTCGCCGCCGCCCCGGCGGGCGCGGGCGGCCTGGTGCTGCTGCCTTATCTGGAGGGCGAGCGTACGCCCAACGTGCCGGAGGGCTCCGGCGTGGTGCTCGGCCTCAACAGCCAGACTTTCAAGGCGGGCCATCTCGCCCGGGCGGCGATGGAAGGCGCCACCATGGGCATGAACTATGGCCTGCGCCGACTCGCCGACCTCGGCGTGCGGGCGCGGGAGATCCGCCTCACCGGCGGCGGCGCGAAGTCGCCGGTCTGGCGGCAGGTGATGGCGGACATCTTCGGCGTGCCGGTGGTGGCCATGGTCCAAGATGAGGGCGCGGCGCTGGGCGGCGCCCTGCAGGCCGCCTGGTGCACCGCCCTCCTCGATGGCGAGAAGTCGAAGCTGACCGACTTCACCGACGCGATGGTGGCCCTGGATGAGTCGACCCGCTGCGCCCCGAACGAGGCCAATGTCGCGCGCTACCGCGAGCTCCAGACGATCCAGGACAAGCTCAGCTTGGCCCTGCGCTCGGTCTTCCAGACTCAGCGCAAGCTCGTCACAAGGATGGCCGGATCAGGGAAAGGGTCCGCTCCGGCGGTCGACGTCCCGGCCGATCCGGGCAAAGCGCCACCCGCAGACGTGCCGACGCCCTGAGGCGACCCGGCTGATCTTCGAAATGCACGCCGACTCGGCGCAGCCGGACGGTAGCGCATGGGTGGGGCTCGACCTTGGTCGGTGCCCCGATCCCCACGGGTTTCGAAATCCCGAACAACCTGCGCGTCCGCCTTCGCCCAAGCCACGGCGGACAGGGAGCGCAGGTTCCACCTCTGGCGCCGCGGGCCTGCCATGAGTGCCAAGTTCTATGCGGAGGATCTCGCGTACGTCCACGATGCGGGCTTCAGCGGGTTCGCCGCTGAAGCCGCGCCGTACGTGTTGAAGCGCCTCCGGCGGCGGTGCGAGCCGGGCGCCCGCGTGGTCGAGATCGGCTGCGGCAGTGGCGCCTTGACCGGGCATCTGGCCGCCGCCGGCTACCGGGTGCTGGGGGTCGATTTCGCACCCGCCATGATCCGCCTGGCCCGCAGGAAGGCCCCCGGCGCGAAATTCCGGGTGGCGTCGTGGTACGAATTCGCGCCGCCGCCGTGCGACGCCATCGTCGGAGTGGGCGAGTGCTTCAACTACCTGCGGGCGGGCGCTTCGGCGCACCGGCGCGCGCTCCATGCGTTTGTGCGCCGGGCGGGCGCAGCGCTCCGCCCGGGCGGCCTGCTGCTCTTTGATTTTCTCGAACCCTGCGCGCACCTTCCGCACCGCCGCACCCGCGAACGTGGCGGCACGGATTGGACGGTGCGGGCGGACGTTTCCGAGAAAGGGCGGGTGATCACCCGCGAGATCACCACGACCCGCCTGTGGGGTGGCCGCATCCGGCAGTCGCGGGAGATCCACCGGCAGCTCCGCCTGGACCGCCGGGAGATCGACCGGGCGCTGCGCGCCGCGGGCTTCGTGGTGACGTTTCGCGACCGCTACGGCCGCGTGCGGCTGGCGCCGGGTCAGGCGGTGGCCGAGGCGCTGCGGACGTTCTAGAGCCGTTCATCGTGAACTGGAGCCGCTTTCCGTGGGTTGTCATCGCGAGCCCCGCCGAGGCGGCAGGGCGTCGCGATCCAGCCCCGACTCGGTTTCGTTCCGGCTGATTGGCACCGCCGGACCCGCCGCGCTGCGCGTCACCGGGCCGCCGGCCGGAAAATGTCCACGCGGGGCGCGCGGCCGGCCACCTGGCAGCCGCGGTACATGCCCGGCGTGTTGAAGGGCATGGCCACGTTGGCGTGGCGGTCGATGGCCACGAGGCCGCCGGTGCCGCCCAGCGCTTCCATCTGGCGGACCGCCTCCGCGGCGGCAGCGGGCAGGGTGAGGCCCTTGTATTCCATCAGCGCGGAGACGTTGTGCGCGAATACCGACCGCATGAAATACTCGCCGTGGCCGGTCGCGGACAGGGCGCAGGTCGCGTTCTTGGCGTAGGTGCCGGCGCCGATGATGGGCGAGTCACCCACGCGCCCGTACTGCTTGTTGGTCATCCCGCCGGTCGACGTGCCGGCCGCGAGGTTGCCGTGGCGGTCCAGCGCCGCGCAGCCCACCGTGCCGTACTTGTTGTCGTCCACCGTGGCAAACGTCACCCGTTGCGGGCGGGCGCGGCGCCGGCCCGCCCGCCGCTCGTCGAGCTTGCGGGCGAGGGCAAGCTGCCGGCGGCGCCGTTCGGTCTGGAAGTACTCGTTGCGCACGAAATCGTAGCCGAGCTGCCAGGCAAACGCCTCGGCGCCGCCGCCGATCAGCATGATGTGGGGCGTGCGCCGGAGCACGTCGCGCGCGAGGGCGATGGGATTGCGGATGTGCTGGAGCCCCGCCACCGCGCCCGCGTCGAGCGTGCGGCCGTCCATGATCGAGGCGTCGAGCTCGCAGACGCCCTCGGCGTTCATGACGGCGCCGTGGCCCGCGTTGAAGAGCGGCGAATCCTCCATCACCGTGATCGCCGCGACGACCGCGTCGAGGCTGGACCCGCCCCGCTTGAGGACGCCGAAGCCGGCCGCCAGCGTCTGGCGGAGCGCCTGGCGATACTGCGCTGCGCGGGCGGGAGTCAGATCCCGCCGGAGGATCACGCCGGCGCCGCCGTGAATCACGAGGCCGAAGGGGGAGTCGCGCATGGCGGGAGATTCGGGCGAAAGCGCGCGGCGCGCAAGCCTGCCCGGGGGTCTCCGGAAGCGCGTGCCCAACAGAATTCGATCAATCGGTAAGGAGGCAGGAGCCTGCTTGCAGGCGGCATCGTCTTTCTCGCGGAGGGCGAGCCTCCGGGCGCGCCGCGCCAAGACTCTGGATCGTCGAGATTGCTCGCGGCGCGAGAAACGGCTAGCTAAGGCCTGTTCTCAATATGTCATTGCGAGGAGCCTCGCGGCGGCAGCGAGGCGACGAAGCAATCCATCCAAATCCCGATCAGGTCGAAGCTGGATCGCCACGGCGCGTTCTGTTGCGAGCAGAACGCGCCTCGCGATGACAATAGGGAATCACCGAGACGGCTCAGTCAACAGATCATCCACCCCATGGACATTCTCCAAGCGATCGGAAACACCTCACTGGTCCAACTGCGCAAGATTGTTCCATCAAACGGGGCGCAAATCTTCGCGAAGCTCGAGTGGGAGAACCCCACCGGGAGCGTCAAGGACCGGATGGCGCTGGCGGTGATCGCGCGCGCGGAGGCGGACGGGCGCCTGCAGCCCGGCGACACCGTCGTCGAGTACACGGGCGGCAGCACGGGCGCGTCGCTGGCGTTGGTGTGCGCGGCCAAGGGCTACCGCCTGCGCATTGTCAGCTCGGACGCGTTCAGCCAGGAAAAGCTGGATCAAATGGCGGCCCTGGGGGCGGAGCTGACGCTGGTGCCGAGCGAGGGCGGTCGGACGACCAAGCAGCTGATCCTGGACATGATCGAGGCCGCGCGGACGCTGAGCCGGGAGCCGCACACCTACTGGACCGATCAGCTCAAGAATTACGACAGCATCGCTGGCTATCATGCGTTGGGCGAGGAGATCTGGATGCAGACCAAGGGAGAGATCGACGCGTTCGTGCATTGCGTCGGCACGGCGGCGACTTCGCGCGGGGTGGCCACCGTGCTGAAACGCCTCAAGCCGGCGATCAAGATCTTCGTCGTCGAACCCGCCGAATCCTCGGTGCTGCGGGGCGGGCCGCCCGGGCCGCACAAGATCGAAGGGGTCGGGATCGGCTACACGCCGCCGCT
>DATIWI010000164.1:0-21872 GCA_035519475.1 Opitutaceae bacterium
TCCATTTCGAGGTCGATGAGGCGCTTGAGCTCGACGGAGTATTCCATCGGGAACTGGCGCACGAGGTCGTTGACGAAGCCGTTCACGGCAAGACTCATGGCCTGCGCCTCGGTGAGGCCGCGCGACTGCATGTAGAAGATCATCTCCTCGCTGACCTTGGACACGCTGGCCTCGTGCTGCGCGGCGTGCTGCTGACCGCGCACCGTGATGGCCGGATAGGTGTCGGTGCGCGAGTTGGTGTTGATGAGCAGCGCATCGCACTCGGTGTTGTTCTTGCAGCCCTTGAGGCGCCGCGGGATGTGCACGAGGCCGCGATAGGTGGCCCGACCTTGGCCGACCGAAATGGATTTCGCGACGATCGAGGACGTGGTTTCGTCGGCGGCATGGACCATCTTGGCACCGGTGTCCTGGTGCTGGCCGTCATTGGCGAGGGCGATCGAAAGGACTTCGCCGCGGGCTTTGCGGCCGCGGAGCACGACCCCCGGGTATTTCATGGTCAGGCGGCTGCCGATGTTGCAGTCGATCCATTTGATCTCGGCCTCCTCGTGGGCCAGGCCGCGCTTGGTGACGAGGTTGTAGACGTTGGGCGCCCAATTCTGGACGGTGATGTACTGGATCTTGGCGCCCTTGAGCGCGACGAGCTCGACCACGGCGCTGTGCAGCGTGGAGGTGGAGAACTTCGGCGCGGTGCAGCCCTCCATGTAGGTCACCTCGCTGCCCTCGTCGACGATGATGAGAGTGCGCTCGAACTGGCCGAAGCTCTCGGCGTTGATGCGGAAATACGCTTGGAGGGGATGGGCGACCTTGATCCCGGGCGGCACGTAGATGAAGGAGCCGCCGGAGAACACGGCGCTGTTCAGGGCGGAGAACTTGTTGTCGCCCGTGGGGATGACCTTGCCAAACCAGCGGCGGAAGATGTCCGGGTGTGTGCGCAGGGCCTCCGAGGAATTCATGAAGATGACGCCCTGCTTTGAGACGACCTCCTTGATGTTGGAGTAGGCGGCCTCGCTGTCGAACTGGGCCTCGACGCCGGCGAGAAACTTGCGCTCTTGCTCGGGGATGCCAAGGCGCTCGAAAGTCTTCTTGATGTCCGCAGGCACCTCATCCCAGGTGCGCTTGGGCTTGGTGCCCTGGGACAGGTAGTAGCGGATCTTGTCAAAATTGAGGTTCTCGAGGTCGCGTGTGGCCCAATGGATCGGAAGCGGCTTGGCGAGAAAGGTTTTCAGGGCGTTGAGGCGGAATTCGTGGATCCACGGCGCCTCTTTCTTGACGTCGCTGATGTAGTTGATGGTCCGCTCGGTCAGGCCGGTGCCCGCGTCGAAGTCATATTTGACGTCGTACTTGAAGTCACCGGCAGACTGGTCGATGCCGGCCACGGAACTCTCCGCGGCGGCTTGGGTTTCGAGCGTGTCGATGTCAGCCATAAGATGAATGAGTTGGAGTCACTGCGGTACCGATGCGGGCCGGGGATTCGTGGAGGATCGCTGGGACCTTGTCTTCGGCGTTCGTTGAGAACTCGACGGTCGGCGGGACCGGTCCGGTTCAGGCGTGCACCACCTCTTTTTTCAGCCAACCGTAGCCTTTGGCCTCCAATTCATGGGCGAGGCTCTTGTCGCCGCTGCGCACGATGCGCCCGTCGTACATGACATGCACGAAGTCGGGCACGATGTAGTTGAGGAGGCGCTGGTAGTGGGTGATGAGCAGGATGCCAAGCTCGCCGCCGCGGAGCTTGTTGACCCCGTCGGCGACGACGCGCAGCGCGTCGATGTCGAGCCCGGAGTCAGTCTCGTCCATCATGGCGAACTTCGGGTCGAGCATGGCCATCTGCAGGATCTCGCAGCGCTTCTTCTCGCCGCCGGAGAATCCATCGTTGACCGCCCGGGAGGTGAACTTCCGGTCGATCTTCAGCAGATCCATCTTCTCATAGAGTTTCTTGTAGTAGCTGGTGGCGTCGAGTTCCGCGCTTTCGCCGAGGCGGGACTGGAGGGCGGCGCGCACGAAGTTGGCGATGGTGACACCGGGGATCTCGCTCGGGTATTGAAACGCGAGGAAGAGGCCGGCGCGCGCCCGCTCGTCGGGCTCCATCTGGAGGATCGAGCGGCCGGCGAGAAGCACGTCCCCGCTGGTGATGGTGTAGTCTGGATGGCCGGCAATGGCCTTGGCCATGGTGGACTTGCCCGTGCCGTTGGGGCCCATGACGGCGTGGACTTCGCCCTGGTTGAGGGTGAGCGTCACGCCTTTGACGACGGGCTTGTCGCCGACGGTGACGTGCAGGTCTTGGATGACGAGTTGGCTCATGGAAGGATGCGGGAAAACTTTCTAAGGGCTCCGCTCAATTAGGGTGGTCGCGGCCGGGTTCGGGCGAGCCGGCGGAACCGCGAAAACTGAGATCGACGCTGACGGCCGTGTGGCCCGAAGGGAGGAGAGCCCGCAGCCGGCCCATGAGGTCGGCCGGTATGTCGATGTCATGGATCTCGCCGGTGGCCTCGTCGTGAAAGTGGGCGTGCTCGTGGAGGTTCGGGCAATAGCGGGTCGGTTCGCGGACGAAATTGACCTGCTTGATCAACCCGCATTGCACGAGCGCGTCGAGACAGTTGTAGACGGTGGCCAAGGAAATCGTGGGTTTGAGGGTCTTGACGCGGTCAAAAACCTCCTCAGCCGTTGGGTGATCCCGTTTAGCCAGAATCACTTGGTAGACAAACTCCCGATGCGGGGTGGAGCGCAGGCCGCTGTCGCTGAGACGCTGCGTAAGGGTAGGGTTCTGGGTGTCCGAGATCATTGGTACGAGCTATAGAGAATTAGAATCGTTCCAGATTTCAAGTGAGAATTGGAATTATTCCAGCAAGATCCAATCGGCGGTTACAGGTTGCCGACCTCTGGCGCCGCCCCTATTAACACGAGCCATTGATCCGACCATTGCCCCGCGGATACCCCACTTATGGCCGCCTCGCGACACCCCCGCCCTGATCCAGGGACCGGTGGTTCTCTGGAGAAGCAGGCGCCGCTCTTCGCACGAATGGTCGAATGGGCGCCCGACATTCTCGGGGCCTACGATCTCCGTGGCCGATTGACCTATCTCAATCGCGCGGGGCGAAGATGGTGTGATCTGGCGGAAGATGCGACGACGGTGCCGGCCGACGTGGAATCCCGGCTGTTCCCGCCCGCCTCGGTTAGCTTAATCAAGGAAGTTGCCCTGCCCTCCGCCGCGCGCGATGGTCTTTGGCGCGGCGAGTCGATGCTGCGGGACCGCGAAGGGCGCGAGCACGTGGTTGAACAGCTGGTGGTCGCGCTGCGGGGGCCGGATTCCGCGATCACGGGCTACTCGACCGGGATCCGCGAAATGTCCGCGCAGCGCCAGGTCGAGCAGGCGTTGCGCAAATCGGAGGAGCAGTTTTCCAAGGCGTTCCGAGCGGCACCGGATCCGTATGTGATCGCCGACTTTCACACCAACCAGATGGTCGCCGTCAACGACGCCTATTGCCGCGTTTTCGGGGTGGCGCGCGAGGAGGCAATCGGCAAGCGGAACAGCGACCTCGGGCTCTGGGCAGACCTGGCGGATCGCGATCGTTTCGTGGAAACGATGCGCCGGGACGGCGAGGTCCACGACATGGAACAGCGCCGCCGCAACCGTGCCGGCGAAACGGTGATCTGCCGCGTGACGGCGTTCCGGATCGATATCGGCGGCCGGCTCTGCACCCTGTATCAGATGCGGGACATCACGCGCGAACGCCTGGCGGAGCAGGCGGTGCGCGCCTCGGAGGAACGCTTCTCGAAGGCCTTCCGGGCCTCGCCCGACCCGTACGCCATCGCCGATATCGTCTCCGGCGATCTGCTCGAGGTGAACGAGGCGTTCTGCCGGGTGTTCGGCCTGACCCGCGAGGAGGCGATCGGCCGGCGACCCAGCGAACTCGGGCTTTGGCCGGATGAGCGCGAACGCGAGCGCTTTGTCGAGGCGCTGCTCCGCAGCGGCGAAGTCAGGGAGATGGAGCAGCGCTGGCGCACGCGGGCGGGTCAGGCCATCATCTGCCGCGTTTCGGCCTTTCGGTCCGAGATCGGCGGAGGGGTGTGCGCCCTCTACCGGATGCGGGACATCACCCGCGAACGGCTGGCCGAGCAGGCGCTGCGCGAATCCGAGGAGCTGTTCTCCGGAGTCTTTCGCGGATCGCCCCACCCGATGCTGGTCGTGGACGCCGAAACCGGGAAGGTCATCGAAGCCAATGAGCACTTCTGCGCGTTCATGGGCCAGGCGCGCGAACAGGTGGTGGGCCGGACCCTGCGCGACTTCCGCAGTTGGGTCGATTTTGCAGAACGGGATCAGATTTACGCGCACATCCGCCAGCATGGTTCGCTCCATGGTCGCGAAGTGCACATCTACAATTACGCGGGAGAGATCCGCCTGGGCCGGTATTCCGGCGAGCTGGTCGACCTCGGGGGTCGGAAGTGCGTGATCTCGGTTTTTGAAGACCTCACCGAACTCAAGCGGGCGGAGCAGGCGCTCCAGGCCTCGGAGGAGAAGTTCTCCAAGGCCTTCCGCGCCACGCCCGACTCCGTCTCACTGACCACCCTGGCGGAGGGACGCTTTCTGGAGCTGAACGATGGCTTCACCCGCATGCTCGGCTGGACGCGGGAGGAGACGCTCGGGCGTTCCGCGCTCGAACTCAATGTCTGGGTCGAACCCAAGGATCGCGAGCGCATCGTGGCGTCGCTCAAGGCCGGGCGACCGGTGGCCAGCGAGCTGGTGCTCCACCGTGACAAGGCGGGCGGTCTCCACCACTGCCTGTTCTCCGCGGACAAGATTGAAATCGGGGGCCAGAGCTGCCTGCTGGCGGTGGTGCGCGACGTGACGGACCGGCAGCGGCTCGAGGAGCAGCTCCGCCACGCCCAGAAGATGGAGTCGGTCGGGCAGCTTGCCGGCGGCGTGGCGCACGATTTCAACAACATCCTTACGGTGATCCAGGGGCACACGTCCCTCCTGCTCGAGGATCCGTCGCTCCGGCCCACGGCCTTGGACTCGGTCCGGCAGATCCGGCAGAGCGCGGACTTTGCTGCGAATCTCACCCGGCAACTGCTGCTGTTCAGCCGCAAGCAGGTTCTGCGGCCCGTCCGGCTGGCCCTGAACGACGTCGTGGCGCGCATGGCGCGGCTGCTGCAAAGCGTGGTGGGCGAGAATGTCGCGCTCGAGTTCGCCCCCATGCCCGGGCTGCCGGAGATTCAGGCCGACATTGGCATGGTGGAACAGGTGCTGCTGAACCTCGCGGTCAACGCGCGCGACGCCATGCCGCACGGCGGCCGGATCATCGTCGCCACCCTGACGCTCGCGGCCGACGCGGAGTATGTCCGGCGCTTGCCCCAGGCGCGGCCCGGGCCCGCGGTCGGCTTGCGCGTCCGCGACACCGGCGTGGGCATCCCGGCGGAGGTCATCCCGCGCATCTTCGACCCCTTCTTCACGACCAAGAAGGAAGGCAAGGGCACCGGGCTGGGATTGGCGACGGTCTATGGCATCATCCAGCAGCACGCCGGCTGGATTGAAGTGGAGTCGCAGCCCGGCCAGGGCGCCGCCTTCACCGTGTGGTTTCCCGTGCAAACAGCCCCGGCCCCGGAGTCAGCGCCGCTCGAGCCCGCGCCGACTTCCAGCCTGCGCGGGACGGAGACCATTCTCGTCGTGGAGGACAAGGACTCGGTGCGCGCCCTTCTGCAGGCCGTTCTGGAACGATTCGGCTACCAGGTCGTGACCGCCGCCGATGGCGAAGAGGCGCTGGCGCGGTGGGCCGAGCACAAGGAGCGCATCGGCCTGCTCTTCACCGATGTCATGATGCCGGGCCTGCTCACGGGCAGGGATTTGGCCGAGCGATTGCGCGGCGAGCGGCCCGCCCTGAAGGTCGTTTTCTGCAGCGGCTACGACGCCAACGTGCTCGACCCGGCGACACTGCAGGCGACCGGAGCCCGTTTTCTGCCCAAGCCGTTTGACGTCATGCGCCTCGCGGAGGTCGTCCGCGAGCTGCTCGACGCGAAGTGAATCAGCTCGGTCCGACGGGCCGGTTCAGCGCGCGGCCGGGGCCTCGGACCGCTCCAGCACTCTCCGGATCATGCGCAGCAGGGCTTCCCCGGTATACGGCTTGGCGAGGAAGTCCTTGACGCCGGCCACGGCGGCCTTGGCCATGGTGACATTGGAGGCGAGCCCGCTCGCGGCGACGATGGGAACGTCGGGTTCAATGTGCAGGAGGGCGTGGATGGCGGTCGGCCCGTCCATCACCGGCATCGCCATGTCAATCAGCACCAGCGCGATCTTCTTCCGGTGCTCGGCAAACACGGCCACCGCCTCCACCCCATCGGCGGCGGTAAGCACCCGGTAGCCGAAGGCCTCCAATGTCTGCTGGGTGATCGAGCGCACCGGCACTTCGTCGTCGACGACGAGCACCCATTCGCCCTGGCCCCGCGGGACGTCGCTCGGCGGCTCTTCCGCGGCGCCCCGGGTCAGGCTCGGGTCGGCGGGCAGGAACACCTTGAAGGTCGTGCCGTGCCGCAGCCTGCTCTCGACGTTGATGAAGCCGCCGTGGCTTTTCACGATTGTATGCACCGTGGAGAGGCCGAGACCGGTACCCTTGCCCACGTCCTTGGTGGTGAAGAACGGCTCAAAGATCCGGTCGCAGACCTCGGGGGGCATGCCGGTGCCCGTGTCGGTGACGGCGACCATCACGTAGGGTCCGGGCCGGATCTCCTGGCCGGTGCCCGCATACTGGGCATCGGCCTGGAAATTGTCTGCGGCAAACGTCAGCGTGCCGCCGTCGGGCATGGCGTCCCGGGCGTTGACCGCCAGATTGAGCAGCACCTGGTGGAGCTGGGTGGCGTCGCCGATGATGGGCCAGAGATTCGTGGGAATCTCCGTCACGATGGCGATCTTGCGGGGAAACGTTTCGGCGATGATGCCCCGGAGGTCCTCGACGAGCTGGTTCAGCTCGACTGCGATCCGCTGGCCCTCCAGGCCGCGCGCGAAGGTCAGGACCTGCCGCACCAGCTCGGCGCCGCGGCGCGCGCTGGCGCGAATCGTGTCGAGCATCTGGAGGCGCCTGGGGTCCGCGCCGGTGTCGAGCTTGAGCAGGTCGATCGCCATGATGATCGGCGAAAGCACATTGTTCAGGTCGTGGGCGATGCCGCCGGCCAGCGTGCCGATGCCCTCCATGCGCTGGGCGCGGAGGTACTGCGCCTCGAGCTTCTTTCGCTCCGTGAGGTCGGTCATGCCGCCCACCATGCGGGTGGCCTTGCCGTCGGCGCCGCGGACGATGTAGCCCCGATCCTGCACGGTGGCGTAGCTGCCGTTCTTCAGCAGGAAGCGATATTCGTCCACCCAGGTCTCCTGGCCGGAGTCGACGGCGCGGCGCAGGCCGCTGACCACCCGGTCGCGGTCGTCGGCGTGCAGGCGCTTGCTCCACCATTCGAGGACCGGCTCGATCTCGTCGGTGGAGAACCCGAAGACCGTCTTGAACCCGTCGCTGCGCCAAATGGTGTTGGCGGCGAGATCCCAGTCCCAGAGCACGTCGCTGGTGGCGCGGGAGACGAGCTTGTAGCGCTGCTCGCTTTCGTGCAGCGCGGTCTGGGCGAGCTGGTATTCCGTGACATCCTGCACCGTGCCCGTCATGCGCACCGCGTTGCCGGCCGGGTCGCGGACGACCTCGGCGTACGTGCGCACGTGCCGGATCTCCCCATCCGGCCGCACGATTCGATGATCGATCCGCCCCCGGCTCTCGCTGGTCCGGAGCGTCACTTCAAAGCGGCGCACGCGAGAGAGATCCTCGGGATGGACGTAGGCGAAGAAATCCATGCGATTTGGATCAAACGTCTCCCGCGCCACCCCCAGGATCCGAAAGACCTCGTCTGACCAGTAGTGACGCTCGTGGACGATATCGTACTGCCAGTCGCCGATGTGCACGAAGCGCTGGGCGGTTTCCAGGCGGACGGCCAGGTCCGTCACGGCGCGGCGGAGTTCAAATTGGTCGATCACCTGCGCCGCCAGCACCCGCAGCGCTTCCCGCTGGGAGGGGGACAGGTGCCGCGGCCGCCGGTCGACCACGCAGAGAGCGCCGAGGGCAAAACCGTCCGGGGTCACCAGCGGAGCGCCGGCATAGAAGCGCACCCGGGGCTCGCTCCGGACCAGCGGATTGTCCGCGAACCGCCGATCCTTCGTCGCGTCGGGCACCACCATGACCTCGGTGGGGGCGTTGATGGCGTGGGCGCAGAAGGAGTGTTCGCGTGGCAACTCGCGCACCTCGAGGCCTACGATCGCCTTGAGCCACTGGCGCTGCTCGTCCACCAGGGAAACCGCCGCAATCGGCGCGCCGCAGATGAGGGACGCCACCCGCGCGATGCCGTCAATCGCCTCTTCCGGCGGCGTGTCGAGCAGACCATAACGCCGGAGGGCGCTGAGACGCGCCGATTCGTTGGTCGGGATGGGTGGCAGCGAGGCTTTCATGCCGGCAGGGATTTGGCGGCCCGGCGGTGCGATAAAGGTCCGCGGAAGGCTTGGGGATTCGGAGGATAGTGTCCAATCATAGCCGCCGATATGAGGTAGACACCCCAGGTTGCGCGCCGAGATCGGCGCCCGCGGTCTCCGGCGTACGCGCACTGCGGCGGACGCGGGACTCCCCGCCGCGGGTCTACGCCTTGACAGCGTTGGGGCAGGGGCGGCCGGCGGCGAGATCGTCCAGATTGGCCAGCGTCGTTTCTGCGATGGCCGTCATGGCCTCGTGGGTGAAGAAAGCTTGATGGCTCGTGACGATCACGTTCGGGAAGGTCAGCAGCCGGGCAAGCAGGTCATCGGCCAGGATCGCCGCCGAAAGGTCCTCGTAGAAGACGCCTTCCTCCTCCTCGTAAACGTCGATGGCCAGTCCGCCGAGCCGGCCGGACTTGAGCGCCTTGATGACCGCGGCGGTGTCGATGAGCGGGCCGCGGCCGGTGTTGATCAGGATGACGCCCGCCCGCATCCGGGCCAGCGCCGCCGCGCCGATGAGATGGTGCGTGGCCGGGGTCAGCGGACAATGCAGGCTGACGACGTGCGCTTCCGCGAGGAGCCGGTCGAGCGGCACGTAGGTGGCGCCGAGCGCGCGCACCGCCGGGTTCTCGACGACGTCGCACGCGAGCACCCGGCAGCCAAAGCCGGTCATGATCCGGGCGAAACACGCGCCGATCTTGCCCGTGCCGACGACGCCGACGGTCTTGCCGTAGAGGTCGAAGCCGAGCAGGCCGTCGAGGGCGAAATTGCCTTCGCGCACGCGGCTGTAGGCGCGGTGGATCCGCCGGTCGAGGGCCAGGAGCAAGGCCACCGCGTGTTCGGCCACGCCGTGCGGCGAGTACGCCGGGACGCGCGTCACCGGCAGGCCGCGGCGCGCCGCGGCGGCCAGGTCGACATTGTTGTAGCCCGCGCAGCGCAGGGCGAGGCCGCGCACCCCGAACCCGGCCAGCGCGTCGATGACGGCGGCGTCGGCGTGGTCGTGCACAAACAGGCAGACGGCCCCGGCGCCGCTGGCCAGCGGCGCGGTGGCGGGGGACAGATGCGGCTCCTGGAAGACGAGGTCGTGGCGGCCGGCGTTGGCCGCACCGAGGAATTCGCGGTCGTAGGATTTGGCGCTGAAGACGACGACGCGCATGGCGGTTCGAAGGCTAGGCGGTGAGGCGGAGGGTGCAAGATTCCGCTGGCCGATGATCCCGTCGTGGCGTGGCGGCGGCGGAATCCGCCTCCGCTGATTGCCGCGACCGGGAAACGGCGTTACTTTGAGGGGTTGCTCCAAAACCATGCCCTTATCCGATATCAAGCATGTTTTCGTCCTGATGCTCGAGAACCGGTCCTACGACCACATTCTGGGATCGCTGGCGATCAGCGGAACCGATCCGAGCGGGGTGCCCACCTCCGCCGACGGCGTGCCGTCGGGCGGCGCGACGAACCTCGACTCGGCGGGCGCGGCTTATGCCACGTCCCCGACGGCGCCGTTCGTGATGCCGGCGGATCCGCCGCACGAATTCGACGACGTGCGGCTGCAACTGCTCGGTGCGAACGGCCCGACTGACAATTACGATACGCGGGCCATCAGCAATTCCGGCTTCGTGCTCAGCTACGAAACCGTGGCCGGCGCGAACCCCCGCGGTGCGATCATGTCCTCGTTCGCGCCCGGCGCCCTGCCGTACCTCAGCCAGCTCGCTCAGCGATTCTGCACCTGCGACCGCTGGTTTTCCTCCCTGCCCGGGCCGACGGTCCCCAACCGGTTCTTCCTGCTCGCCGGCTCGAGCAACGGGAGTCCCAAGAGCCCCAGCGAGTTCTCGATGATCCGCGGCGAGCTCGGCGCCCAGTTCACCTTCAAGAACGGCACCATCTTCCAGCGGCTCAAGGAGCAGACCCAGCGCCGGTTCGTGATCTATCGCGGCGACGATTTCCCGCTGTCCGGACTCGTCGACGGCGTGGCCCACCGCGACACGAAGCTCTTCGATCCCGCCGGCTTCGCCCGGGACTGCAACGCGGCGGCGCTGCCCGACTTCATCTTCATCGAGCCGAGCTATGGCGTGTTCTCCAGCTATCGCACGGGCAATTCCATGCATCCGGTGGGCGACGTGCGGGCGGGGGACCAGCTGGTCAAGGACGTCTACGAGGGGATCCGCGGTTCGGCCTGCTGGAACAGCAGCGTCTTGATCCTCATCTATGACGAGCACGGAGGGTTCTATGATCACGTGGTGCCGCCGGCCGGCTTGCCGGCGCCGGGAGATGTCCCGCCCCTCTACCATTTCGATTTCACCCAGCTGGGTTTGCGCGTGCCGGCCGTGATCATCTCCCCGCTCATCCCCGCCCGGACGATCGACCACACCTGTTACGATCACACCTCGGTCCTGGCCACGCTGCGGGCCCGCTTCCCGGAGATCGGCTGGTTCACGGAGCGCGACCGCCTGGCCAACGATCTGGCGCACCTGTTCACGCTGTCACCGGCGACGGCCCGCACCGACGCCCCGCTGATCCTGGCGGCGCCCGCCGGCGCGGTGCCGAAGGCGGCGGCCCCCTCCGCCATGGCGGGGCTGGTCGACGACGACGCGGAACCGCCCGGCCACGCCGAGGCGGCGTTCGTGCAGGTGGCCGCCCACTGGCAGGCGCGGGTTGGGAAAGCGAAATTCACGGCGGTCAGGAAACGCGTTGTGGTGGTGCACACGAAAGGGAGCGCCCGCGATTATCTGCGCGAGGTGTCTTCCCTGCTGGCGGCGAAAGCGGCCCGCCGGGTGCGTCCGGCCGCGCGGCGCCGCCGGCGAAAGCGCGCGAAGGCCGGATCCTGAGTGGCTCAGGGCCGCGGCCGGCCACCGCGCCCGCGGGCGTGCCAGCACCAGTGCCACGGCTCGCCGCCGAGGCGGTGCGGGTTTCCGCGGGGATAAGAAAGGTGGAAGCCGAACCGGCCGGCGTGGCGTCGCAACCAGCGGAATTCGCGCGTGCGGGCGAACGCGCCGCTCAGGTCCGGCGCCGCGGGCGAGCCAATATCAAGCGCCCGGCCGGCGTGGTGCTCGCTGCAGCCCGGCGCGGCGATGAACCGCAGGATGGCGCGGATGGCGCGGCCGCCCGCCAGGTGGCCGCGGATGATTTCTGCCTGCCGGCGCACGCTCCGGAACCCCGAAATCGGCTGCAGGCGCACGCCCGCCCGCGCAGCCGCGCGGCACATCCGCCGCCAGGCCGCCGCCGCCCGGGGTGTCAGCCGCACCACGCGGCCCGCGCGGCTGCGGCCGACGGCGACCACCCGGGACGCCTCGCGCTGCCGCGGCAGGTGCCGTTGCTCCGAATAATCCGCGGGGATCCCCAGCGCCTGCCAGAGATCACCGAGGCGCGTATCGCGCCCGGGTTTCTGGGTCTGCTTGTGCCTTTTGGCGGCCAAAGCAATGCTCACCCGCCGTGCTCGGCCAGCCAGCGCTCGGCCTCGATGGCGGCCTGGCAGCCCATGCCGGCGGCGGTGATGGCCTGGCGGTACACGTGATCGGCGCAGTCGCCCGCCACGTACACGCCCGGCACCCGGGTCTTCACCTGGCTGCCGTTCACGGGCCGGAAATAACCGTTCTCATCCACGTCGAGCGCGGCCGCGAAAGGCTGCGTGTTCGGCAGGTGGCCGATGGCCATGAACACGCCCCTGCAGGGGATGACGCGCTCGGCGCCGGTCTTCACGTTGCGCACCTTCACCCCGCTGACGCCGGCCTGCGGCGTGCCCTGCACCTCGGTGAGGACGCTGTCCCACGCCGGCGTGATCTTCGGGTGGGCGAGGGTGCGCGCAGCCATGATCTTCGAGGCGCGCAGGGTGTCGCGCCGGTGGATGAGCGTGACCTTGCTGGCGAAGCGGGTCAGGAACAGCGCCTCCTCGCACGCCGAATCGCCGCCGCCGACCACGACCACCTCCATGTTGCGGAAGAAGGCGCCGTCGCAGGTGGCGCAGGTCGTGACACCCTTGCCGCCGAAATACTCCTTCTCGCCCGGCACGCCCATCAGCCGCGGCGAGGCGCCCGTCGCGATGATGGCGGTCCGGGTCGGAATCTCCCGTTCGCTCGTGCGCAGCTTCAGCGGCGGCGCCGAGAAATCGACCGATTCCACGCGCGCCGCCTCGAAGCGGGCGCCGAAGCGCGTGGCCTGCTTGCGCAGGTTGTCCATCAACTGGAAACCGTCGACGCCCTCGGGAAACCCCGGGAAGTTCTCGACGTCGGACGTGGTGGTGAGCTGGCCGCCGGGCATCGCCCCCTCGAGGACGAGCGGGGCCAGGTTGGCGCGAGCGGCGTACACCGCCGCGGTCAGGCCGGCGCAGCCGGTGCCGACGATGACGACGTTTTCAACGGAAGAAGGCATGCGGATCGAAACTCAACCACAGAGACACAGAGGACCCGGAGCGCAACTCCGGAGTGGTAACGCTACCTTAGCAGAGTCGTCAACAGACCCAGCCGCCCGGTCAGGGTTCCGGGCCGTCCTCGATGACGTCATCCGCCAGCTCGTTGCGGTCGTCGGCCTGGCGGGGAAAATGCGCGGCGAGCAGTTCGCCGGCGCGGCCGATGCCATGGACGATGCCGTCGGTGAAGGCGCCGCGCTTGAACTGACCGGTCATCGCCTCGGCGAGTTCCCGCCAGAAGTCGTCGCCGCAGCGCGCGTGCACCGCCTCGTCGCCGATGACCGCGAACGTGCGGGAGCGGGGGGCGAGGAAGATCAGCACGGCGTTGCGGTGCTGGGTCCGCTGCATGCCCAGCCGCAGGAACGCTCGCTGCGCGGCAGCGACGGGCTGGGGAGCGCGCCGGTGGCTGACCATGACGCGGATCTCGCCAGAGGTTTTTTGTTCCGCGGCCTGGATGGCATCATGGATGCGCTCGTGCGCGAGCTGGCTGAGGAATTTCCGGTGTCGCATGATTCCCCCTTTCACCAACCGCCGCCGGCGCCGCCGCCGCCGAAACTGCCGCCGCCAGCAGAGAAGCCGCCACCACCACCACCACCGCCGCCGCCGCTGCCAAAGCCACCCCCGCCGAATCCTCCGCCGCCGAGCCAGAAGGTCGGGCCGCTGGAGTAGCCACGCCGGCGGCCGGCGCTCTGGTAGACCGCGCTGCGCCAATAGCGGTTCAGGTAGCCAAAAACGGTGACGAGCAGGAAGATCGCCAGCGCCGCCGGCCAGCCCGCGCCGCGCACTGCGGTCTCGAAGTTGGTCCGGCCGGTTCCGCGATACTCGCCGCGCGCGGCAGCGATCAGGGCCGCGACGCCGGCTTGCAGGCCGCCGGCGTAGTCGCCCTGACGGAAGCGGGGCTTCAGCTCATTTTCGATGATCAGGTGGCACAAGCCGTCGGGCAGGGCGCCCTCGAGCCCGTAGCCGACCTGAATGAACATCTGCCGTTCCTGCAGGAAGACGAAGAGCACGGCGCCATTGTTCTTGCCCTTCTGCCCCGCGCCCCACGCCTGCGCCACGCGCACCGTGTAGTCCGCGATCGCCGAGTCGGATTCCATGCGCGGATAGACGGCGACGAGGATCTGGTTCGAGCTGTCCCGTTCGAATTGCTCGAGCTGCTGGTTGAGCTGGTCGGCGACCGCCGCCGGCACGACGCCCGCGTAATCATTGAAATAACGCGCGGGCCGCGCCGGGATCACCTCCGCCGCGCGCAGGGCGACGGCGGCCACCAGGCCAGCGACGACCGCGCGCGCGCCGAGCGGCGCCGTGCGTCTGGTCGGTGCGAGCTTGCTCGCGATGCGGGGAACGAAATCGCCTGCGAGCAGGCTCCTCCCTCGAGGCAGCCCGGACTCGGTTTCCGCGCCTTTCACGGCTTGGCCGGGGCGGGCGGGGTGTTGAAGTCAAACTGCACGGCGGGCGGCTTTTCGGCGCCCGGCGTGGCCTGAAAGTACGGCTTCTCCTTGAAGCCGAGCACGCCGGCGAAGAAGACCGTGGGAATCCGCTTGATGGCGGCGTTGTAGTCGCGGGCCAGCTCGTTGAACCGGCCGCGCTCCACGGCGATGCGGTTCTCCGTGCCTTCGAGCTGGGCCTGCAGCATCTGGAAGTTCTGCGTCGCCTTCAGCTCCGGATAGCGCTCGACCACGACGAGCAGCCGCGAGAGCGCGGAGCTGAGCGCACCCTGCGCCTGCTCGAACTGGGCCAGCTGCGCGGCATCGGTCGGCGCCGTGTTGGGGCTGAGCTGGACCTTGCCCACGGAGGCGCGGGCCTCGGTGACGGCCATGAGGGTGGATTTCTCGAAATTTGCCGCACCCGACACGGTCTGGACCAGATTCGGAATGAGGTCGGCGCGCCGCTGATAGACGTTCTGCACCTGCGCCCACTGTGCGTCCACCGCCTGCGAGCGGTTGACGAGGCCGTTGTAGGCGCCCACCGCCGCGACGATCACGATGAGGACGAGGAGAACGAACGCTCCGAGGATGCCGAGAATGATCTTACCCATAGGTGAATGCTACTAAGTAACCGCCGCTGCGGGGAACACAAGCGGTCCGGCGGTACAACGCCGGCGAAAGATTGTAGGTGGCGGACGGCGCGGAACGGCGGCGGAGGCGTGGGCCGCCCGCCGATCCGGGCCTTCAAACCCGGACGTAAGGTCCGGCGGCGCGACCGGCACCATGTCAACTATTAGTTGACATGGTGCCTTTGGTCAAGGCGTGGGTCAGGTCCGGCCTATCGGGGCCGGTCCAACCGGAGGCGGGGCAGGATTCGCCGGCGTTTGGCCCGATGGCGCCGCGTTGCCGGCAAGAACCGCACGACATCCAGCGTCTCCGTCGGCCGGCCTTGGACCCCGCTGCGCGGGCAGCATGAGTGAACAGCGTAGTCTGGCCGCCGTTCGCTCTCGTTGAGCCGGTGCTACCACCCCAAGCTGCGGCGGAGGCGGAGGGGCTGGTAGAGATCCTCGGACAATTCCGTGAGAAAGCGGCTGGGCACGAGCAGGGTGGCGGGCCCGCCCTTCGCGTTTACTTTCGGGAAGCAGAGGTAGAGCTCATCCTTGGCCCGCGTGACCGCCACGTAGAAAAGCCGGCGCTCCTCGTCGAGGTCGCCCCCCTCGATCGCGCGGCGCAGCGGGAAAAGCCCCTCCGCGAGCCCGAGGATGAAGACCACGCCAAATTCGAGGCCCTTGGCCTGGTGCACGGTGGTGAGGCGCAGCGCATCGGCGTCGGGATCGACCTGCCGGTCGCTCGTCTCGGAGTTCAGCAGGGCGATCTGGGCGAGCAGATCCTGCATCTCGTCGAAGCGCGCGGCGAAGCCGATGAGCGATTTCACATCGTCCAGACGCGAGGCATAGTTGGCGTAGGCGCCCTTGAGATAGTCGCCGTACCAGCCCTCAATCGCGATCTCCACGGCCTTGAACGGGCGGTCGTGCTGCATGGCCGCGGCGATCTGCTGGAGCGAGGCCGTGAGCCGCGGCCACTCCTCCTTCGACTCCTTGGGCACCCGGGCCTTCACCGCGTCCGCCGCCAGCGCGTCCACCAGGTTGCGCTGCTGCGCGCGGGCGTGGGCCAGGGCTGCGTCGTAGAGCTTCTGCGCGCCCTTGTCGCCGATGCGGGGCAGCAGCACCGCGATGCGCTGCCAGGCCATGGCGTCCGCCGGGTTGTAGGCGAAGCGCAGCATGGCCACGAGGTCGCGGATGTGCGCCTGCTCGAAGAAGCGCACGCCGCTGGTGATCACGTAGGGCACGCCGAGGCGGGAGAGCTCGAGCTGGAGGTCGAGCGCCTGGAAATGCGCGCGGTAGAGAACCGCGATGTCCGCCAGCGGGCGGCCCTCGTCGACGAGTCCCTTGACGCGCTGGACCACGAACAGGGCCTGCTCGCGGGTGTCCAGCGCCTGCACGAGGTACGGTTTCTCGTGATCGGGCCGGACGGGGCGCAGCCACTTGTCGAAGTGGCGCCCCTTGGGCTGGGCGGCGAGCACGCCGTTGGCGAAGGTGAGGATCGACGGCGTCGAGCGGTAGTTGGTCTCGATGCGGTGGATCTGGGTGCCGGGATGGCGGTCGGGGAAGGTGAGGATGTTCTCGAAATTGGCGCCGCGCCACGAATAGATGCACTGGGCGTCATCGCCCACCGCCATGATGCGGTGGTGCGCGCCGACGATGTCCACGATCTGCGCCTGCAGCGTGTTGGTGTCCTGGTACTCGTCGACCAGGGCGTGGCGGAAGCGCTGCTGGAGGTGGGCCGCCACGTCCGGCACGGCTGTGAGCAGGTCGAGCCAGCCCTCGAGCAGATCGTCGTAGTCGACGACGTTCTGCCGGCGCTTGCGGTCGCGGTAGGCCGCGGCGAACGCGGCGATCGCTTCGGCGACGCCCTCGTGCTGCGGGTAGAACTGGGCGATCGTCTCGCCAAGCGGCCGCTGGGTGTTGCGCGCGAAGCTGATGATCTCGAAGAGCGGGCCAGGCCGCGGATGGGTCTTGTCCTTGAAAAACGTCTTGTCCCGGTCCTCCACCGCATCCCGCAGCAGGCTGTCGGCTTCCTCGGCATCGAGGATGGTGAAATCCCGCGGCCGGCCGACGCTGCCGCCGTAGAGGCGCAGCACCTTGTGGCCGATGTGGTGGAAGGTGCCGCCCCAGAAGCGGTGCGCCTCCACGCCGGTGAGGTCCTGCACGCGGTGCAGCATCTCGCGCGCGGCCTTGTTGGTGAAGGTGAGGAGGAGGATCTCGCCCGGGCGCACGCCCTGCGTGAGCAGGTGGGCGACGCGGTAGGTCAGGGTGCGCGTCTTGCCGGAGCCGGCGCCCGCCAGCACGAGCAGCGGCCCGGGCGGCGCGGTCACGGCGGCGAGCTGCTCGTCGTTGAGATCGGCGCGGAAGTCGATTGGCGGGATCGACAGCGGCGCGCCGGGCTCGTGGTGGAGGGTGAAATCCATGCGGCGCGGGACTGTGTCACGCCCAGGCGCCGCGAGGCAAAGCAAAGATTGTTCCCCGCGGTGAATCCCCGCTAGCGCGCCGGCATCAGTCGCTCGAGAAGCTCGTAGCGGTTGCGGTGATTGTCGGGGGCCGCGCCGGCATTGGGCCGGAGATGCATCACCGGGTACCCGTCCGCGCGACGGTAAGCCGGCCACGGCGGCAGGCCCGGGCCGTTCGGGTCGCCCGTCTTGGCGAAATTGGTCCAATACGACGCCATGAGTTCGGACACCGCGTAGTCGTCGGGCCGCCAAGGCAGTCGGCGCGACGAGAGCACGCGAAACACGAACTCGATTTCCGAGGCATGCGGCGCCGTCGCCACGGTGCCCGGCGGGGCGTCCGGCGGCAGCGGTAGCGCCTGGTCGAATTCGTAGCGGTAGACCGGAGCTCCGCCGGTCCGGAGGTGCCATTCGATCCATTTCCAGGTGGAATACGCGATGACCTCGTCGCTGGAAAAATCCAGAGCCGCCCGCCAGACGTCGGCGTCGGTGGCCGCAGGGTAGGCCGCCAGAAAGGCGTCGGCCTCGGAGCCAAACCGGGCGCGAGCCCGCGCGGCGAAGTTGGCGGCGGTGGGCTTGGCGCCCGCGAGAAAGTCGCGCCAGACGGCCTCGTCGCGATTCCACCCCGCCAGGAGCGGGACATGGCTTTGCTGGCCGGCGGTGTAAAGCGACAGGCCGTCCGCCGGCAGGAGCCAGCCGTCGACGTCCGGCGCGAAGTATTCGCGCGGCAGCTGCAAGGCCGCCGCGAGGACCTGCTCCGCCGGCAGCTTCCGCAGCGCCGCGAGCGAGGTCGTGCCAAAGGCCGCCTGCGCGAACTTCACGCCGTCGCCCTCCGCCCGGGAGAGCGAATGGAACGGATCCTCCGTGTCGAAGACGGAGCCGCTTTCGCCAATGGCGCGGTGGAACAGGCCCCGCGCCAGCGGCGATGCCATCAGGGCGCTGACCGCGGTCGAGCCGGCAGACTCGCCGAAGATCGTGACGTTGTCAGGGTCGCCGCCAAACGCGGCGATGTTGTCCCGCACCCACTGCAGGGCCGCGATCATGTCGAGCAGCCCGTAGTTGCCCGCGGCGTGGTGCGCCGACTCTCCACTGAGTCCGGGCAAGGCGAGGAACCCGAACACGCCCAACCGGTAGCCGAGGCTGACGACCAGCACGCCCTTCTTCGAGAGATTGCCGCCATCCTGCCGCGGCTCGGACGTCGAACCCGCGACGAAGCCCCCGCCGTGAATCCATACCATGACCGGGAGTCTGCCCGGCGCGGGACGTTCGGGCATCCAGAGATTGAGGTAAAGGCAGTCTTCGCTCGGACCGCCATCGTGGAAGACCATGTCGTCGAAGATGCGCCCCTGCATCGCGCGCGGGGGGTAGTCGACGGCCCGCCGGACGCCGGTCCATGCCGGGGCCGGCTGCGGCGGCTTCCAGCGCAGCGGGCCGACGGGCGGCGCCGCGTAGGGAATGCCCTTGAAGGTCCGCACCTGGTCATCGGGGCTGACCACGCCCTCCAGGACGCCGTTGGCGGTGCGCACCTGCACGGTGCGCAACTCCTGCGCGGAAAGGACGCCCGCCCCGAGCAGCAGCGCCGGCAGCAGGGATGGGATGATTCGACGATGGTTCATCATGACTCGGTTGCGAGGAGCGTCCGGAACAACTGACGGGCCCGCGGCTTCACAGCAACACGAGGTTGTCGCGGTGGACGACCTCGAGGTGCTTGCGCCCCGGAAATCGGGCGCGCAGCTCATCGGAGCTCCTTCCGGCGATGGCCGGAATCTCCTCGGCGGCGAAAGCCGCCATGCCGCGGGCAAACACCACGCCGTCGGGGCCGGCAATGTTGACGATCTCATCCGCCGCGAATCCGCCGTCGGCCCCGGTGACGCCCACCGCGAGGAGGCTCTTGCCGCCGTCGCGCACGGCTTGAACCGCGCCCGCGTTGACGGCGACCGTGCCGGTGGGCCGCTGGAAATAGGCGAGCCAGCGTTTGCGCGATTCCATCGGGAGCCCGCTCGGCACGAAGAAGGTGCCGGGGGAGCGTCCGCGGAACAGATCGGTGAGCACGCCGGGCGCGGCGCCGCTGGCGATGAACACGCCGCAGCCGGATTTGGTGGCGAGCTTGGCCGCGGCCACCTTGCTGGCCATGCCGCCGACGGCGGTCTCGCTGGTGGTGCCGCCGGCCATGGCCTCGATTTCGGGCGTGATCTTCGCCACCACCGGCACGACCTGACCCGTGCCCTTCAGATCAATCAGGCCGGGAGCGACCGAGAGAATGACAAGATACTGGGCCTGCATCAGGCTGGCCACCATGGCCGAGAGCGTATCGTTGTCGCCAAACCTGATCTCGGCGGCGCTGACGGTGTCGTTCTCGTTGATGACGGGGATCACGTCGTAATCGAGCAGGTGCTCCAGCGTGGCCTTCACGGCCAGGTAGCGGTTGCGAATGCGCAGGTCGTCGTGGGTGAGGAGGACCTGGGCGACCGTGAGCTGGTGGGGGTCGAAGCCGCGCTGCCACGTCTGCATGAGCAGGTTCTGCCCGATGGCAGCGCAGGCCTGCTTCTGGGAGAGGTCCCGCGGTCGTCGCGTGAGGCCGAGCCGCCCCATGCCGAGCCCAATGGCGCCGGAGGTCACCACGATGATTTCGGTGCCCTGACGGCGCAGCGCCGCGATCTGCGCGCAGATGCCGCCGACGCGCGATTCGTTGATGGTCACGCCCGGGGTCGCGCTGCGGCCGGAGGCGTCCACCGCCGCGGCCGGAGACGGATCGCCCGACGTGAGCACCCCGGTCCCGAGCTTCACGATGATGCGCCGGGGCGGCGCGGCGGGGCGGGGAAGCGGAAGGGGAGAGGCGGAAGGCATGGGCGCTGCAAGGAGGCTGACGTTTTTCCCCGGCGCCGGAAAGATCAAATCCCGGCGCGTGATTCATTCCAAGCCACGCGCGGGACACAAAACGAAAGCAGCGGCCTCGTCCGCGCAGGACCGATCGGCCGGACCGGCCGAAGGGAAGGGTCCAAGATCGCCGACGCTGGTGACTCGCGGATGGGAGCTCTGGGGACACGGGCCCCGAAGCCCAGGCGCGGGAGGCTCGCCGCGCGTTGCCGCGGGTGCCGGCGACGGGGGCGTCGCCGCTCCAAGCCATCAAGCTGAACCGAGATGGTCCTGGCGTGATCGAAGGAGACCGCGGGCCGCGAGCAGCATGACGAGCAGCCCGACAAACCCGAACGGCATTGCGCCGCCTCCGCCCATTGCCGGGCCCGAGCCCGCCGCCGGCGTCGTGGTGCCGCCCCCGGGCGGGGGCGGCGTCGGAGCCGGAGTGGGCGCGGCGGCCAGGGCGGGCGTGGTGACCAGGCCGTTGGGCGCGATCATGCGCAGGGCCGCGTTGCCGGTGTCGGCCACGATCAGATTGCCGGAGCTGTCGATCCAGAGGCCGTGGGGCTGGTTGAACAGCGCATTCGCGCCCATGCCATCGCCGAAGCCGGCGACGCCCGCGGCGCCGGCCACCGTGCTCACCGCGCCGGCCGGTGTGATTTTCCGGATCGTCCCGTTGCCGGTGTCCGCCACGAAGATGTTGCCGGCGGCATCGACCGCCACGCCACAGGGCTGGTTGAACAGCGCGCTGCGTCCGGGGAGATCCGCGGCGCCGCTGATGCCGGCCGAGCCGGCGATGGTGGTGACCGCGCCCGCCGGCGTGATCCGGCGGATCGTGTCGGTATAGGTGTCCGCGACGTAAACGTTGCCCACGCCGTCCACGGCCACGCCATTGGGGTAATTGAACAGCGCCGCGGTGCCGGTGCCGTCCGCATCCCCCCGATTCATGGCCGAGCCCGCCAGAGTGGCGACCGCGCCCGCCGGAGTGATTTTGCGAATCGTGGCACTGAAGGCGTCGGCCACGAAGACGTTGCCGGCGCCGTCCACCGCCAGGCCGACGGGGGAGGAGAACGAGGCGGCCGCGCCCATGCCATCCTGGCTGCCGCGGCTGGCGGAGGATCCGGCCAGCGTGGTGACGGTGCCCCCGGGCGAGATCTCGCGAATGGTGGCATTGCCGGTGTCGGCCACGAAGACATCGCCGGTGCCGTCCACCGCCAGCCCCGCGGGCTGGTTGAACAGGGCGACGCCGCCGGCGCCGTCCTGCGCGCCCGCGACACCCGCAGTGCCGGCCAGCGTGCTCACGAGTCCGGCGGAGGAGATTTTGCGGACCGTGCTGCTTGACGTGTCCGTCACATAGAAGTTGCCAGAACGGTCCCCGCCGACACCGGCCGGATATTGGAACAGGCCGGAGCTCGCGTTGCTGGGGGTCGTCACCGCGCGGGTGACGGTGAGCATGGCGGCGTTGCTGGTGGCCGAGCCGGCGGAATTCGTGGCGATCACCGCATAGTTGCCGGCGTCCGCCGCGGCGACGCTGGCGATGGTGTAGGAGCTGGTGGTGGCGCCGGCGATGGTGCCACCATCCTTTTGCCACTGGTAAGTGGGCGCGGGCGAGCCGCCGGCCGTGACGCTGAAAGTGACCGAGGC